>NZ_CAJYDP010000009.1:0-183633 GCF_913757945.1 Methanoculleus sp. 10 | reverse complement strand
GAAAGAACCGGGCGCGGGCTTATCGCTCTCGGCTCTCCGAAAAACCGGCACCAGCGCTGCTTCCCGGATACGGCTTCCCACCAGATATCGCCACGCACTGCCCCCGCCCCTCAAGGGGCGGGGGAGGAGGCCGAAGGCCGGGCAGGGAGGGGATGCCGGAGAGGAACGTATGAGTAGCCTACCTACGGGAGGCGCGGGCGAGGTGGGGGGGCTGGAGAGAAGCGTATGGGCATTCTCTTACGAAGGCCGGGTGGAGGTTGCCGGAGAGGAACTTTTGGGCGTCGTTTTGCCCGGGAAGGGGGAAGGCCCCCTCCCCGGTCCTCACCCCCCGTGGCGATAGCCACCACGGTCCAGTGCCCGGGGAGATCCCGGGGAAGAACCGGGTCCGGGCTAACTCCTGAACCCCACCTGCTCCTCCAGGAAACCGGCGCAAGGGCCGCTCCGGGGCACGGCTTTCCCCCGGCGCGATAACCAGGGAAGATCCGGGTCTGAAACCGACGACCTTCTGACAACGTCCGGTCAGATTACCGGGTGAGCGGCATACAGAACGGTTCTTCCCGGTCGAGCACGAACTCCCACTCTTCTTTGCACCCGCACTCCGTCTCCCTCAGGGCGCGCAGGAGTTCGACGTCACCGGTCAGCGAGTAGTCACCGATCCCCTTCACGATCGGGCCGTCGCAGGCGCCGCAGTTGTGCGGTCCCCGGGTCTGCCCGCCGCCGACGGGGTCGCAGAGGACGTGGACCGGCGACCCGATCAGCACATCGAGGACGCTCCAGAGGTAGGGGGGGCGGTACGCGTGCTCTCTCCAGAGGCGTTCGACCTCGGTCCTGCTCTGGACGGTGCAGAGGTTCATGGATATACTGTCCGCAACGGAGGCGACGTCCCGGATGGAGCGTACCATGTCGTCGCGCGCCTCGCGCTCGGTCAGGAACGGCGGCTTCATCAGGAGATAGGCCTTCACGCCCGCGCCGGCGGCGTGCGCAACCCCTGCGGCGCGGAGGAAGTCGGCGTATGTGAACCCTTTATCGATGTTCTTCTCCCTGATTGCGTCGTTTGTGGTCTCAAGCCCCACGGCGACGGAGAGCGGCCGCGGCCAGGCGCCGGTATCGATGCCCTCCTGAAACTCACGGAGCGCGTCCAGTTCGACGTACTCGGGCCTTGTCTCGGCGATCACGACCTTGCCCCGGAACGCTTCCGCGACGGCGCGCCGGGCGGCGGGGGGGACCTCGCCGGGATCGAAGAAGCTTCCCGACGTGAAGATCTTGAGCACCTGGTAGTCCTCGTCGCGGAAGTTCTCTTTCACCCAGCGGACCTGGCGGACCAACCGGTCGGCAAGATCGTCCCGCGGGAGATCGGGGTAGCGCTCGTGCCGGTAACCGCACATACGGCACCGGTTCCAGGAACACCCGCCGCTCCGAAAGATTACCGTCAGCGTATCGAGGATCTGCCCTTCATACCGGTCTTTCCCCCTCCAGGACGCGAGCGGCTTCTCAATCGATTTGGATACCATTATACCTCATATTCGTTGATGTACTGGTATGAAAAGGATCGCATGGCTGACGCTCATCGCTGCGATGCTGCTCGTCAGCGCGGCATCAGCCGCGTACGTTGGAATCAGTGCCCCAAAGACAGTCTACGTCGGCGACCAGCTCAACGTCACCGGCACCACGATCGTGGGCGGGCTCACAAAGCCCTCCCTCAACCCCGGGTTCAGCACGGACGTCGTCCTGTACTATGCCCAGGGCACAAAGAGCGAAGTAGCCCGCAAGACCATCGTCGTCCAGGAAGACGGTTCGTTCTCAGCGACATTCGATACCACCGGTCTCGCTGCGGGGACCTACTCGGTCGAGATCATCGATCCCACGCAGACCACCTTCGGGGGCAGTTCGACGACGATGCAGATCGTCACCCTTGTCGACCGCTCTGAGAGCGTCGTAGTACAATCCCCGCTCAACCAGGAGTTCGACGGCACCCTCGACCTCCGGGGTACGGTCAGCGGGATCGGCAGCGGGGGCGTCCAGGTCCGGGTCGAGAAAGGCGGCGCCGTCGTCTACGGGCCGGAGTACATCCGCACCGACGCAACCGGGGCTTTCGCTGCAGAAGTGCCCATCTCTGAGGGGGGCACATACGAGGTCACGTTCTCCGACGCCAAAGGCTACATCGGGACCGTGACGTTTGTGATTTCGGGCGCACCGACTGCCACGGCGACGCCGGCGATGATATCCGCGAGCGCCCCCGCCACACGCTCGGCTCCGGCGTACTTCGAGGTCGACACGAAGAGCGGCACGGTGACGTTCGCGACGTCGGTCGGGATCGACTGGGTGATCGAGTACATCGACGAGGACGGAAAATCCCACAAAGTCAACGATAAAGGCCTGCTCGAACCCGAGACCGCGGTGTTTGCCGCACGGGGCGGCACCGTCTACGTCAAGGTCTACCCCATGAGTTACAACGACAGCGGGACGGTGCAGGTCTCGGCCGCGAACGCCGACTCGGTCAGGGTGAGTCAGGCTGCGCCCGGGCTCTTCGGGGACGCGAAACCCACCACCACCCAGTCTGCGCCGGTCCCGGTGGTCCTCGCGCTCCTTGCACTCGTTGTTGTGGTCGTCCTCGCGCGCCGGGGATGAACAACCTTTTTTCATCCGGCGACCAATAGGTATAGGCGGGCCGGGATAGTCTAGTCCGGGAAGGCGGCGGCCTTGAAAGCCGCTGGTGCCTGGCACCTCGGGAGTTCAAATCTCCCTCCCGGCGCTCTCTGTATTCCTCTTCTCTGTTGCCTTTGCCTTGCGAGCCGTGCCCGTATGCCCTACCGCGCACTCACCAGCGCCGGAGCCCGGGAAAAACTATAGTAGTAAGTGATGCCCCGGAGCGAAGGAGTACGTTAGCGCCTATGGGGAGGGGCGGGATCGCGACCCGGAGGGCGGTCACGGCTCAAAGTCCATCACGACCGCGGAGTGGTCGCTCAACCCCTGCCCCCGGAGGTTGTGCAGGTACCAGCACGCCGTCGGGTTGAGGCGCGCAGATGCGAAGATGTGGTCGTAGCGCTTGCACTTCGGGACATCCTCGGGCCCGCGGTCGGGGCACCAGCTGTACTCCCTCGCCCGGTAGCCGTGCAGTTTCCGGAAGACGTCGGGGAGGTCGTACTCCGCAAGGCCGGAGATGACGTTCATCTCGGCGTTGTACCACCATCTCCTCGGCCGCCCGAGGTACTCCTCGCTCTCGGAGACCGTCGAGTAGGTCCGGTCAGGAATGATATCACGGTAGAAGGGGACGATCGTCCCGTCGGGGAGTTCCGCCTCCGGGATGTGGAGGTCCCCGCAGAGGATCCGCGGCCTCGCCGGCCTGACGGCAAGGCGCCGGTAGATCCCGACCAGCGTCTCGGCCTTCACGATCTCGTTCCTCCGGCTGCCTATCGCCGTGGGGACGTGGACGTTGTGCACCTCGAACTCGCCCGTGGGTGCGCTGACGACGGCGGAGACCACCCGCCGTTTCCACGGGATGTCGAAGTCCAGCGGGTTTAATGGCGTGAGGGGGTACCTGCTCGCTATCAGGCATCCGAAGTCCTTTGTCTCGCCGGACGGCGAGCACTGTTCGGAGAGCCGGGAGATGCTGTATGCGAACTGGAAAGGATCGTTTGCGTTGCGCGCCCTGAGATCGTTCAACCGCTCGGCCATGTAAGCCACCCGGGCAATCTCCACCAGGGCAATGCTGTCGACGGAGTGGATCAGCCCGAAGTTCTCCAGTTCTTCACGGAAGAGCGGCAGGTCCCGGTCCGTCACCTCCTGGAAGGCGACGATATCCGGTGAGTGCTGGCAGACTGCTTCGACCTTCTTCTCCACGCTCTTCATGCCGGAGCGGAAGAGATCTACGTTCCATGAAATGAGCCGCATAGTCCTGGTACATTGCGCGTTGGCCCTGCATGCTCATTAACACATCGAGTTGAGAGCGGCAGCGCGGTACCGGCGCTACCCTGGACGGCGCTCGATCCCGCGGGCCGGCACACGCCCGGGGGATGCCCCCCGGCAGGCTGCCGGGAAGCTCCCGTGGAAAAAACGGACAGGGATCTTTGGGGCGGCACCGGACCCGGCGGGTGGACCCCGCGCCCGATCCTCCGCCGGGGTGAACGCCCCCTCACCCCTCAGTAGGCCCCGTGCCCTGCTGCGGGGCTCCCCGGTTTCAGATGGAGGTCCACGTTTGGCCAGCCGGATACGAACTGCGGGTCCACCGTCAGGTCGCCCTCACCCTGGCCGGTCAGCCGTGCCCAGGTGCCATCCTGGATCTCTTTACGGGTGATATCGCAGGTGTCGTAGTCCCGGTCGGGATTGCAGAGGAACTGGGCGAAGATCTCACCATCTACCCGGCTGTAGTAGACGTTGTCCCGTTCTTCGAGCAGGTCCACCCCGGGGCCGAGGTAGATTCCGGTATGCCCCTCCTCCCCGCTGGGGCGGCTGTTGAACGCGAATATGTTATTTGTGAGGCGCAGCCTGACGGGAGTTCCGTTCTGTGCCTCGGTGTAGCCCACGGTCAGCGCATAGCCCCTCGTGCCGAACTCGGGATCATACCCGTTGTAGGCGACGGAGTTGTTCAGGATCTCCATGGTGCAGGGGTAATCGCCCCCCGCAATCGGTCCTTCTCCCTGGCCCCAGACGACGTTATTCTCGATCAACCCGCCGGCCCAGAGTTTGATCCCGCTGTAGTGGTTCCGGTAGACCTCGTTGTTGCGGACCGTGATGTTTGAGACGTTTCCTTCCGTGTCCCGGGAGTTCAGGTCGATGCCGTCACCCCCGTTGTCGTGGATCCTGCAGTCCTCAACGAGGATATCCTGCCCCCGTTCCACCGCGATCCCGTCCGCCCCGTAGCTCTCCTCGAGCCCGGAGCCGGAGACCTCGAGCCCGCGGAAGACGATCCGCTCGCATGGGCCGGGGGTGCCGTCCACAGCCGTGTAGAGGACGTCCCGGATGGTGCAGTTCTCGATCGTCACGTCGGTCACCGGGCCGAACGCCGGGTCCTCGCCCGACGAGCCCACGGTCATGCGGATGCCGGCATCCCCGCCGGTCATACTCATGTTTGCGAGGTGGACGTGGTGGTTGCCTCCATAGAGCGTGACGCCCCAGGCGGAGTAGTTATCCAGGCTCATGTTCCGCACCACGATATACGATGCCCCCTCCTGGAGGCCGATCCCCCCGTGGATGCCGACCTTCTCGCCCGGTGCTCCCGTTAGGGTGATCGATCTTCCCTCCTCACCCGATAAGGCCATCTCGACGTCTCCAGTGTAGTTTCCCTCGTGCACGAGGATCGTATCCCCCGGCCCGGCGGTATCCACGGCATGCTGGATCGTGCCCCAGGGCTGATCCTCGCCGCCCGAACCCGCGTTGTTGCCATCCACCGAGACATGGTAGATGGCTCCCTGCATAGCGGATCCCGAAGCGTTCGCGGCCCCGGCCGTGGGAGCCGGGGTGAGGTCCCCGGCGACGCTGCCGTTTGCACCCGGGATATAGGTTACTGCAGCTCCGGTGTTGCTCTGGTTATCCCCGGATGTCTCGTTCCCCGTACCCGCAGGAACGTTCTGGGCCACTGCGGATGCACCGAGTAGCGCCGCTATCAGGCACGCGCAGAAAATGATGAATATGATTCTCATCATCCCCCTCTCGCATCTACCATCATTCTGTTGTTGCTCTCCTCTTCTCTCATTGCCATCTGCCCTTCCTCTTCTTGTCGGGACGGTGGCCGTTTTATGGCCGGCCTCGCCGCCCCTTCCGTTGCCGCTTCATTCTCCGGGATGAGTATCTCCCCCGGCGGTCCTACAGGATGCTGCCTCCCCCCGTCTCCCCTTCAGGTGTTGTCTCCACTTCCGGCGTCACCTCTACTTCCGGTGTCACCTCTACTTCAGGTGTTGTCTCCACTTCCGGCGTCTGGGTCACCTCTATGGCCGGCGGCACGAGCCCCGCGTTCCAGTCCAGCTGCTCCTCGCCCGGCCCGATCTCGAACTGCTCCGTTGTCCCGCTCCCGGGATCGACGGTGCTGTCCTGGCCGGTGGGGCTGAAGGTGTAGCCCTCCGGCGGCGTGAAACTCAGGGAATACGTCCCCGCGGCGACCCCGGTGAACTGGTAGGCTCCGGTGTCATCCGTCGTCGCCGTCCCGGCATCCGTACCGTCCGCGCCGAGGAGGGTCACCGCAACGCGCGGCACCCCCGCCTCGCCGGCATCCCTGGCGCCGTCGGCGTTTGTATCGTTCCAGGCAACTCCACCGACGGTGGCGGTCTCAGCTTCCGCTACGGTGGCGTTCAACCCCGCATCCCGCGTGAGGTCGTCACCCGCGAGTACGAAGGGTTCGGTCCGGCCGGTCTCCACCCCGACGTCGCTGTCCCGTGTATCATCGCCAGCGTCCGGCGTGACGAAGGTGAGCCCGTCCGGCGCCACGACCTCGATGACGTAGGTCGTGCCGACGACGCCCTCGAGGGCGTAGCGACCGTCTTCTCCCGTCGTGGTCTCGACGGCGGTTCCGGCCGCATCAGTGACCTGATCGCCGTTCTCGTCCAGGAGCCGGACGGTGACCCCGGACACGCCGGCCTCACCCTCGTCCTGGAGGGCGTTCCCGTTGGTGTCGTTCCAGACGAAGTCGCCGATGGTGGCGGTCTCCGCCGCTTCTGCCGCCGTCAGGTTCGCCCCGGCATCCCAGTCGAGTTGTGTCTCGTTCTCGGCGAGCGTGATGTTCGCCGTCCTGCCGGTTGCCGGGTCGGCGTCGCTGTCCGTTGCATCATCGGCGCCCTGATCCGCTATCGTGAAGTTGAAGCCTTCCGGCAGTCCAAAGACCAGGTAGTACTCGCCCGCCGGGAGAGCGGTGAAGAGGTAGGCACCGTCTGGATCCGTCGTCGTTGAATTGGCGAGGGTCTCGTTCGCGTAGTAAAGCTCGACGGTGGCATCGGCGACGCCTCCTTCACCCTCGTCCTGGATGCCGTTCCCATTGGTGTCGTTCCAGACGAGGTCGCCGATGGTGCTGTTGCCAACTGCGGGCCCCACTGTCGGTCCCGGGGTCCGGTTGAATCCGATGTTCAGTGTGATCTTGGTATCATTCTCCACGATCTCGATCGGGCCCGCAATGCCGGTCTCCGGATCGAGCTCGCTACCCTCTTCGGGGATGGCGAAGGTGTAGCCTTCCGGCGGATCGAACATGAGGTAGTACTCTCCAATAGTGAGGTTCGTGAATGCATAGGCACCCCTCTCATCGGTTGTGGTTTTGTTGACGGCGGTCAGGCTGCCTACATCTGTCACAACCGCGAATGATATCCCATCGGATCTCCCATCGTCGCTGTAGGTTCTTCCGCTGGTTTCACGTTCGAAGGCACTGGAGCGTTTACCTGTTTCAGGGATGCTTTCTCCCGGCGCCCCTCCGGCAAGAAGTGTCACTCCAACCGCCGAAACGCCGGACTCGCCCTCGTCCAGGACACCGTTGCCGTTCCGGTCATCGAACGTGACGCCGGTAATGGAGCCCTGACCCTGGAAGATAGGACCTATCGTTGTCTGCGTTATAAAGATCAATCCGGCATCCCACTGGAGCTGCTTCTGGTTATCCTGCAGCGTAATCTTATCCGTTCTCCCGATCATGCTTGCATCGCTATCAATGTCGTCTTTCGTGTTGGCATCGACATTCTGTCGCGTGAATTTCGCATCTCTCTGCGCCGCTCTATGCCCGAAAACCACGTAGTAGTCTCCAGCCGTCAGATCGGTGAACAGGTACTTCCCGTTTGCATCGGTGGTTGCCGCGTAGATCTGCATGAGTTTATCGTCCATCAACGTCACCGAAACGCCCGAAACTCCTTTCTCGGTTCCGTCCTGAATCCCGTTCTCATTCTCGTCTTCCCAGACCAGATCCCCGATCTGGCCTGTGCCCTGCATCGCATGATTATAAAACCCGGCGTCCCAGTTGGACTGTACCAGTGCTCCCTCTTTGATGACGATGATACCGGTCCGGCCTGATATTCCGGGATCGCTGTCCAGATTATCGTCATTCGGGACGTTATCCATCGGGCTGTAGATCCAGTTCCCCTGAGGGGGGTCAAACATGACTCTATACTTCCCTTCTGGGAGTTTGTCGAATACGTATTTTCCATCCTCTTTTGTGGTGATCCGCCTGGGCTGTCCGTTCTCACCGTTGATCGGGTTGTCATTCTTATCGAGCAACGTCACGACCACGCCAGCAAGGCCTTTCTCACCTGAATCCTGCTTTCCATTCTCGTTTTTGTCGTTCCATACAAAATCCCCTATCGAACCCTTGCCCTCCGGTAGCGGGGGCGCTTCCACTGTTACCTTTTTCATGACCTCACAGGTTACACCGTTACTGAGCGTCACCCGGAGTTTAACGTCATAGGTCTTGGCCGTCGCGAATGTGTGCGTTGGGTTCTGGCCGAGGTCCTGCCATCCTTTTCCATCTCCAAAGTCCCACTCCCACTTGGCCGGTGCCACTCCGGCAAGGCAATTGGAAGTCTGAACGCTCCCCTGGAAATGATAGATTGTCAATGATAACGGATCGGGATTTTGCGCTCCGGCAGGAGGAGCTCGGTGTGAGATATAGGAGGTGAAATCCGCGGTGCAGGCACACCCGCCTCCTGCGGGTGAACTGGTATAGTGGCTGACATCGGTTGCCGTCACCTGCTTCGCGGTTTGATCGTCTGCCGTGACCGTGACGGTGTTCTTATAGGAACCGCCCGGCATGCCGCTCGTGTCCTTTGCCGTATCGTCTTTGGTGTAGGTCCACGTCTCGCCGGGGTCGAGTTTGCCGTTACCGTCATCCCCGGTGGGCGGTCCTGCAATCGGGCCGGCTTTATCGTCCGTCACCTTGACGTTGGTGAGCTGGCCTGTCCCGGGATTCGTCACCTCGTAGGTCCACGTTACCTTATCGCCGACCTTGATCGTCGGCCCCGGTGGATTCTTGGCAACCTGACCGTTGGTCTTTTTGGTGACGGCTATCTGGCCCGCTGTCTTGACCAGCCCGGCATCCCACTGGAGCTGCTTCTCTCCCGCCTTGAGGGTGATCTTCGCGGTCCTGCCGGTCGCCTGGTCAGCGTCGCTGTCCTTTGTGTCATCGCCGGCATCTTTCTTGGTGAACGTGTAATCCTTCGGAAGGCTGAACTCGACGATGTAGTCCCCTGCCGCGAGATTGTCGAAGAGGTACTCCCCGTTTGCATCGGTCTTCACCTCCCGCGGCTTTCCGGCGGCATCGTTGACCGGCTTGCCGGTTCCGTCCAGGAGCTTAACCGTGACGTCTTTCAGGCCCGCCTCGCCTCCATCCTGGAGGCCATTCCCGTTCTTGTCCTCCCAGACGAGGTCACCGATCTGTCCGGCGGCCGGAGGTGCCTGTTTGATCATCCCGGCATCCCACTGGAGCTGCTTCTCCTCCGCCTTGAGGGTGATCTTCGCAGTCCTGCCGGTCGTCTGGTCAGCGTCGCTGTCTTTAGCGTCGTTTCCACCGGCATCTTTCCCGGTGAACGTGTAGTCTTTCGGGAGGCTGAATTTGACGTAATAGTCGCCGGGCTGCAGACCGCTGAAGAGGTAATTGCCCCTGGAATCAGTCACCCTTGTGGCAATCTCCTGCTGCTGTGCATTCAGGAGTTTGACGGCGACGTCCCGTATCCCGGGCTCACCGCCATCCTGGATGCCGTTTTTGTTGGTATCGCTCCAGACGAAGTCGCCGATACTACCGGTCTTCGGCTCGGACGGTATTGTCGGTTTCGACGTCGGAGGGGGACACTGTCCGGGGCAGACTTTCGGCGGTTTCGGGGGTTTTGACGGCGGTTTTATCACCGTCTTCGGCTTCGTGGTCAGTTTTACAACCCAGGCATCAGTATCGAGCTTGCCGCCCTTCTTTGTAGCATTGAAGGTCCCGGCAAAGACATACTCGGATGCCGCCGTCTGGATGACCGACGCTGCCCGGTCGCCCGGGTTCCTGCCCCCGATCGTCAGGTCGCCCTCGACAGCCCCCTTGCTGTCGAGTTTCACGATCCAGGCGTCGTTATCGAGTGGAGACTTTCCGGTCCTGCCGGCAAAGAGGTATCCGCCGTCGCGGGTGGCGATGATCGATCCGGCCGACTCATTCTCATCTGCGTTCCCGTAGGTCCAGTTCCAGGCGACCTTCCCGTCCGGTTTCATCTTGACGACCAGGGCGTCATCCTCCGTCCTGCCGGAAGCGGCCCTGCTCATGTAACTCCCCGAGAAGACGAAACCCCCGTCCGGCGCCAGGACGATCGACCGGGCAGTGTCGTTCTCCGCACCGCCGAAGGTCACGTTCCAGGCCTCGTTCCCGGACGGGCCGATCTTCTGGACGAACGCATCGGTCGCGAACGCTCCAAACGACTCCGTGCTTCCTGCCACACCGATATCGCCGGACGGTGCCGCGACGACCGCGTATGCCGTATCGTTCAGCCCCGGCTCCCCGAAGGTGCGGTTCCACTCCTCCGACCCGGAACGGTTGAGCTTGATCACCAGCGCATCGGTGTCCGGTGCTCCCCAGGGCGCCGTTGCACCGACGACGATGTAGCCCCCGTCCGCCGCCTCAGCGACCGCGTATGCCGTGGCGTTGTCATCGGGCCCGCCGAACGTCTCATTCCAGATGAGATCACCCGTTGGGCTGAATTTCACGACCAGGACGTCGGTATCTCTCTGGTTGTCTCCGGTCACGGAGGTGAGCGTCCCCGCAAAGAGGTAGTTCCCGTCTGATGTGTTGATCACCGAGCGGGCCGTATCTTTGCCGGGGCCACCGTGGGTCCTGTTCCATCGTTCGGCGCCTGACCCGGAGAGATCGACCACCCAGGCGTCGGTCTCTCCAGCGCCGAACGATCCCGTCTCGCCGGCGAAGACGTATCCCCTGTCCCCCGGGACCTGGACGATCGAGTATGCGGAATCGTTCGCGCCAGGTTTGCCGTAGGTCTTGTTCCACACCACGGAGAAGTCTACAACTGCGGCGCTGGCGACGGTTGCCAGTGCGCAGGCTAACAGTACAAAGACCAGAATGCTCTCTTTTCTCATCTCCTCAACACCTCGAAGAGGTCTATCCCCCGCAGGCAGGTGCTTCGGAGCGATGATGTCCATGAGGCGTTCGAGTCTCGCTGTGTGAATGGAAGAGATGGCCGTGACGGGCGTGCGGCACCTTTCAGAACGATTACGGGCGCCTGAAAGGATTTTATCGTCGGCTGGCCTTCTGCGAATCAGCGATCAGTGCAGTGGTCGAGGCACCTTCGATCTGCGATGGGAGCACAATATTGGTAGAAATATATTAATCTACCTATAAAATTGGATGAGCCGGATCTGGGGCCCATCTCGCCGGGAATCCTTCCTCCGGCACCTGCGGGGCAGACGGCCTCATGGCGGGTGGAGGATGTTTTTGGGATCGCTCCCGGGCGCCTGGGTCCTCCACCAGAAAGGAGGTCTTACCGGGCAGCGAGAGGCTGCAGCCCCCTGCCCGATGCTCCCCTCTCCTTGTTGCGGGCGGTGACTCTCCACCGATTCCGTCTTCCGGGACCCGCGGGGCGGATCCACCCGGCGTCCAGCGCCACGGTCGGGAGGGGTATCGGGACGCCAGCCGCGTCACCCCCTCCGGCGCCCCGGCCCGGTCCCTCTTCGGTGCAGTGCTTATCGATGGCATCGAGGAACCTCCTGCCGTAGCGCTGCAGTTTCCCCTCGCTGACGCCGTAGATCCGGAGGAGTTCGGCACCCGTGCGCGGGCGGTGTTTCGCCATCTCTTTGAGGCTTTTGTCGTGGAAGACGACGAACGGGGGCACGTGCTCAAGGTCGGCGACGATCTTGCGGAGCCGGCGGAGCCTCGCGAAGAGGGCCTCGTCGTAGTCGTCGTCCGCCTCTGCCGCGACGACGCCCTCCGGCCGCGGCTCCGTGAGCGGCACAAAGACCTCCCGCGATGACCGCCCGGCTCCGGTCGTTCAGCGTGAGGACCGTATCGGCCGCCCGTCGACGTGATGAACCCTGTCCGGACCAGCTCCTGGATGAAGAGCAGCCACTGGTCGCGGGTGTATCCCCGCCGGAGCCGTAGGCGGGAATGCGGTCGTGCCCGTTCTCGCGGATCCGCGCGGTCTTCGCCCCGGAAAGGACGTCGGCGACATAGGATGCCCCGAACCGTTCCCCGACCTCCCTGATGCAGGCGATGGCCGCCAGTGCAACACGAGTCCCGTCAAAGACCGTCACCGGCGTCTCGCACCGGTCGCACCCGCCGCACCGCTCCCCGGGTAGTCCTCGCCGAAGTAGGTGAGCAGGAACTTCCGCCGGCACCCGGCGGTCTCGCAGTAGTCGGATCGCCCCGCCTTCCGGTAGGCGACGTCCTTTGCACCGCATCGGTGCACTCCTTCTCGATGATGTGCCCGGATGGTGGCGTAGTCGCCCCGGCTGTAGAAGAGGATGCAGTCCGCCGCCTCCCCGTCCCTGCCCGCCCTGCCGGTCTCCTGGTAGTAGGACCGAGGTCTTTGGGAGGTCGGTGTGGATGACGAACCGGACGTCGGGTTTGTCGATCCCCATGCCGAAGGCGACGGTGGCGCAGATGATTGCGGCGTCGCCGCGGGAGAAAACCTCCTGGTGCTCCGCGCGGACGGCGTCGGGGAGGCCGGCGGTAGGGGAGGGCGAGAAATCCCCTGCCCCGGGAGTTTCTCCGCGAGGTCTTCCGTCGCCTTCTGGGAGAAGCAGTAGATGATGCCGGCATCGCCCCGGTGCTCGCTTACGTATGCAACGAGCCTCTGAAAGTAGCGGGCCTTCGGCACCACCCGGTAGGTGAGGTTTTGCGGTTGAAACTCCCGACAAACCGGGCCGGGTTCTTCAGGGCGGTTTCGACTGCGATGTCGTCCTGGACGGCGGGGATGGCGGTCGCGGTCAGGGCGATGACCGGGACTGCGGGGAACCGCTCTTTGAGCACCCGGAGCCGGCGGCACTCGGGCCGGAAGTTGTGCCCCACATCGATATGCAATGCGCCTCATCGATCGCGATGAGCCGGACGTCCGCCTTTGCGATGAGCGAGAGGAAGGACGACTGCACGGCCCGCTCCGGGGAGATGTAGAGGATCGGATCCGGCCTTCGAGGATCACCCGTTCGATGATCTTTTTGCTCCCATGCCCGAGCGAGCTTGTTGATCGTCGCGGCCGCGATGCCGTTTGCCCGGAGACCGTCGACCTGGTCCTTCATCAGGGCGATGAGCGGTGAGACGACGACCGTGAGCCCGCCGAAGATGAGCGCCGGAGGTTTGGTAGCAGAGGGATTTGTTGCCCCCGGTCGCCATGACGGCGAGGACGTCCCTTCCGGCGAGCACGGCGTCGACGATCCTCCTGGTGGGGAGAAACGATGTATAACCAAAGTATCTCTCAAGAGCGCTGTGTTTTGCATCCATTACGCCACGTAACCCAATATTATGGTAGGGTTGGACCGGGGCCGGGATAGCGTTTGCTCTCTTCGTCCGGGCCCCGGGCGCCCTCCCATACCCGCATCGAAGCGCATATCCGCCGGGGAGCGCACGTAATGGAAAAGTATGAAGAACATCGATATGGCGGTCGAGGGGACTACCCTCGTCATACGCGTGGATCTCGGAAAAGAGTTCGGCGAATCGAAGAGCGGGAAGTCGATCACGGTCGCCTCCACCGAGGGCAACGTCTCGGTGCCGGGCCACGAAGAGATCAAGATCGGCTTAAACATCTACCGGAAGAAGTGAGCGCGGACCCCGTCACTCCCGCACACCGGCGCACCTGAGCGCGCCGTCGACCTCCCGGATGGGGCAGCGGCCGCAGAGCGGCGACTTCCTGCAGACGGTGTTTCCGAGGAAGACGATCTGGGCGTGGTAGTCGTTGAAGAGTGCCGGGTCGGGGAAGGTTCTCCGCAAAGAGGCGCTGCATCCGGTCGTAGGAGGCATCCGCGGCGAGGAGGCCGTAGCGCGAGAATATCCGCCGCGTGTAGGCGTCGACGACGAAGACCGGCTTTCCGCAGGCATACAGCAGGATGGAATCCACCGTCTCCTTCCCGAGCCCCCGGACGGCGAGCAGCCGCTCACGGAGAGCGCTGGTCTCCACGGCGGCCATCACCGCCGGGTCGCCCTCAAACTCCGCGACGTAGACCCGGGCGAACTCCCGGATCCGCTCCGCTTTCTGGTTATAGAACCGGGACGGGACGATCAGGCGGGCGATCTCGCCCGGGTCGGTTTTTGCAAGCAGGCGCGGGTCGAGCATCCCGGCGCCCTCCAGGTTCCGGACGGCCCGGGCCGCGTTCGTCCAGGAGACGTTTTGGGTGAGGATCGCGCCGATCATCGTCTCAAACGCCGTCTCTGCCGGCCACCAGTGCTGGTGGCCGAACGCCGCGAAGAGGGTATCATAGATCCGGGAGAGGGCGTTCGTGAAGGGTGCCATCAGCGGGCATCCTCCCGCCACCACGCCTTCGCGGCGATCGGCATCCGCCAGTCGGTGCCGAACGCCCGGCCGGTCACCCTGAGCCCGGGCGGAGCCTGCCGGCGCTTGAACTCCGCCTGCCCGACCATCCGGAGGACCGCGTGGACGGTCGCCCGGGGATACCCGGCGGCGACGATATCGGCCGGGGACTCGAAGCAGTCGATGTGGCGGTGGAGGATGGCGTCGAGGAGATCGTAGGGGAGGACCTCCTGGTCGGTCTGGCCGGGCCGGTTTCCCGCGGAGGGGGTTTTCGAGCACCCGCCCGGGGATGACGGGGCGCCGCGCGTTCAGCCACCGGGCGAGCCGGTAGACCATCACCTTCGGGACGTCGGCGATCACGGCGAGGCCGCCCGCCATATCTCCGTAGAGGGTGGAGTAGCCGACCGCCGCCTCCGACTTGTTCCCGGTCGAGGAGCAGGGGAGCCGAACTTGTTCGATATGGCCATCAGGACCGCCGCCCGGATCCGGGCCTGCAGGTTCTCCTCGGTGGCGTCGCGGGGAAGCCCGGCAAAGATCTCCCCGAGGGCCTCGTCGTACGCCTCCATCACCGGCGCGATCGGGATGCACTCCACCCGGATGCCGAGGTTCTCCGCAAGTTCCCGGGCATCCTCGACGCTCTCCCGTGAGGTGTAGGGGGATGGGAGGAGCACGCCGAGGACGTTCTCCGGCCCGAGCGCCTCGACGGCGACCGCGGCCACAAGCGACGAGTCGATCCCGCCCGAGAGGCCGAGGAGGACCGACGTAAACCCGCACTTGCGGGCGTAGTCGCGGGTGCCGAGCACCAGCGCCCCCCAGATCTCGGGCTCCGGCGCCGGGTCGCCGGGCGCGCCCCGGGGCAGGGAGAAGAGATCGACGGTCACGACGTCCTCCTCGAAGGCCGCACCGCGGGCGATCAGGGTCCCGCCGGCGCTGACGGCGAAACTCCGGCCGTCGAAGACCAGGTCGTCGTTGCCGCCGACGAGGTTTGTCCGGGCGATCGCGGTCCTGAGGTCCTTTGCGGTGCGGGCGACCGCCGTCTCCAGCAGGCGGTGCCGCCCGGCGGCAAACGGCGACGCGGAGAGGTTTACGACCACCTCCGCGCCGGAAAGACCGTCACCCCCGCAGAAGACCGCCTCACCGATAGAGACCCCGATCGTCCTCCCGCCGAGGCAAAGGACCTGGGGGTCCCTGGCCCCGGCTCAAAGTAGCGGTCTTCATCGAAGACGTCCCGGGAGAGCCGGGTCTTTCTGAATATCTTCCCAACCCCCGTCCCGGAGGAGGGCGGCGGCGTTGAAGAGCGGCCGGCCCGTCCCGGAGAGGTTCGGCGCGGCGAAACCGACGAGGACCGGCGGCGCGTCCGGAGATCGGCGGCGAGATCGTCGAGGATGGCGAGGCTCCGCCCACGAACCCTCTCCGAGGAGCAGGTCCCGGGGGGCAACCGGGCAGGGAGAGCCGGGGGTCACGACAGGTCCGGCCGGTGACGGGCCGCCTCCTCGACGCCCGCCGCTATCCGGTCGGCGTTGCCGGCCAGATCGCCCGCGACCGCGTTCACCTGGAGGAGTGCGATCTTCATGGTTCTTCCCGGATCGTTTCGATCAGTAATGGCCGGATCGAGAGCATATGCCTTTGCATGGCCCCGTTCTCCCGGGCACGGGTGCGAAAGGAGCCGCGGACACCGGGCACGGCGCTATGGCGATCAGATCCCTTTTAAAGGCCGGAGATCAAAGCGCCATACAGGGAACATGAGAGAGAGAGCACACCGCAGGACAGCACCCTCGCCCGGGGTTCCGGAGAGCCGTTTTCATCCCTTACCCGCCGCAGGGGCGAGCAGCATGAGCGCCGGGAAGCGCCCGCCGGCAAGAGAGAGGACCGGCTCCTCCTGCTTCTGGCATCGGTCGTCGTCACCTTCGCCGTAAACGCCGCCGGGCTTCTTGCCGGCATCACCATCGTCCTCCCGCACCTCTTCTACCTGCCGATCGTGCTTGCCGCATACTGGTTCCCCGCCGCGGGACCGTCTTCTCGCTCGCCCTCGCCCTCGGGTACCTGGCGATGACCCTCCCCGTTGCCGGGGAGATGCAGGGCTGATCGTCTCGGCGCTCTCGCGGGCGGTGGTCTTCGTCGCCATCGGCGCGGTCATATCGCTTCTCTCCCTGAGGCTGCGGGAGCAGGAGGAACGTTACCGGGGGTCTTTGACAACTCGGAGGCAGGGACGTTCATCATTGCCCTGGCGGAGACCGTGCCCCGGATCGAGGAGGCCAACTACGTGGGCGCGACCTCCTCGGCACCACGGCCGGCGCCCTGATCGGGGAGCCCATGAACCGGTTCTTCGCTGACCCCGGCACCTGGGGCGAGTTCCAGGCGGGTTCCGGTCGGGTAAGGCGGTCTACGGATACGAAACAGCCCTCCGCCGCACCGACGGGGCCGCCGTCCAGGTGTCCTCTCGGCCGGCCGGCTCCCGGACGGGCGTGTCGTCCTCACGCTCGTCGACATCACCGCCCGAAAGAACGCCGAGGCCGCCCTCCGTGAGGCCAACACCAAACTGAACATGATGGGGCGCCTCACCCGCAACGACCTGATGGCGGCGGTATCGACGCTTCTTAAGCGGATCGCCGGCGGCGTTAAGGAGTTCGACGACCCGGCCGTCCGCCGGTATCTCGGCAGCCTCGAAGAGGACGCCCGGCTCGTGCAGCGCCGCGCGGAGATCACCCGCGACTACCAGGACCTCGGCCTCAGGCCGCCGGGCTGGCAACCCTCCAGAAGATGATCGGGAGGTGACATCGTGCCTGCTGCTCCCGGATATCGATCCGCCCTGGGTGGAACGGCTGAGGTCTTCACCGACCCGATGCTCGACCGGGTCTTCTCGAACCTGATCGAGAACGCCGCCCGCCACGGGAAGAGCGTCTCGCAGGTCGTCATCACCTACCAGATCCGGGACGACGGGCTCCTGATCTACGTCGAGGACGACGGCGTCGGTATCCCGGACCCGGAGAAAGAGAGGATCTTCGAGTATAGCGCCGATGGCGGGGCGGGCTCGGGCTCTTCTTCGTGGGAGATCCTCTCGATCACCGGTATGACGATCGCGGAGACCGGGACACCCGGTGAGGGGCGCGGTTCGAGATCCACATCCCGCCGGGCGGATACCGGATCGTGTGAGGTGGAACCATGTTCAGAAAGGTGCTCATCCCGACCGACCTCTCCGGGGCCTCAATGAGCCCGGCGGAGCGGATCGGCGAGATTCCCCGGCGTCCACGAGGTCGTCCTCTTCCATGCCCGGTCGTCGGCCGCGCCCCTGCCTGACGCCGGCCTGCTCCGCCGGGTGCCGGAGACGCTGCAGCAGCAGGGGTTCCCGGTCTCGGTGGTGATCGCGGAAGACGACGGGACGCCTGTTGCAGAGAGGATCCTCCGGGCCGCCGCCGATACGGGTGCCGACCTGATCGCGATGGGGTCAGGGACCAGGGCCTGCTCCGGAACCTCTTTGCCGGGAACGTCGCGGCCGCCGTGCTCCGGGACGCCCGGATACACGTCCTGATCATCCCGCAGACGGGAGGAGGCGGACTGCCGCTCTTTCTCCGGCTGCTGGTGCCGACCGATCTCGCGGCACTGGCGCCGGAGGTCCGCTCGGTCCTGGAGGAGCCCGCGGAGGGCGGGACGGCGGTGCTCCTGCGTCGTCGTCGAACCAGGAGTCCCGGGACGGAGCAGGAGGCAGGCGACCGGCTCGCCCTCCTCACCGGGGACCTCTCGCCCGCAGGACGCGAGGAGTCCGCACGCTGGTCCGAACCGGGGTTCCGGCGCGGACCATCTGCGCCGTGGCAGATGAGATCGGCGCCTCTGCGGTCGTCATCCCGCGCGTCGGAAAGCGTGACGCCCGGGAAGCGCCCGCTCGGAAGCGTCACGAGCGCGGTCGTCGGGTGCGTAAAGCCGCCGGTGCTGGTGCTGGCAGTCCCGATCCACCTCGTCGAGGCCCGGGGGCTCCGGCGGGATGAGTTCGCGCTCGCCGAGGAGGTCTGGACCGACTACCACCAGCCGAAAGCAGACCCGGAGATGGACCGGATCTTCGGGGTCTTTGCGGACGACACCCTTGTCTCCGTTGCCCGGTGCCGGCGGCACCCCGACGGCTACGAGGTGGACGGGGTCTTCACCCGGTCCGGTTCCGGGAAAGGGTATGCCCGGAAGGCGATGGATGCACTCGTCGAGGCGTGCCAGCACGACACCCTCTACATGCACTCGGTCCGGAACCTCGTCGACTTCTACGCGGCATACGGGTTTGTCTCGATACCCGAGAGCGCCCTTCCGCCGACCATCCGGGCGAGGTTCGCGTTTGCCCTCGGTGAGATGGAAGGGGCGAACGTCCAGCCGATGCGCCGGGCGGGGCCCGTTCCGGCGGGAGCGGCGCGGCGGTTCTGAGCCCCCCGCCGCCCGCCGGGTGTTAAACAAAACAGTGGCCCGGATCAGTCGTCGTAGAGTGCAGGGGCTCGGTGTCATCGTCGATCTCGTCGGATGCGGGGAGATCGATGACGATCGAACCGTCTTCAAGGATATCGCCGACCTCGATGTAGACCCTGCAGGAACTCTCGCTCTTCTGTTCTGCCGTCAGAACGTTTGATATATGCCCACATACTGTGCCTCCACGAATCCTTTCTTCCGGGCTCCCGGGGCGGCGGGCAGAGCCCGGCGCACCCCCCGGGCGCGTGCTTCTATTCCAGTATCAGAAGATAGTCGAATAAAGATGTTTTGGTGGAGAGGAGAAAGACTACGCGGATGCTCGCGAATCCGGCGATTGATCTGCGTAAAAGCGCACACTGGAAGGCCGGGGGCTCCGGGCGGGCGGCACGGCCGGGGTGATGCGCAAGCCATATATATCGTGAGAGCGGTCAGGATCACGTATATGCGCATCGGGATCCTCTCTGACACCCACGACAACCTCGATATGGTGGATGCGGCCGTGCGGCGGCTGAACCGGGAACAGGTGGACCTGACCCTCCACGCCGGCGATTACGTATCGCCGTTCGTCATTCCCCGGCTCGCGAACCTGCAGTCGCCGATGATCGGTGTTCTCGGGAACAACGATGGCGACCACGGCCTCCTCGCGGCACGGTTTGCCGAACATGCCCGGCTCAGCCTGCGGGGGCTTTTGCCGCCGTCGACGCGGGCGCCACGGCGATCGGGCTGCTCCACGGGGACGACCGTGAGCTCCTGCAGGCGCTTATCGGGCGGAAGGCCTTCGATATCGTGATCCACGGCCACACCCACCGGGCGGAGGTCAGGGATCTCGGGGCGACGCTGGTCGTCAACCCCGGGGAGGCCTGTGGTTACCTGACCGGCCGGCCGACCATCGCCGTCCTGGATACGGCGACCCGGGACGTGGAGGTGCTCCCCCTCTGACCCGGCAGGGGGCGGGGAAAAAAGTACGGTGCGGGTTATGCCGCACTCTCATCGCCGAGTTCTCTTCCGAGATCCCAGGCTGGAGTGCCGGCATCCCCGAGGTCGGCCCGGAGGATCGCCCCGGAGACATCGAAGGTTGCGGGCACGTCGAAGTAGAGGTATCCTTTCTGCGATTCGTACCGCTCAAGCGTCTTCTTATCGAACGACTCGCCGTGCAGGGTGAAGGCCGGGACGTCGAGCGGTGTAAACGCTGTCCCCTGGTATTCAAGGACGAACGCATCCCGCCCGGGTGTCTCGACGCTGTAGAGCTCGGAGTCGCCCTTGTGCCCGAGGTTTGTCCCCTTGACGACGACAAGGAGGAAGATTCGCCCTTCGCCCGCCTCAACTATTGTGGTCGATTTGTTGGTGGAGGCCGCTTCGTAGGCCGTTACGGTCCGGGTGGACTCCGCGAGCAGCGAGACCATGTTCTCGCCGGAGGGGTCGTCGTAGGTGTAGCGCTCCCCGAGCGGCAGCGCTTCCGCGGGCGGCGCGACGGGGGCCGGGCCGGTGCCGGCCGAAACAGCGGGCGACCCTGCAGCCAGGGTGGTGGCGGCGGCGCTCACCGCAGGTACTCCGGTGACGGCCGGCCGCAGATCGAGGGCCTGCCGGTTGACCGCCTCAAGGTCGATCGATGCCGCGGAGAGGTTGTCGAGGGCTGCCGGAACGGCATCCTCGCCGCTGGTCGTGGTGCCGAGAAGCGCCGCGCTCGCCGCGGAGTACTCCTTGAGCACCCGGATGAACTCGTCCTTGACGGGCTCCTTGGCCGGCGAGACCCGGAGCGGCTCCACCTCGCCAAGCAGCCTGATGGAGAGGGCGTGCAGGTCGTCTGCGGCCGCGGAGGCGGCGTCTGCATCCTGCAGGTAGAGGGCATGGGCGTGTTCCATCGAGAGCCGCATCAGGCTGATGCTGGCGGTGTTGATCAGTCTCGCCAGCCGCTCGTCGTCGTATGCGTCTGTCGCACCGGGGGTGGCCCCGGTCACGGGAACCGGCTCTGCGGGCCGGCTGCTGTTGTCCGGCCCTGCGTCGCCCGGGTCCGGGAGCGCGTCAGGCGTATCCTCCGGGAGTGCCGGGGAGGCGGGAAGCTCCGGGGTGACGGCAGGCTCCGGGGTGACGGCAGGCTCCGGGGTGACGGCAGGCTCCGGGGTGACGGCAGGCTCCGGGGTGACGGCAGGCCCCGACCGGTTTCCTGCCGCCGACAGGTTGCCAAGCGGGGAAACAAGCAGGTTCCCGGACTCCAGCGCCTCGAGTCCCTGGCCGGAGCCGGCGGCGGCCGGTACGGAGAGGAATAACCCCGCACACACGGCAATTCCGAGGAGAAGCAGAGCGGTTGCATGGTGCTTGCTCATGCGCATTTTTCTTTCGGTTGTGAAATATAAATATTTTTATATTATCTGTTTGAAAAAAGGGGCCGGGAGAAGAGACCTTTTCCGGCGCCGGCCGGTACCCGGCCGCGCAGAGCGACATGGAGGGGCGGGCAGATCCACGCCCTCCGGGAAAATGGGGGTTTCGCTGCGCCGATTCCGGATTATCGGCCCTGCCTCGCGCCCGCCCCCACCCCGCCCCGTCCGGGCAGGAGCGGGGTCCGCCCCGGATTTTCGCTAACCCATTTGACCCACTCGCGCTTCACCTGGGTGGGGCACCCCGTGTTTTCTCCGGGATCTCCCCGTGCAGTGGACCGTGGTGGCTATCGCCACGGGGTGGGGACCGGGAGGGGAAACCCCGTCCCGGGCAAAATGTCACCCAAAAGTTCCTCTCCGGCACCCCCAAAAAGTTCCTCCTCCCCGCCTCCGGGAGGGGCGGGGCAGTGCCCGGGCGGATACCCGGGGATGAGCCGTGCCGGGAGTGCTCCCGGGGTGGGGGCATGCGAAAAGAGCGCGGAAGTTTTGTAGGTGGACATGCAACTCCCCTTCGCGGTCTTCGCGCCCGGCGCATGAGGCCGCGTCATTACCCGCAACCGTCAGATCGCGTAAAAGAGCCGAAAGGATGCGGAATACTGAATCGCACCGGTTCATCACCGTGAAATCCGGGCGGTACCCCCCATCGAAGGTAATGATCATTGAGAATCGATGCGCTGCCGGCCGGAGGGCAACGGATGGATTTTCAGGCGCCGGGACGACAACCAACGGTTATTTTGCCCGAAACGGGCGAAGGTAACCGCACCGGGGAAACATATATGTACTCTCACACGTTACCGGAAATATGAGGATGCCTGATGGAGATCGTGAAGATCCCGAGTATGGATAAAGCGGAGTATGACAAACTCATCGAGGAGGGGTTTATCAGCCGTATCGCGTTCCAGGGAAGCAAGTACCCGTACATCGCCCCGTTCCTGTACGTCTTCGATGGAAAGTTCCTCTACTTCCTCGCGACCAAGTACGGCAGAAAGAACAACCTTTTCCGGCAGCACCCCTACGTCTCGGTCGAGATCGAGAAGTACTCAAGCGATCTCTCCAGTTACACCTTCGTGACGATGCAGGGCTACCTGGTGCAGGTTGAGGACGCTATCGAGAAGAAGATCGTCCGGGAGAAGTTCGTGAACATGATACGGGCGCACAACCTCTCAAAGAACATCCTTGCCGCGCTCGGCCACAAGCCCGAAGAACCGCTTGAGGCCATTGCTTCCGAAGAACGCTCAAACATCTGGAAACTCACCGGCGTGACCGATATCGTTGCGCTCAAGAACCTATAACCTGTTTTTTCCTGATCACCGCGCGCCCGGAACTATTATGGACCCGGCGGGTATGGCATACCCATGGTACAACGCCCGGCGCTCGTTGCTCTTCTCGCGGTGCTCCTTGTTGCACCCGCTCTCGCTCACGTCCCCTTCTTCCCTCAGGATGGCTCCTCACCGGAGTCGGCGATCGTCGTCGACGACCCGACACGCTCCTGGGTGATCTACGACACGCTGCCCGAAGGCCCCTCCGTCCGCTACTACCGGTTCCGGATGGAGGAAGGGGAGCGGATCTATGCGACGCTCCAGGTCCCGCGTGCCGGAGAGTTCGTCCCCGGCATGGTGCTCGCAGGGTCGGGCATCGAGGGCTCGGGGTCTGTCCCGCCGTACGTCGTGGTCCCGGAGGGGACCGGCGCAACGGCGATGCCGGGGAGCCTCCCGGAAGAGCCCGAGTACGAGCCGTTCACGCCGTCAAAACTCTACCCGCTCGCCCGGGTCGATACGGCGGCACCGGCGGCCGGCGAATACACCATCGCGGTCTACACCCCCGGGCCCGGCGGGAACTATGCGCTCGCGCTGGGGTTTGTCGAGTCGTATACCGCCGGAGAGTGGATATTGGTCCCGATCGACGTCGTCCGCATCCACCTTCACGAGGGACAGCCCCTCCTCCTGATCTTCGCCCCGATGATCGCCGTCCTCGCCGTAGGGGCCGTGCTGCTCTATCGGCGGCACTGTAACCTCTCCTTCTTTGCACTGGCCGGAGCGGCTGCGGGCTTTCTCTTCATCGGAGGCGGGGCGATGACCCTCTTGCAGACGGCCATCGCAGCAATGGGGACGGATCCCGGTGCCGCCATCGTCCTGACCCTCGCGTTCGCGCTCATCCCCGTACTCCTCGGCATCTTCGCCGTCCGGGTCGCCCTGCGGGAGCGGATCGGGACGGGAGAACGGGTTGGCATGGCGGTGCTCGGCGTTCTCGGCCTCGCTGTCTGGGCGGGGCTCGTGATCGGTCCCCTGCTCGCCTTTGCCGCTGCTCTCATGCCGGCGGGGCGCCGTATCACTCGATAAGCGGATCAAGCATCGTGCGGGCCGTCTCCACCAGGGTGCCGAGCCCCTCCGGCGTGGCGGTGCCCCTCTCCATCCAGCGGATGATGCCGCGCCCGTCCAGGAGGTAGATGTGGGCGAGCGACGGGTCGTCGATCCCGTATGCCCGCCGGCACCGCTCGATGTCCCACGGCATGGTCAGCACCAGGTCGTACTTTGCCTGAGGTGCGCTGCCGCGCAGCCCCCGGTTGATGCGGTCGGCAAGGGACCTGCCGATGAGGCTGTCGCCGACCACCGCGACGAGGTAGGTCGTCACCCGGGAGTTCCCGGTGAACGCCGGGGGCGAGGCTGACTCGAGGAAGACAAGGACGATGAGCGAGGCGTCGCCCTCGGTGTCGTCGGGAAGGGTGAGGGCCCGGCCGGTGATCGACGTAGCCATGAGGGTGGGAAACGTCCTGCCGCGGGCCGCGGGCACCGGCTCGATGGTTGCTGCCGTTCCATGCATGGCCCGGGGATGGGGAGCGATCCGGATACATCCTCCCCCGGGGGACCTGCGACCCACGGGGACGTTTCGCCAGGCACTTACCTGTGAGCCGCAATACCATCTCTGGAGGGGCACATGATCAGGATCGGGGAAGGATGGGAGGACCTCGCCGCGGCCATCGCGCAGGGAACTACCCCGGAGCGCGTATACGTCGTCGGGCCGACGGACAGCGGGAAGACGACGCTCTGCCGCTACCTCGTCGACAGGGTTGCCGCTCACACGCGGACCGCATACGTCGACTGCGACACCGGACAGTCCCGGGTCGGCCCGCCGACGACCGAGGGGATAGCCCTCTCCTCCGGCCCGACCTACCTCCGGTTCGTCGGCTCGACCTCCCCCGGCGGCCACTTCATCCAAACGTTGACGGCGGCAAAGCGCCTCGTCGAGAAGGCCGCCGAACTCTCGGCTGGGGCCACCGTCATCGACTCGCCCGGCCTCGTCGCCGGCGGGGTCGGCGCCGAGTTCCAGTTCCAGATGATCGACCTGCTCCGCCCGACCCGGATCGTCGCCCTCCAGCGCGGACGGGAACTGGAACGGCTGCTCGCGAACTTCGCCCGGGACCCGGGAACCGCTATCCACCGGCTCCCGGTATCGCCGGCGGCCGTCGCCCGGACCGCAACCGGGCGGCGGCGCTACCGCGAGGAGCGGTTCACGGCCTATTTTGCCGGCGGCCGGGCGCAGGAAGTCCCGCTCCGGGGGCTCGGGCTCCAGGGGCGGGTGCCTGACATAGCAAACCCCCGCGGGGTCGGCGGGAGGCTTCTCTCCCTCAACGACCCGGAGAACTTCACCCTCGCCCTCGGCATCATCGAGGAGATCCGCCCCCGGGGAAGCGTCCTCTGCGTCTTCGCGCCGCCCTTCGACCACGCCGCCGTCGCGTCGGTCAGGTTCGGCTCGCTCTACCTCGACCTCGATGCTGAGCCGGGCTCGATGGAGTCCTTCCGCCCCTGACCCCCCGCCCTATGCCGGGAGGAGCGAGAGGAAGAGCACGTACACCGCCGTCTGGGCGACGGTGAGCGGGACGCCGACCCGGGCGAACTCCCCAAACGTCAGCGTCTCGCCGCCCTTCTCCGCGCCCTGGATGACGATGACGTTGCTTGCCGCGCCGAGGATCAGCATGTTCCCGGCGATGGTGCTCCCGGCCGCAAGCGCCATCATACCCGTCGTGGACGTCCCGAGGTGCTCGAGGACCGGGAGGGAGAGGGCGACGAAGGGGACGTTCGAGACGAACTGGGAGACGACGACGCTTATCACCGTAATGACCGGGACGGCCGCAAGATCGAGCGAACTCTCCTCGATGAGCGGTTGGAAGAACCCCGACTGCCAGACGCTCGCCATGAGGATGAAGAGGCCGGCGAAGAAGGCCAGGGTCGGCCAGTCGATCCGGCGGACGAGCTCGAACCGCCGCCTGCTCCCGACGAGGACAGGCATGGCCGCAACGACCGCGATCCAGGTCAACCGGAGCTCGAAGTCCGGGACGAGCATGGCCGCGGCAACCTTGACGGCGATCAGGAGGATGAGCAGGACGAGCGAGAGGCGGGCGAGCGCCGCGAGGGCGGGGTCAAGGATCTCCTCCTCGCGGTGGACCAGCGGGGCCGAATGGAACTCGCCCGGGAACGCCCGGCAGAGGAAGACGTAGGCGAGCAGGAGCGAGATCGCCGTCGGGATCGCAAGGTAGAGGGGGAACGTGATGAACGGGTTTTCGACGCCGCCCGAGAGCGCGACAAGCAGGTTCTGCGGGTTCCCGATGGGGCTTGCGACGCTTCCCGTCGTGACGGCGAACGCGAGCGAAAGCAGCAGGAGTTTTGCGGAGATGCCGTGCCGCCGGGCGAAGTAGAGCATCAGCGGCGTGCCGATGACCGCGAGCGTGTCGTTCATCAGGAGCGCCGAGAGGACGCCGCCGCCGATGAGGATGAGAACGACCAGGTGCCGGACCGACTCCGCCCGGGAGAATAGGCGGGAGGAGAGGTGGTAGAGGTAGCCGCTCTCTGCGAGCGCCTCCCCGATCACGAACATGAAGAAGAGGAAGAGCATCACGTCGGGGTTGATGGACGCGAGCGCATCCGCCGGCGTGATCGCTCCCGTCACGAGGACCGCGACCGCTCCAAGGAGCATCACCTGCCAGATGCCGAAGCTGACGTTCCCGATCTTTCTCGCGGCTATCAGGAGAAAGACGACGATAAGAACGACGATTGGGATGAGGGTGCCCACGTTACCACCGGCAGATGCGTTGATCGAGTGTCGGCCGCCGGCCCAAAAAAAGGGTATCACCCGGGCTCATCCGGGCCCTCAGGTCTCCTGTCCGACGATGTAGTTGATGACGCACTCGCAGATGTCCCCGGAATATTCCCCGATCCGCCGGATGCTGTCCGATATCTGCCCCATGGGGATCGCCGCCACCGCCTCGAGATCGAGTGCCCGGGTGTCGATATCCCGGGTCTTCTCCTCAAGATCGCGCACTTTCTGGAGGGTTGCGTTCGCCTTCTTGATATCTCCTGCGTGGAACGCCTCCATGCTCTCCGAGAAGATCTCAAGCGCAAGCGCGCTCGCCTCATCCATGACGTCGAGCATCGCCGCCCCGGCCTCACGGTCGCTCAGGGCGGTCGCGTTATGCGCCACCCGGGTGGCGTGGTCGGCTATCCGCTCGACGATCCGGCTGACCTGGAAATAGTATGCCGCCTGGTTCACCGGGATGCCCATCCGGCGCGAGAGCGCGGCATCGATCACGATGAGGTTGTCCTGCCGCGCGACAAGCCAGTGCAGCCGGTCCACCTCCGTGTCCCGGGCGACGACGTCCCGCGCCAGCGCCGCATCGTGCCCCCGTATGGCGGCCATCGCGTCCTGCTGCATCCCCCGTGCGAGGAGGTGCATCCTTTTGATGGTGTTCTCAAACGGCATCTCGGCGGGGTTGAGGAGATCCTTGATCACGATCGAGGAGTCCGTCTCGCCGACCACCTCCTGCCCGATCGCCATCTGCGTGAACTCCCTGACCAGCTGCCGGACGAACGGCGGCAGCCTGCCCTTCGCTTCGAGGTGGATGGCCGTGAACCCGGCGACGTACGCCCCGACGAGGAGGCGGAGCAGGTAGGTGCGGTCGGTCGAGGCGCCGACCTCAAACACCCTGACGCGGTGGATCGACTCCCCGCCGATCTTCGGGGTGATCAGGAGCGAACCGTCGGGCTGTACGATCAACCCGACAGGGTCGTTCTTCTGGATCTTTGTCGACCGGATCCACTGTTTCGGCAGGGATACGATGTATGACGAACCCCCGGTGACCTGAACTTTTCTGATCTCCATCGCTCCTCTGGTGTTGGCGCCGGGGGGATATATACATACGCTGAATTTATATACGTCGCCCGGTTTTCGTGGAGATACATATATTAATATACCCTTCTTCGGGAATGCCTAACTCCCGTATACCCACACGGGGATCACCCGGATGCCGGAGGGCACGGGCGGAGGGATGGCCGGGTTCACGGCCGCACCAGAAAGGGGCGGGCGCCGGTCCCGGCCTCGTAACCATGAACAGAGAAGACGACCTTCATAGCGTAGCGCCGGAGAGCAGCATGCCGCCCCGCGGAGAAGAGCGCACCGGGCCCGGTCGCCCGGACGCCCATACCCGGAGAGGAGCCGTGCGGATGCCGGAAGTTTTGCCCCAACCCGGCAGACTTTCCTCGCTCTGGAAGAGGACGCGGCGGATCCGCGAAAGAGCCGTCCGGACAGTCTGGTTCTGCACGGCGATCGTTGCCGTCGTCGCCATCTTCTTCATCCTCGTCTTCCTGGTCAGGAACGGGTATCCGATCTTTGCGGAGGTCGGGGTCCGGGCCTTCCTTGCCGGCGACACCTGGAACCCGACGGGGACGCCCCCGGCATACGGCATCCTCCCGCTGATCGCCGGCACG
The DNA here is from genome assembly GCF_913757945.1 of Methanoculleus sp. 10. Taxonomy (NCBI): domain Archaea; kingdom Methanobacteriati; phylum Methanobacteriota; class Methanomicrobia; order Methanomicrobiales; family Methanomicrobiaceae; genus Methanoculleus; species Methanoculleus sp. 10. Next base: position 155,655 of record NZ_CAJYDP010000009.1, on the reverse strand, counting down.
CTCCTTGTCACGCTCGGCGCGATGGCGATCGCCGTCCCCCTCGGGATCGCGGTCGCCGTCTTCATCGCCGAACTTGCGCCGCCCCGCCTGCGCGGGGTCGTAAAACCCGCCGTCGAACTTCTGGCGGGGATTCCCTCGGTGGTCTACGGTTTCTTCGGCCTCGTCATACTGACCGACTGGATCCGCATCTCCTTTGAGATCCCGTCCGGCGAGACCTGGCTTGCCGGCTCCATCCTGCTCGGCATCATGGCGCTCCCGACGATCGTCAGCGTCTCGGAGGATGCGATCGCCGCTGTGCCCCGGGGATACCGGGAGGGATCCCTGGCGCTCGGTGCGACACACTGGCAGACGATCGCCGGGGTCGTGATACCGGGAGCCCTCTCCGGCATCACCGCCGCGATCATCCTCGGGGTGGGACGGGCGATCGGCGAGACGATGGCGGTGATCATGGTTGTCGGCAATGCGGCGGTCATCCCTGAACCCCTCTGGAACGTCCTTTCTCCGGTCCGGACGCTCACCGGGACGCTGGGTATCGAGATGGGAGAGGCCGCCGCCGGCAGCACCCACTACCACGCGCTCTTCGGTGTGGCGGTCGTCCTCCTCGCGATCACCCTCGCGGTCAACCTCATCGCGCGGTACGTCCTCCTGAGGCTCGGCGGACCGGCGCGGCGTGCCCGGCGTGGGCACAGCGGTGCGGCAAAGCCGTTTGCCCGCGCCGTTCCCGGGCTCCTTGCGGCGGCCACAGGCATCCCGGCCGCCGCCGTGCCCCTCCCCGGGGCGGCACGCGCCGGGCGCCGGGTTTCCCCGAAGACCAGGCAGAAGATCGCGTTTTGGCTCATGTACGCGTCCACCGGCATCGTGCTCCTCTTCCTTGGGGTGATCCTCTTTGATATCGTCTCAAACGGCCTGCCCGCGCTCTCCTGGGAGTTCCTGACCGCACCCCCCCGCGACCTCGGCCGGGCGGGAGGCATCGGCCCGGCTATCCTCGGGACGATCTACCTGGTCGGGGGCGCCATCCTCTTTGCCCTCCCGATTGGCATCGGCGCCGCCATCTACCTCCACGAGTACACCCGGGGCGGGCGCGTCGCCGGGATCATCAGAGCGGGCGCCGACCTCCTGAACGGCACGCCGTCCATCGTCTTTGGCCTCTTCGGGTTCGCGTTCCTGGTGCTCTACCTGAACCTGGGCGTATCGCTGCTCGCGGGCCTGGTCACACTCGGGCTGATGATCCTCCCGACCATCATCAGGACGACCGAAGAGGCGCTCGCGAGCATACCGGCCGGCGTCAGGGAGGGGAGCCTCGCTCTTGGGGCGACGCACTGGCAGACGATATGGCGGGTCGTGCTCCCGCCGGCGGTGCCGGGGATCCTGACTGGCACGATCCTCAGCATCGGGCGGGCGGCCGGGGAGACCGCGCCGATCCTCTTCACCGCGGTCGTCTTCTCCCGGCGGCTCCTCCCCGGATCGGTGATGGAGCCGGTGATGGCGCTCCCCTACCACCTCTTCATCCTCGCAACCAACGTCCCCGGGGCAAGAGAGAACCAGTACGGGACGGCGCTGGTGCTTCTTGCGCTGGTGGCGGCCGTCTACCTGGTCGCGATCTTTGTCCGGAACCGGTACCGGAGTTCAGCCCGGTGGTGACCCAGCATGCAGGACGACGACAGCATCCTTACAACGGAACACCTGAGCCTCTACTACGGCGACAACCAGGCCCTCCGCGACATATCCGTCCGCATCCCGCGCAACCGGGTCACGGCGTTGATCGGTCCGTCCGGGTGCGGGAAGTCGACCCTGCTGCGCTGTTTCAACCGGCTCAACGACCTCATCGAGGGTGTCAGGATCGAAGGCCGGATCCTCTTTGAGGGCAGGGATATCCGCGACCCCGGTTGCGACGTCGTGGAGTTACGCAAACGCATCGGGATGGTCTTCCAGAAACCCAACCCCTTCCCTTCGTCCATCTACGACAACGTCGCCTACGGGCCCCGGGTTCACGGGGTCCGTAACCGGGGGGCGCTCGATGCGATCGTCAGGGTGAGCCTGGAAGCGGCGGCCCTCTGGGACGAGGTGGCGGACCGGCTCCACGACTCCGCCATGGGGCTTTCGGGCGGGCAGCAGCAGCGGCTCTGCATCGCAAGGACGCTTGCGGTCGGGCCCGGGGTCATCCTCATGGACGAGCCCTGCTCCGCGCTCGACCCCATCGCCACCTCAAAGATCGAAAACCTCATCAACGACTTAAAAGAGCACTACACGGTCGTCATCGTGACCCACAACATGCAGCAGGCGGCCCGGGTCAGCGACTTCACGGGGTTCATGTATCTTGGCCGGCTGATCGAGTTCGGGCCGACCGCCCGGATCTTTGAGAACCCGCGGGAAGAGTTGACCAACAATTACGTGACCGGGCGCTTTGGGTAGGATGGTTATGGTGGATAAATTCCGTGAGGAACTGAGGGGCCTCAAGGATCTGGTCCTCGCACAGGGGGCGTTCGCCTACGGTATGCTCTCTGATGCGATCGTCGCCCTGCAGGAGCGGGACACCGGGCTTGCCGGGCGCGTGCACGAAGAGAGAATCGAACTTGCGGCGCGCAACCTTGCTATCGAGGAGGCGGCGCTCCGCCTCATCGCGCTCTACCAGCCCATGGCGCGCGATCTGCGCTCCATCATCTGTGCGCTCCGGATGAACGTCGCGCTCTTTCGTATCGGCCGGTACGGCAAGGATATCGCGAAACTCGTGGGCGGGCTCCCGGCGGACCAGGAGTCCGCGGACCTGGCGGGCCTGCTGCATATGGCGGGCCTGGTCTTTGCCATGATCAGCGATGCCCTCGAGGCCTACCGGACCGAGGACACCACGCTCATCGAGGGGATGTCGCGCCGGGATGATGCCGTCGACGAACTCAGGTACACCATTTTTCGGGAGAGCGTCACCCGTATGATGGAGGACCCGGAAAACATCGCCCGGTTCATCGATTTCGTGATGATCGCGCGATACCTGGAACGCTGCGGCGATTACGCCTGCGACATCGCCGAGCAGGTCTGCTACATGGTCACGGGCGAGCGTGTGGAGGTGAAGTGATGGGGCAGGGGCGGGGGGCGCCTTACTTCCACGTGGTCCACGATATCCCGGGAAGCAGGGCGAAGAGCAAGCACGACCGGTGCGACCGACCGCCGCAGGTACCGTCGTATGGCGGTCCTATCAAGGGTCTCCCGGGGTTCGATCTTTTGCGGGGTCACGGCGACGAGCGCGCCCGCGATCTGCCCGACCGCCAGGAGCGCAGACGAAACCCGGTACTTCGCCAGTGCAACGATTCTCAATTACCGGCACTCTCAACAGAGGAGAGTATCGATCTTTTCTCACACTATCCGGGGGTTTTGCATCCCGGGAGACGGCTTTTCCCGGGTATCCCTACGTACTGCCCCCCCTCCGGGGGGCGGGGGCTTTGAAGAGGAACATACGGGTACCCGCCTGCGAGAAGGGGGAGACCCTCTCCCCGGTCCCCACCCCCTGGGGCGATAGCCACCACGGTCCACTGCACGGGGAGGAACCGGGGAGGAACCGGGGAGGAACCGGGGAGGAACCGGGGAGGAACCGGGGAGGAACCGGGGAGGAACCGAGGGAGGAACCGGGGAGGAACCGGGGGGAGGAACCGAAGGGAGGAACCGGGAGGAACCGAGGGAGGAACCGGGGAGGAACCGGGGAGGGGGAAGACCGGGGAAGGACCGGGGAAGGACCGGGGAAGGGAAGGACCGGTTTCTAGCCGGTTCTCCCTGGCCGATTCTTCCCGGTCTTTCGGGAAACCGACGTCAGCACTGCTCCCTGGCACGGCTTCCCACCGGATATCGCCACTGCCCCCCGCCCCGGGTGGGGGGCGGGGAGGAGCGCAGCGCAGGAGGGTGGGGGCTGCCGGAGAGGAACGCAAGGGGCCCATTTTGCCGGGAGGGACGAGCCCCTCCCGGTCCCTCCCCGTGGCGATATCCACCACGGTCCACTGCACGGGGAGATCTGGGGGAGGAACCGGGTCCGGGCTCGCACTCCCCCTTCTTCCGGGAAACCGACGTCAGCACTGCTCCCTGGCACGGCTTCCCACCGGATATCGCCACGCACTGCCCCCGCCCCCCGGGTGGGGAGGAGGCTTTCGGGTAAGGCCGGGGGGGGAGGGGGGTGCCGGAGAGGAAGGAACCGGGTTCTGGCATCATTTTGCCGGGAGGGGACGGCCCCCCCCGGTCCTTCTCCCGTGGCGATATCCACCACGGTCCACTGCACGGGGAGATCCGGGGGAGGAACCGGGTTCTGGCTCTCTCCCCCTTCTCCCGTGAAACTGGCGTCAGCACCACCCCCTGGCGCGGCTTCCCACCGGGTATCGCCCTGACTGCCCTCGCCCTGGGTGGGCAGCGCAGGGCGGGGGTGGGGGTGCCGGAGAAGCATGTGGGTATGCCACCGGTGTGAAGCGCGGGCGGGGTGGGGAGGACGGAGGGGAGCGCTCCGTGTGGGGAGAGGGACGAAGGCCAGATATGGTATGTTCATTTGGCATCGATGCGTTAGAGAAGTTTCCTCGGAATTTTAGCAAGTACTGAGGCCGGGTTCACGGGCTGGAGCACCAGGACAGGGCCGGCCACCACCGCCGGCGGGATGATGGCGACGCCGGCGATCGCCTCTGGCGTGCCGCGATTGAACGCCGTCAGGGCGTAGAAGGGCACCGGGGCGCGATAACTCTCGCTGTTCCTGCCTGCCCCCCGCCGGACCCTGCACAAGATATATGTGATCTCAAACCTGCACTGAAGACCGCTCTCCAGTGAGCACACCCCGCACGAGGTGATGGTAATGGAAGAGGAGATGTTTACCCCCGGCGGCAGAGAACGACTGCAGGCGAGAAGCGACCGCGAGAACGCCCCGTACCCTCGTGGCGACAGCAAGGTCAGGCTGGTCACTCCGGCATGGCTCGCCGACCACATAGACGATGCCAGCCTGACGATCATCGATACCCAGCCGGATGTGTACGACTACGTCCAGGAGCACATCCCCGGCGCCGTCTACCTGACCGAAGGGGTCCTGCGGGTATCCAACCGCGGCTTTCCGACGTCGTATAGCCCGGACGCCTGTATCCAGGAGTCATTCCGGCGCGCGGGCCTTGAGGCCGGCTCGCCGGTCGTCGTCTACACCGGGAAGGGCGCGTTCTCCGGCCGGGGAGACGGGCTCGCGCAGACGATGATGGCCTATACGCTCGCGAAATATGGTCACGACACCGTATACATCCTCGACGGGGGGATCGACCGGTGGAAGGGCGAGGGCCGGGAACTCTCGCAGGAGTTCCCGGCCGTCGAACCGTCCGGGTTCACCACGAAGATCCGCGCCGACTACGCTATTGGGTACGACGAGTTCCGGCAGATCAAGGACAACGACGACGTGGTCGTGCTCGATGCGCGCCCGGCGGAGGTTTACGAGGGGCAGAGCGGCCCCTGGCGGAGGCGCGGGCACATCCCCGGCGCCGTCAGCCTGCCCTGGAGGAGCCTGATGGACAACGCGAACCCGGCGCTGCTCAAGCCCAACGACGAACTCGACATAATCCTCGAGGAGCACGGCGTCGACCGGACCCAAACCGTCATCTGCACCTGCGGGATCGGCAGGACGGCCACAACCGAGTTCGTCCTCCTGAAGTGGTTCTACCTCTATCCGAACGTCCGGATCTACGAGGGATCGTTCACCGAATGGTCCGCGTATCCGGATAACCCGGTCGCAACAGGACCTGAAGCACGGGAACGCAGAGCAAAGGCGGCTCCTGCACGGTAATCAGTGCAGGCCCCGGGCAACCACCCAGAACCTTTATTTTATGGTCATTACAATTAGAAATGGTTATATACTAATACTGCCCAACTAAGTCCAGAGAGATTTGGATCCACACAAGACACTTCCCCCCTTGACGTCGTCTTTTCGTGTGTCCTCTTCTCTCTAAACCACACGTATCCCGCAACCTCTTCTGGCATCTCTTCCGTCCGGCTACCGGGCAGGCTCCATCTCCCGGGGACGGCCGGCGCGGCGTACGACGGCCGTCCACCCCTCCCCATCCTCACACTTCGTGCCTGATGGTGCTCACCCGGGAGGCCCGCCCCACCCCGGAACCGCCCTTGCGCCCGAAACGCAGCCTCAAAGGCTGCCGGAGGATCGAGGGCGCCCCTGCCCCCGTCACGCGCCGACCTCGATGCTCTCCCCCGGCGAGAGGATCGCGACCCGGATCGACGTCGTCCGCTCGACCGCCCGCTTGAAGTCCTCCACGTCCTGCCGGATGGCCGGGAACGTGCCGTAGTGCATCGGGATCACGAGCGGCGCGCCGATGTACCGTGCCGCGATCATCGCCTCGTCGGGCCCCATCGTGAAGCACCCGCCGATGGGGAGGAGCGCCACGTCCGGCCGGTAGAGGTCCCGGATGAGCTGCATATCCGAAAAAAGCGCCGTATCGCCGGCGTGGTAGATGCTGGTGCCGTCCATCTCGATGACGAACCCTGCGGCAACGCCGCCGTAAAAGCCCATCCCCTCATCCTCTATCCATGAGGAGTGGAGCGCGGGCGTCATCCTGAACCGGACGCCGTCGACGGTGATGCTGCCCCCGATGTTCATCGGTTCTGCGGGGATACCCTTCGCTGCCAGGTACTTCGCCACCTCGTTGATGGCGACCGTCTTCTTCTTCAACCGCACCGTCATCCCGAGATGGTCTGCATGAGCGTGCGTCACGGCGACGATGTCGGGCTCCACGGGGAGCGAACCCTCCGGGATGAAGGGGTCGATAAGGATCGTCTTCGATCCGGCGAGCAGGAAACACGCGTGGCCAAGCCAGGTCAACCTCATGGAGAAGAGATCGGTCTATCTCTTAAAAAATGTTAGGAGAAAGGCAGGAGGTGGGCCGGGAGCTCAGAACTCCCCCAGATCGATCGCCTCGGTGATGTCGATAGCCTCGGAGAGGCCGTCGTTTGTGACACCGCGCGTCATCTGTTCGGAGAGATCGCGGTCCTCCATCACGTCCCGGATCCGTTCCAGGTACGGGTCGAGCGTGGTGTCCCTCTCCTGTTCGATCACGTGGCGGTACTCACGAAGCGTCGAGGGGCTCACGTCGAGTTCCTCGCTGATCTCCTTCATGGTCTTCCCCGAATCAAGAAGGTCCGTCATCGTCTCGCGATCGAACGGCATCTTGAAGTCGAGCTCCCGAAAGAGCTTGAGGCGGACCCGGGCACGCGCCACGGTCTTGCTCAGCTTCTCATCGCCGAGCGCCCTCGCAATCTCCGTATCGTTTTTGCCGTCATAGTACGCGACCACGAGCTTTGCGAGCTGTCGCGGGGCGAGTTTGGTCTTGAAATACCCCTGATCGAGGACCTCCCGCATGATCAGGGCTATCTCGCGTTCGACGGCGTCGCGATCCCGGAGCGTACCGTGAACCTTCCTCATCGGCTCAACGATTGTCTTTTTGTTCGTGATGGTCGTAAACAGCTCAAGGAGCTGCTGCTTGCGGGTATCTTCTGCCATGTCCGTGTCTCTCTCTTCTGTATTCCACCATCTGGCTCTGGAGGTCACCCATGATGACCCCAGATATATATAGTTTATCCCCCGGCGGGGGCGTAACGTTCCCTACATTACAACTGCTACCATTTAAAACTTGCCATATAATCCGCCGGGAGAGAAAGATCGTTTTCCGGGATATAACAATATCTTTTGAGGTATTGCCGGCGGTGAAAAAAATGCCGCCTTATACAGCCCCTTTTCGAAGAGTTTTCGATCTCCGGCGAGAGAAGAACCATTCTTTAATAGCACCGGCGCTCAAGTGTACTGCAGGACTATGGCCGATACGAGCGATATTTACGAAAAAGTCATGGATGTGGCCAGAAGACGTGGGTTTGTCTGGCCCTCATCCGAGATATACGGGTCGATCGCCGGTTTTATCGATTACGGCCCGCTTGGAGCAATGCTGAAACGCAACATCGAGAACCTCTGGCGATCGTTTTACGTCTTCCAGGAAGGCTACTACGAGATCGAATGCCCCACCGTCGGAAATGAAGCAATCTTCGTCGCATCCGGTCATGTGAAAGAGTTCGCCGATAAGATGGTGCAGTGCCCGCACTGCGGCGAGTACCTCCGCGCCGATCACATCGCGGCGGAGAACGGCGTCGAGAACGCCGGGACGCTCTCGGCCGCGGCGCTCCAGGCAGCGCTCTACGAACTCCCCTGCCCTGCGTGCAAGGAGCGCCTGGGCGAAGCGGGCGTCTTTGCGTTCAACCTGATGTTCGAGACCACCATCGGCCCCGGATCGCAGCGGAAGGGCTACCTGCGCCCCGAGACCGCCCAGGGCATCTTCACCGATTTTCCCCGCCTCCTGCGCTTCTACCGGGACAAGCTCCCCTTCGGCGCCGTCCAGATCGGGAAGTCGTACAGAAACGAGATCTCTCCCCGCCAGGGGATGATCCGGCTGCGGGAGTTCTCCCAGGCCGAGGCCGAGATCTTCGTTCATCCCGGCGAGAAGAACCACCCCGCGTTCCACCGCTACGCGGACCATACGGCGCCCCTCCTCACCATCGCGCGGCAGATCGAGAACCAGGAGCCGGCCGCAATGACGATGCGCGCCGCGGTGGATGAGGGCGTGATCGCAAACGAGTACGTCGCCTACTACATCGCGCTCACGTACGACCTCCTGACCGCCATCGGTGTGGACCCGGCACGACTCCGGTTCCGCCAGCACCTGACGGACGAGCGGGCGCACTACGCGGCCGACTGCTGGGACGCCGAGGTCTACTCCGGCCGGTTCGGGTGGGTGGAGATCGTCGGCATCGCCGACCGCACCAACTACGACCTGCGATCGCACGCCGCGCACTCCGGCACCTCGATGACGGTCTTCATGCCCTACGACGAGCCGAGAAGGGTCGCAAAAAGGCGGATCGTTGCCGACATGGGCGTGCTCGGCCCCCGGTTCCGCGGTAAGGCGAAGGCGATAGCGGACGCTCTTGCCGCCTCGGACCCCGGAGAGGACGGCGCGCACGTCACCGTCGACGGCGAAGAGTTCTTCATCCCCGCCGACCTCTACCAGGTCCGCGAGGAGGAGGTCGAGGTCCGCGGCGAAGAGGTGATGCCCCACGTCATCGAGCCGTCATACGGTATCGACCGGATGATCTACGTCGCCCTCGAGCACAGCTATGCGGAGGACGAGGTCGACGGCGAGGTGAGAAAGGTGCTCCGGTTCCCGCCGGCGGTGGCGCCGGTCCAGGTCGCCGTCTTCCCGCTGATGAACCGGGACGGCCTTGACGGGATCGCGCAGACGATCACGGACCGGCTCACCCGGTGCCGCATCCTCGCCCAGTACGACGACTCCGGCGCTATCGGCAGGCGTTACCGGAGACAGGACGAGATCGGGACGCCTTTTGCCGTCACCGTCGACTACGATACGCTCGAGGACAACACCGCGACCGTCAGGGATCGCGACAGCATGGAGCAGGTCAGGGTGCCGGTCGAACGGCTGCCGGAGATCCTCTCCGCGCTCATCTCCGGCGCCGCCACGTTCCATGACCTCAAGGCATGACCTGCGTCTCCCACCCGCTGATCCGGCCGGAGAGCATCGAGGAACGGCGATACCAGCTCGCCATCGCTCTCCGGGCGCTTGACGCGAACACGATGGTCGTCCTCCCGACGGGCCTCGGGAAGACGGCCGTCGCGCTCCTTGTTGCGGCATCCCGGCTCTACTCCCACCCGGGGAAGGTGCTCGTGCTTGCGCCCACAAAACCCCTGGTCGAGCAGCACCTCCGTTTCTTTCGGCAGTTCCTGCTCTTCCGGGAAGGCTCCGAGCCGGAAGAGTCCGATTTTGCCATGTTCACCGGGGAGACGTCCCCGGACGAGCGGGCGAGAGCCTGGGAGGCGTGCCGGATCTGTTTTGCCACCCCGCAGGTGATCAAGAACGACTGCCTCGCCGGGAGGTATAGCCTCGCCGACGTCGTGCTGCTGGTCGTGGACGAGTGCCACCGGGCGGTGGGGAACTACGCCTACGTCTTCCTCGCCCGGCACTACTGCACCACGGCGCGTGAACCCCTGCTGCTCGCGATGACCGCCTCCCCCGGGGGGGATCGGCTGAAGGTGCAGGAGGTCTGTGCGAACCTCCGGGTCGAGGCGGTCGAGACGAGGGTGGAGACCGACGAAGACGTCCGGCCCTACATCCACGAGCGGGATATTCAGTACGTCGACGTCTACCTCCCCGAAGAACTGCAGGCGGCGCTCGCCGCCCTCCGGGGGCTCGTGGAGGCGCGCCTCGGCCGGCTCGCGGATCTCGGTTTCCAGGTCCCGAAACCGGACAAACTCTCGATCAGGGCGCTCAACGCCCTGAACGCGCAGATCCAGCAGCGTATACGGACGCGGGACTCCTCCGCCTTCGTCGCGGCGTCCCTGCATGCCGAGTGCATGAAACTCCGCCACGCCATATCGCTTGCAGAGACTCAAGGAAGCGAGGCGCTCAAACTGTATCTCGCCCGGCTCGGCGCGGAAGGGGCCTCGGGCGCGGGGAGCAAGGCGAGCAAGCGCCTCGTCGGCGATCCCGCCTACCAGCACCTTGTCGAGGTCGCCGGCGGCTGGAAGGAGGAGCTCCATCCCAAGGTTTCGATCGTCTGCGAACTCGTGCGGGCGCAGCTTGCGGCGCACCCGGAGAGCCGGATCATCGTCTTTGCCACCTACCGCGACACCGTCCAGACGCTCGTCGACGCGCTCTCGGCGAGCGGGATCGTCTGCGAGCGGTTTGTCGGGCAGGCGTCGCGGGACGCGGAGAAGGGGCTCTCGCAGAAAGAGCAGATCGCGAGCCTCGCCCGGTTCCGCGAGGGTGAGTTCAGGTGCCTGGTCGCGACCTCGGTGGGCGAGGAGGGGCTCGACGTCCCCTCGACGGATATGGTGATCTTTTACGAGGCCGTTCCCTCGGAGATCAGGAGCATCCAGCGGAAGGGAAGGACCGGGAGGAGCGGCAGCGGCACGATCGTCGTCCTGGTGACGAAAGATACGTCTGATGAGACGTTCCGGTATGTGAGCCAGGCGCGGGAGCGGGCGATGGTGACGGGGATCAGGAGTATGAGCGCCGTCCGTCCCCGCCCCGCCCCCGCCCCGCACCGTCGCTCCCGGCTGCCACCCGGCAGATGGACTTCCTCGCGTTTGCTCCCTCCGGGCCGGCAATCGTCGTCGACGACCGCGAGATGTCGTCGCGGGTCGTCGAACGCCTGCACGAGCTCGGGGCGTCGATAACGGTCGAGCGCCTCGAGATCGGCGATTATGCCATCGGCGACCGTATCCTTGTCGAGAGGAAGACCGTGCAGGACTTCATGGACACCCTCATCGAGCGGGACCTCTTCGGGCAGATCGGGGCCATGGCCGACGCGGTGCCGCGGCCGGTCCTGATCGTCGAGGGGGAAGACGACCTCTACGGGGTGAGGAACATTCACCCAAACGCCGTCCGGGGCACACTTGCCGCCGTCACGGTCGGTATGGGGGTCTCGCTGATCCGCACGCGGGATGCGGACGACACCGCCGGGATGCTCTACGTCCTCGCACAGCGGGAGGGGGGCGAGCGGGGAGAGCGGAAGGTGCACCCGAAGAAGTCCTACCGCTCGGCCCGCGAAGAGCAGGAGTATGCGCTCGCGGCGTTCCCGAACATCGGTCTTGGGAGTGCACGGCTCCTCCTTGAGCACTTCGGGTCGCTCAAGGCGGTCTTGGATGCCGACGTGGCGGAGCTTGCGTCGGTGCACGGTGTCGGAGAAAAGACCGCCCGCGGGATCTGGGAACTTGCCCGCAGGCCTTACCGCTGATCCAGTCTTGCGAGCGCTCTCGCCCCCCGGTCCACCGCCTTCATCAGGGTCAGGCACTCGCTGGCCCTCTCTTCGCCCCTGACGCGCTCGCAGAGATGGACGATCGTCCGCTCGATCTCCGCGGCGACCGGGCCCGGCGGCTCCCGGGAGACCGCTGCCGGTGCGGCTACCGGTGCGGCTACCGGTGCGGCTACCGGTGCGGCTACCGGTCCGGGGGCGGCCTGTCCGGCCGGCTCAGGCCCGGGAAGAGGACCTTCCGGTTCCGCGAGCGGGCAGATGACGCACCGGGTCTCTCCCCTGTATTCAAAGAGGGGGTACCCGCAGACCTTACAGGATTTCGCAAGCATCTTTCCTCCCTTCAGGAGATACTCGGCCATGACTTCGTCAGCCTTATCTGCCGTCATTTTGTCGAACTCCCTTAATCAACCTATATATGTCTGGATGCCATTAATAATAGAGGGGTAATTCTAATGGCAAGTCCAGACGAAACAATACGAATCTGCATCCAGATGTTGCAGAATATCAGCGAGGATTCCACCATTCCACGCAATATCCGGCGGGTCGCAGATGAGACGAAAACGGTCCTCCTGGATGATTCCCGGAGTATCGGCCTCCGCGCCGCAACTGCAATCTCGATGATCGACGAGATCAGCAACGACCCGAACATGCCGGTCCACGCACGGACCCGCATCTGGGAACTGGTATCGCAACTGGAAACGGTGCCCCTCGATTAAACTGCTCATTCTTCTCGAAACGACTCCGGCAGGACCAGGGTAGAGCGATACTCCTATTTGGGTTGCAAACGCAGCCGTATCACTCTGCCTGCCGTGCGTCTTCCTGCAGCCCGGGGCCGTAACTCTCTCCTTTTTGCGGCGTTCATCCGAGGACGGTGACGTAGACCGTCCGGTGACGGCTCGAGCGCACGTCCAGTTCGAGGAGGACGATCTGCTGCCAGGTGCCGCACGCGAGCCTGCCCCCGATGACCGGGACGGAGAGCGACGACCCGACGATCGCCGCCCTGACGTGGGACCGGCCGTTGCCGTCCCCCCATGCCGCGTCGTGCGCGTAGGGGATGCCGGCCGGGGCGATGACCGAGAGCGCCCGGGAAAGGTCCGAGAGCACGCCGGGCTCGTACTCGATGGTGGTGACGGCGGCGGTCGAGCCTGCGACGAAGACGGTTGCAAGCCCCTCCCGCACGCCGCTCTCGCCGACCGCCTGCTGTACCCGGGGCGTGAGGTCGACGATCTCCCCCTCCCCGTGCGTCTCTACCTCGATCGTTGTACGGAACATCGTGTGATCACCTCGTTGACATTCCGTGGTTGTCCTTCGCGCACGTATAAACTTCCCGCTCCTGGGGAAACGCCGGCATCAGCGCTGCTCCCTCCCGGACATGGCTTTCCATCGAGTATCGCCGCACTGCCCTGCCCCGGGAAGGGGCGGGGAGGAACGCCGGAGGCTCGGGAGGGTGGTGGCTGCCGGCGAGGAACGCGGGCACCCACCCGCGGGGGAGGTTCTCCCCTCCCGTGGGCAAAGAGCCACCACGGTCCAGTGTCCGGGGACAGGGCCGGGAAGAACAGGATCCGGGCTACCTCTGCACTCCTCTGCCCCTCCGGGAACCCCGCCGTGCCTGCAGCCGGCCTCTCGGGGACGGTTCTGCATACGCAGAGGCTGCCCGGGGCAGGATGCCCGCAAACGCTTTATAGGTGAGGCGGGTATTTCCTCCCCGGAGACAGTAGGTATGGTTTATCGCTGGAATGACAGGAAGGATGTGGACGAGGCAGTCGTCGTCGTGATGAATACGCTTGATGCCGGTCAGGAGGTCCGCGGGTGGCTGATGCGCACCATGCAGCAGGCGATCTACGACTCCGACCCCGGTTTTGCAGATTATTTCTTCAAGGAACTTGAGGCATCAGGCCCGCGGCGCTCGGCATGGCTTTCAGGAAACCGACGTTCTGACCCCTCCGGCGCCTGAGGGGTTCACGGGACGGGGTATCTCAGAGGACCGGAGCATGAGGACGGTGCCTTCCCGGGCATCGCCCCCTCAGCCCGGAGTGCTCCACGGCATCCGGGGCACTACACGCAAACGACGATTCACGCGAAGACCGTTTGATTGCTACGCTCACCTTTGTGGTCTTCGCATCAACGCGAGCGGCTGGCAATCCGCCCTCACACCCGCGGATGAAGGCGGTGGACCCTCGATGCATGGGCCGGTAGCAGGCCGCGCGGCTCTCTCCTCCCGCGGCGGGCATTTGAGAGGCACCCGATCTGCCGGGTCTCTTCTCCGACTTTGCGAACGATCCGGCGGAAGGTGGCGGCCCTGGCGGTCCCCGGGAGGGTGTCAGGAGCCCTCAGGACCTGAAATGCGAGACCGCCGTCAGTCCGGCAACATCATGAGCGCCATGCCCGGCTTCCCGGCCATGAGAGGACCCTGGTCACCCGATCTCCTTTTGCATGAACCTGGCCCACGCCAGCCCGAAGAAGGCCGCAGGCGTCGCAAACAGCGCGATGATCTTGCCGGCAGGGGCGCCCGGGACGTTGCCGCCTGCAGGGGGTACCGGCCATTGAGAATCGTTGCACTTGAGGGAAGGGCGCGGGCTTTGCGCAGGAAAGAGGAGTTCTCACTCCTCTTCCCCGTCCTCCCCCGAATCGAGGATCGTAAACCCGATAACGCGGTCGCCCTCGTCGAGCTTCATGACGCGGACACCGCGGGTGCCCCGCTTCTGGATCGAGATCTCCGAGACCTTCGTCCGGATCACGATGCCGGACGCGCTCATCACGATGATCTCGTCGTCGTCGGAGACCGCCATCGACCCGATGACCAATCCTCCCCGGGCGTCGGCGACGATGTTCCGGACGCCCATCGTGCCCCTGCCGTGGCCGCGGAACTCATCAAACTCCGTCCGCTTCCCGAACCCCTGCTCCGTGATGGTGAGGAGATGGTCGTTCTCGACCACGGATATCGCCTGCAGGGCGTCGCCGTGGCGGAGCCGGATCCCCCGCACGCCCATCGCGTTCCGGCGAACCGGGCGGACGGCCTCCTCGTGGAACCGGAGGCTCTGCCCGAACCTCGTCGTCAGGATCAGCTCCCGGTCCCCGTCGGTTGCCTTCACGTCCACCAGCTCGTCGTCGTCGCGGAGGTTGATGGCGTTGATCCCGGTCTGCCGGGGCCGCGAGAACTCATCGAGCGCCATCTTCGCAACCGTCCCGCCTCTCGTCGCAAAGAAGAGGAAGTGGTCGGAATCAAACTCCCTGACCGGGATCACCGCGGTCACGCGCTCCTCGCCGTCGAGGTTTAGGAGGTTGACGAGGGCCTTGCCCTTGCCGGTCCGCTGCCCCTCGGGGAGGTCGTAGACCTTCAGCCAGTAGACCCTTCCCTTGTCGGTGAAGCAGAGGAGGCAGTCGTGCATGTTTGCGACGAAGACGTTCTCGACGCCGTCGTCGTCTTTGGTCGCCATGCCGATGACCCCGCGCCCCCCGCGCCGCTGGTTCCGGTAGGTGTCAAGGTCGATCCTCTTTATGTAGTTAGAGGAGGTGAGCGAGACCAGCATCGGTTTATCCTCGATGAGGTCCTCCTTCTCGAACGCCTCGGCGGCATACCCGATCCGGGTCCTCCGCTCATCGCCGTACCGGGCGCTGATATCGGCGAGCTCCTTCTTGATCTCGGCAAGGATGCTCGCCTCGCTTGCGAGGATCGCGGTGAGCCGCTCGATCTCCTTTGCAAGAGCGTCGCGCTCGTCGAGGATCTTCTGCTGTTCGAGCGCCGCAAGCCTCCGGAGCTGCATCTTCAAGATCGCGTCCGCCTGCACCTCGTCCAGCGCAAACTTCGCCACCAGCGCCGTCTGTGCCTCCTCCGTCGTCCCGGACGCCCGGATGGTGGCGACGACGGCGTCGATGTTATCGAGCGCGATGAGGAGGCCGCGGAGGATGTGCATCCGCTCTTCGGTCTTCCTGAGATCGAACTCGCTCCTCCGCCGGACCACGTCCACCCGGTGCTTCAGGAACTCGTGGATGAGCTCCTTGAGGTTCAGGGTGCGGGGCTGGCGGTCGACGATCGCGAGGTTGATGATGCCGAAGGAGGACTCGAGCGCCGTGTGCTTGTAGAGGTAGTTCAACACCACCTGGGGCGCGACGCCCTTCTTGAGGTCGATCACGACCCGCATGCCGTCCCGGTCCGACTCGTCGCGGATATCGCTGATCCCCTCGACCCTTTTGTCGCGGACGAGGGAGGCGATATGCTCGATCAGGCGCGCCTTGTTCACCTGGAAGGGGATCTCGGTGATGATGATCTGCGGTGTCCGGCCTTCCTCCTCGATCTCCGCGATCCCCCTGACCACGCACTTCCCGCGCCCGGTGAGGTAGGCATCCCGGACCCCTTCGGTGCCCATGATGATCCCGCCCGTCGGGAAGTCCGGGCCGGGCATGATCCGCATCAACTCTTCGGTGGATACACCCGCATCATCGATGACGCGGCATGTCGCCTCGCAGACCTCGCGGAGGTTGTGGGGCGGCATGTTCGTCGCCATGCCGACCGCAATCCCGCTCGACCCGTTCACGAGGAGGTTAGGAACCCGTGCCGGGAGGACGTCGGGCTCCTTGAGCGACTCGTCGAAGTTCGGGACGAAGTCGACGGTCTCCTTGTCGATATCCGTCAGGAGCTCCTCTGAAACCTTCGTGAGCCGGGCCTCCGTGTACCGCATGGCGGCAGCGGAATCCCCGTCGATCGACCCGAAGTTCCCCTGGCCGTCCACCAGGGTATAGCGGTAGGAGAAGGGCTGCGCCATCTTCACCAGCGTATCGTAGATGGCCGAATCGCCGTGAGGGTGGTACTTACCCATCACGTCTCCGACAACACGGGCGCTCTTCTTGTAGGGCTTGTCGCTCGTGTTGCCCATCTCCCACATGGCATACAGGGTGCGGCGATGGACCGGTTTTAACCCGTCTCTTGCGTCGGGGATGGCGCGGCCGATGATCACGCTCATCGCGTAGTCGATGTAGCATGACT
Organism: Methanoculleus sp. 10; assembly: GCF_913757945.1. Lineage (NCBI taxonomy): Archaea > Methanobacteriati > Methanobacteriota > Methanomicrobia > Methanomicrobiales > Methanomicrobiaceae > Methanoculleus > Methanoculleus sp. 10. The sequence goes on along the minus strand of NZ_CAJYDP010000009.1, from coordinate 138,851 downwards.
TCATCTCCTCCTCGATGTTGACCGGGACGACCCCGACCCGATCAGATATCAAGGTTGTTCACCTCCTTTGCATGCCGGCGGATGAAGTCTCTCCGGGCATCAACGTTCTCTCCCATCAGTTTCTCGAATATGTCGTTTGCGTAGGCGGCGTCCTCGATCCGCACCTGCTTGAGCACCCGGTTTTCCGGGTCCATTGTGGTGCTCCAGAGCTGCCCGGCGTTCATCTCACCAAGACCCTTGTAGCGCTGGATCGTGGCACCCTTCTCGCCCATCTCGGCGGTGATGGTCCGCATCTCCTCCTCGCGGTAGGCGTAGCGCTCCTGTTTGCCCCTCGCCACCCGGTAGAGGGGCGGCTGGGCGATGTAGATGTAGCCGTTTTCGACGAGTTCCGTCATGTAGCGGTAGAAGAACGTGAGGAGGAGCGTCCGGATGTGTGCACCGTCGACATCGGCATCGGTCATCAGGATGACCCGGTGGTACCGGGCCCGTTCCGCGTCGAAACTGTCGCCGACCCCGGTCCCGATGGCGGAGATCAGCGCCTGGATCTCGGCGTTCTTCAGGATCCTGTGCTCCGAGGCCTTCTCGACGTTTAAGATCTTCCCCCGGAGGGGGAGGATCGCCTGGAACTTCCGGTCCCGCCCCTGTTTTGCGGACCCGCCTGCCGAGTCCCCTTCCACGATATAGAGTTCGCTCTTTGCCGGGTCCCGTTCCTGGCAATCGGCGAGTTTTCCGGGGAGCCCGGTCGTCTCGAGCGTGCTTTTCCGCCGGGCGAGCTCGCGTGCGTTCCGGGCGGCCTCCCGCGCCCGGGCAGCCGTCATCGCCTTATCCACGATCACCTGGAGGGTCTTTGGGTGCTCCTCGAAGTACTCGGTGAGCGACGAGTAGACGAGTGAGTCCACGATCCCCCGGACGTTGCTGTTCCCAAGGCGCATCTTCGTCTGCCCTTCAAACTGCGGTTCGGCGACCCGGGTGCTGATGACGGACGCGAGCCCCTCCCTGACATCTTCTCCCCGGACCTGGGCGTCGTTGCTCTTTAAGAGGTTGTTTCTCCGGGCGGCGTTGTTGATCGCCCGCGTGATGGCGCTCCGGAACCCCTCAAGGTGGGTGCCGCCCTCCCGGGTGTTCACGCTGTTGACGTAGGTGTAGACCGTCTCTGCGTATGAGTCGTTGTACTGCAGGGCCACCTCGACCTCGACCATGCTCTCGGCGTCGCGCTTCTGGAAGTAGATCACGTCGTCGTGCAGTCTCTCCTTCCCTTCGCCGATATGGGCGACAAACTCCCTGATGCCGCCCTCAAAGCAGTAGGTGACCGCATCGCCGGTGCGGTCGTCCCGGAGGGCGATCGTAAGGCCGCTGTTGAGGTATGCGAGTTCGCGGAGCCGGTGGTCCAGCACGTCGTAGTCGAACTCGACGGTCTCAAAGATCGACCGGTCGGGCTGGAACGTTATCCGGGTTCCCTGGAGGCGCCCGGGGTCGAGCGGCTGCCCCGGCCGGGTGCCGTACCGCTCCTCGTACCGGGCCTTCATCTCGTGCTCGGTCTCCGGGCGGCTCGTGAGCGGCTTTGCTACCTGGCCCTGCCGGAACTGCATCGTATAGACGTTGCCGTCCCGAAAGACCGTCGCGTCGAGCCAGCTTGCAAGGGCGTTGACGACCGAGACGCCGACGCCGTGCAGGCCGCCGGAGACCTGGTAGGTGTTTTTGTCGAATTTTCCGCCGGCGTGAAGAACGGTGAGGACGATCTCAAGTGCGCTCTTGCCGTACTGGGGCATCATATCGACGGGGATACCACGCCCGTTATCTTCGACCGTGACCGAGCCGTCACGGTTGATGACGACCTGTATCAGGTCGCAGAACCCGGCAAGAGCCTCGTCTACGGCGTTGTCCACAACCTCGTAGACCAGGTGGTGTAATCCCCGGGCCTCCGTGCTGCCGATGTACATGGCGGGGCGTTCCCGCACGGGCCGTAAGCCCTCAAGTACCGTGATGTGGGAAGCATCGTAGGTATCAGTCATTTATGACCTCCGCTGAACGAGCGGCGTCCTGAATCGCAGCAAAACTCACAGTATATATTGGTTGTATAACCACTTATAGTGTATGGCTTTGGAGAATCTCTTCATTTCGGCCGATCCGGAGACGGTGCAGTCTCCGGGCGAACCGGACCGGTGAGGACGGGGGATCCCTCCCGGCCGGTTCCGGGACGGGGCATGCCGCCCCTGCAGAAGAGGGTGGGCGCTCCCGTCAGTCGTACTTCCCTGCATCGGGGCCGGCTATGCCGAGACGCGTATCGACCGCGATCGCGATCCGGTTGAGGAGCCGCTTGATCTCTGCCGCGTCCTCCTTGTCCAGGACGCCCGGCTGGTGCCAGATCACCATCTTGCGGAGGCGTTCAACCAGTTCCTCGATCTCGGTTCCCCGGAACTGCTCCGGGACGATGAGGTCGTTGAGGTGATCCGCAACGCCAAAGAAGGCTTTCTCGGGGGGCAGGCCGAAGTGCCGTGAGAGCAGCGTCAGGTTGACGACAAACCCTCTGCCGAACTGGCTCTGTGCGGGCATACCTACCCTATGCACCGCCGGGCGATATGAACGATCCGTTTTTACGCGCCCATCCGCCGGCGGCAGGCATCCCGAAGGAGTGCGGACCCGTTCCCCCGCTCCACCCGCCGTCCCCTGAATTTTAATAGCATTGCTGCCCATTTTTAGAGAGCATTTTGCATTCAGATGGTATCATGCACCGCCGGATCAAGGAAAAGATCTATCATCTCATCGAGGCGGACCCGGAAAAGCCCGGGGCGGGCCGAATTGTCGACGCCTGCATTATGGCGCTGATCGTGGCAAACGTCATCGTCGTGATCCTCGAATCGGTCGAGGGGTTGTTTGTCCCTTACGCAACCCTCTTTTGGGCATTCGATCTCTTCTCCGTCGCAGTCTTCACCGTCGAATACCTCCTCCGCCTCTGGACCTGCACCGTAAACCCGCACTACGCGCATCCCGTTCTCGGCCGGCTCAGGTATGCCGCGACACCTCTTGCGATCATCGACCTCCTGGCGATACTGCCGTTCTTCCTGCCGATGTTCATCCCGCTCGACATGCGGTCGATGAGGGCGCTCCGGTTGCTCCGGGTCTTCCGGGTCCTGAAGATCGGCAGATACTCATACGCCGTGAAGATGCTCGGCCGGGTTCTGAAGGCGCAGATGCACGTCATCGGGGTCCTCGTATTCATCCTCGTGCTCCTGATCGTCATCACGTCGAGCCTGATGTTCTTTGCCGAGCATGAGGTGCAGCCTGACGACTTCGCAAACATTCCCATCGCCATGTGGTGGGCCGTCGCCACACTCTCAACCGTGGGCTACGGGGACGTCTTCCCGGTTACCCCCCTTGGCAAGGCACTCGGCGGGATTATCGCGCTCCTCGGCATCGGGATCTTCGCCCTCCCGGCCGGCGTCCTCTCCTCGGCCTTCCTCGCCGAGATCCAGAGGAGCGGCGGGGACGCCGATCGCCCCCGGTCGCCGGAGGAGGTCGTCGATCTCCTCGAACGGCTTGCCCGGCTGCGGGATGAAGGTATCCTCACCGATGAGGAAGTGGCCGACCAGAAGCAGAGGCTGTTCCGGGGCGACGGGTAACTTTCCGGCCAGAACCCCCTACCCCGGCTGTTGCGCCGGCTCGGGAAAGAACCGGCTCCGGGCTATCCCTTCCCCGGCCTCCCTCCGGGGAACCGCCGTCAACGCCGCTCCCGAATACGGCTGTCCACCGCCCCTTCCCCCCATGGCGATATCCACCACGGCCCAGTGTCCGGGGATAGGGCCGGGGAAGAACCAGGCCCGGGCTTGCTCTCCCCTGTTCCCCGGGAAACCGCCGTCAACGCCGCTTCCCGGACCACGGCTTTCCACCTGGTATCGCCACGCACTGCCCCCGCCCCCAGGGGCGGGGGAGGAGCGCCGAAGGCGCGGGTGGGGTGAGGTCGATGAGAAATACGGAATTCTGGGAGTTGGAGATAGGGGAGGGCAGGGAGGAGCGCACGCCCGACGCGGGCGGGGTGGAGGATGCCGGAGAGCGATTTATGCGGGTGCCCCCCACCGGGAGTGGGGGACGGGGATCGACCAACGTCCGATGATCCGGAATCGGTGCAGCAGGTGTTGCCGGGATCTCCCTTCCCGGCAGCAGTGTTCCGAAACGAGATCGCACGTATTACGGGTGCAGGTAGATCAGGACCGCAGAAAGCGCGATGAGGGTGAGCGCACCGGCAAAGAAGGAGACCTCTCCGGCGCTGAGGGGTTTTTTCCCGATGTGCAGGCAGGCGTTCGCCCCGTAGCCCCGGCAGAGCATGCTCGTGTAGGTGCGCTCGCCCTGCTCGTAGGACCGGATGAAGATCATGCCGACCGTGTAGCCGAGCTGGCAGAGCCGGTAGCGGTAGGGGAGGGTACGGTCGAGGGGATCAAAGCACCGGGTCGCCATCGCGGACCGGATCTTGCTGAACATATCGGCAAAGACGAAGATGTAGCGGATCATCATGCCGAGCGGGAGGGTGAACTCCCGCGGCAGGCCGAGCCTCCCCGACGCCTCCAGGAGATCCTGCATCTTCGTCGTCGACGAGAGCAGGATGATGAACGATATGCTGACGATGAACTTCACCAGGAGGATCGAGGCGAACTCCACCGACTCCGCGTAGATCTCGATCCCGAACGGCAGGGTGGTAACCGGGTGGAAGACCTCGTAGTAGGGGTTCTTCACGAAGACCTGGAACCCGATGAGGAAGATGCCAAACGGCAGGATGAGCGCGAGCCGCCGGAGGTAGACCGCCGGTGAGAGACGCGAACAGGCCCAGAGGACGAGGAAGAAGGCAAAGAGCACGGCGCCAAGTTCGTAGATCTTCGTCGAGTACGGCATCGCCACGATCGCGACGATCCCGGCGAGGGCGACAAGGAGCTTGACCCTTGCATCCAGCCGGTGGATGACGCTGTCGCGGTAGGCCGACTTCTCGATGGAGTAGAGGTCGTCGATCATGCTCTTCTCGCGTAGGCATCGAGGAACGACTTCTTCGCGCCGTCGTAGGTGTAGGCCATATCGATGGCGACACCGTTCTCCTGCAGCGACCGGATCAGTTTCGGTATGACCGGTACGTCGAGCCTGGTCCTCGCGAGCAGCTCCGGCCGGGTGAAGATCTCCTCGACTGTCCCGGTGGCCGCAATCCTGCCATGGTCCATCACGTAGATATAGTCCGCCACCTCCGCGACGAGGTCGACCTGGTGGGTCGAGAAGATCACCGTCATGCCGTATTCCTCGGGCAGCCGGTTGACGAACGCAACAAGGTCGGCGACGCCCTGGGGGTCGAGCCCGGCGGTCGGCTCGTCGAGCACCAGCACCTGCGGCTCCATTGCGAGGATGCCCGCGATGGCGACCCGTTTCTTCTCGCCGCCCGAGAGGTGGTGCGGCACGCGCTCGCGCAGGTCCTCGATCCCGAGGAGGGCGAGCGCCTCCCCGACACGGTGGGCGACCGTCGCCTCGTCGAGCCCGAGGTTGGTCGGGCCGAACGCGACGTCCTGCTCCACGGTGGGGGAGAAGATCTGGTCGTCGGGGTTCTGGAAGACGATCCCCACGAGCTTGCGCACCTCGCGGACGTTCTCCTTCGTGATCGGCTCGCCCCGGACCAGGACCTCGCCGGACGTGGGATGGAGGATGCCGTTGAAGTGCTTAAAAAGCGTGCTTTTACCGGCCCCGTTCGGCCCGATGACGGCGATGCGGGATTTCCTCTCTGCGATGAAGTTCACGCCGTCGAGGGCGGGAAGGTTGCCGCGGTAGATATGGGTGAGATTCCGGGTCTCGACCAGGTGCATGATAGCAAAAAGTGGGAGTTTGTCGGGTATCTAATTATCGGGCCGTGCAGTCACCCGGGCAACGCCGTAGACCAGGACCAGCATGAGGAGCGTGCCGACGACGATGGCAAGCACCTCGCCGGGCTTATCCATACCGGCGATGCTGTAGTCGGGCAGGGGCGCCTCAAACGCGAAGTCGTTCCCGGTAATGGCGACTACCTTCTCCTCCGCGGCGCTCGCGGCGTCTTCGTCGAGTTCGTCACCCTGGAAGTCTTTTGCACCGTGGATGCTGAAGAACGCGCTCTCGAGACCGTCGGGATTTCCGGACGCAAGGAACGGTGCGGCAACGGCGATCACGAGGGCGACCGCGATACCGATCATGATAAACTGGTTCTTCTCCATTATGCGGTCACCCCCGCTGGACGCTCAAGGATGTCGGGCCGCGCCGACGCGATCAGGTAGAGGGCAACCGCGGTGATCCCGCCTTCGATGAGGCCGATGACGGCATGGTACCCCCCCATGAAGGTGAGGCCGAGATCCAGCGGGAACGTGCCGGCGATCGCGAGTTCGACCGCACAGAGGATCGCGGATATGAAGAGCGACGCCCACCCGGCGATGAACGCGGCGGCATACGAGTTCTTCGCGACGCCCATGACGGCGGTGTAGCCGTAGTAGCCGACAAACCCGCCGACGACGCCCATGTTGATGATGTTCGCGCCCATGACGGTGATCCCGCCGTCGCCGAATATGACGCCCTGCACGAGGAGCACCAGCGTCAGGACGAAGATTCCCGCGTACGGCGAGCCGAGGACGATCGCCGCGAGCGCCGCCCCGACCATGTGGCCGCTTGTTCCCCAGGGGATGGGGATGTTCAGCGCCTGGATGGCAAAGATTCCTGCCGCAAGCACGGCGACCAGCGGCACCTTCTCTTCCACCATTGACCGCCGCGCCCACCGCAGGGCGAGAGCGATGAAGATGAGGGCGATGATCCAGTAGATCAGGGCCTGTCCCATCGGTATAAACGCATCAGGTATATGCATGACACACCCTGATGAGTTGTAATACGTATTGGTATAAATGTATTACCCAGAGTGAGGGTTCTCTTGACCCGTAAGAATCTGACGTACTCCTGATGCGAAAAGTATGCCCATCACCCTGGCCAATCGGGGTTTCAGGGCGAGTTTACGGATCAGGGTGCCCGGCCGGTCCATATCGCCGTGCTCCACGATCGTCTCGATGATGTCCGGGTCGTTTAAGGCCCGGCAGAGACGGTCGATCTCCTGCGGCGTCATCTTCTGCCGCATACGAAGCGCTTTCATGCCGATATCGAGTTCTCTCCCGAAGTCTTCCTTCCAGCGCCGCTCGTAGTCCCGGAGGCTCTCGTCATCGAACGTTCCGCGCGCCACGCAGGCCGCCGCGACCGCGGCCGCGTGCTTTGCCGACCGGACGCCGGTGTAGACGCCGCCTCCCGACGTGGGTTTGGCAAACCCGGCCGCGTCGCCGACAACGAGCGCACGGCGGCCGTAGGTCTGCGGCATAACCCCGAGCGGGATGACGCCGCTCGCGAGGTGGAGCGAGTTCCCCCCGTAGCGGGCGATGAACCGCTCGAAGTGGTCCTTTGCCCCCTCTCTCGCGCAGAGCCCGATGCGTGCCCGGGTCGCCGAGACCGGGATCACCCACCCGAAAAAGTCGGGCGAGGCGTTGGGGTGCAGCTCGACGTAGCGCGGGTCCACCGCACATGGCACGTCCGCCTGCACCCCGGCGAGGTAGGTCGCCGGGCGCCGGAGGCCGAGCATCCGGGCGACGGAACTCCGTGGCCCGTCGGCGGCGATGAGAAGGCGGAAGGGGATCTCCTCGCGCCCGCGGACTCCCCGGGTCAGGAGGGTGGACCCCCTGATGCCCGAGGCGCTGATCTTTAAGCGGAACTCTGCTCCGGCATCGGCGGCATTCTCCGCCATCTCCCGGTCGAGAAGGCACCGGTCCACGACGTAGGCCTTTGTGGTCCGTGCATCAAAGAGGAGTTCCCCCCCGAGGTCCGAGACCATCCGGGCCCCGCTCACCTCGTTCTGGACCGAACGCCTTGAAACGCCGCATTCGGCGAACGCGGACGCGGAGAGCAGTCCCGCGCACTGCACCGGGTAGCCGATCGTGCCGTGCTCCTCGATACAGAGCGTCGTAAGCCCCTCCTTCGCGCACGCCCGCGCGGCGGCACTCCCGGCGGGGCCTGCGCCCACAACAACAACATCCCAGGTCAGACTACCATGCCTCGCATACATGGGATCCCGGCCGGCCGGCGATCCCTTTCCCTCGAATAATAGGACCCGGCGGGTATAAATGAAATGGGCACGGTCGGCGGGGTCGGTCGCCCCGCCTACCCGAGATACTCCGCCACGAACCGGCCCGTTTCAAGGCCGATGAGGGCGAGAAAGATCATGGTCAGCACGACCATCGCGGAGAGGAAGAGTGCGACCGTTTCATCGAGGGGGAGCATGAGCGCCCCGGCGGCCGGGGCCATGAGGCCGGGATATACGGCAACTGCCACGGCGCCGAGGACCCATATCGCCACAAAAATGAGGTAGACCGATAGTTTCCTCATGGGTCTACTCTTCGCGGTATTGTGCCTGCTGCTCCTTTAAGGCCATATCCTGCCGCTCTGACTCGACCTTCCGGGCGAACTCCGCGGCCCACCGCTCGATCTCCCCGGAAAAGAGCCTGCCGGTCCGGAAGAGGACGAAGATCGCCCAGAGGACCAGGATGACCAGGACTATGCCTGCAAGGACCGGGAAGATTCCTGCGATGAACGGCAGGAAGAACAGGAACGCGACGACGGCGAGGAGCACGTACGCGATCCCCCGGAATGCCAGCCGGTAACGCTCCACCTTCTCGTCAGGCGTCTCGCCTCGTGAATATGCCGCGGCAGCATACCCCGCGACCGCCTCGGCGACGTCGAGGACCTCCCCGAAGATACCGAGGACGATGATCACGAGCGCGACGAGGATTATCCCTGAGATCAGGCTGTCAAGACCGATCAGGCCGAAGAGGAACGGGTTCCCGAGCATCGTTGCAAGTGGCAGGAAGATGAGCACGCCAAAGAGCCATATGAGGAATGCGATGGCGACGCCGACCGCAATCTTTGGAATGCTGTCATAGATCTCCTGCCGGGATTCGGCAAGTAACTGTTCGCGGTTTACCATAAAAATCACCTCGTTCGATGGAGTGTTATGGGCGGCGGCCTATAAATAAGTTTCCCGGAAAAGCGGGCCTATAAAAGTCTTTCCCAGGAAAATGGGCCGGTGTCGTCAAACGAAATCCGATACTGTCCGGGGATCGGGCCCGGATATCCGGGCGCCCCGGCACGATCTCCGGCGGGCTGGCGCTCCTCCGCCTTTTGCCCCGGCAGGTGCGCCGAGAGAAGATCTCCCGCACGGGCGGTGCAACGCGCTCTTCTGCCGCCCCGGCAGGTGCGGCGCGAGGACAGGCGGGAGGAACGCCAGTGACCTCTTTTGGCCTCCGCCCCCATAGCTGCGTATTTGATGGATCATGCCCCAGGTAGTAGGAGATGCCTGAGATACGGGAGTTCAAATGGAAGCAGTGCCTGATCGTGCGTGCCGACGTCAGGATGAGCTGCGGCAAGAAGTGTGCGCAGGCCGCCCACGCGGCCATAGGGGCCTACGAGAAGGCCGATAAACTCGCGAGGAAGGCCTGGCTCGACGAGGGGCAGAAGAAGGTCGTGCTGAAGGCCGCAAACGAGCGGCAGCTCTTTGAACTCAAGACGATCGCAGAACGGGCGGGCATCCCCGCGTCCATCATCCAGGACGCCGGGATGACCGAGATACCGCCGGGGACCGTGACGGCGCTCGGTCTCGGGCCTGCACGCGCCGAAGACCTCGACCGGATCACCGGCGATCTCCCCCTGCTATGATGCCCTCACCCTATCCCCTCGAAGAGGAGCTCGGGATGCGCTATTACGCGTCCGTCACCCCCGGTATCGGCGGTCGGCTCCGCTCAAGCCCCGAAGATTTCGTCGTCGAAGAACTCCCGCTCCCGATCAGCGATCCCGACGGGCCGTACCTGATCTGCCGGCTCACCAAGACGAACTGGGAACTCCAGCGGGCGGTGAGAGAGATTGCAAAACGGCTCGGCATCAGCCATCGGCGGATAGCCTGGGCGGGGACCAAGGACAAGAACGCGGTGACCACCCAGTTCATATCGATCTACGGCGTTTCCCCCGAGGAGGCCGGACGGGTGCACCTCAAGGATATATCGCTCGAGGTCGTCGGGCTGTCGCAGCACCCGCTCGTCCTCGGGGGCCTTGAGGGGAACCGGTTCGACATCGTCGTCCGCGACTGCGTGCCCGGGGACCTTGCCGGACGGGTGCGGGCGGTCACGGAGGTTGTGTCTGCCGGGGTGCCGAACTACTATGGGCTGCAGCGGTTCGGCGTCGTCCGGCCGGTCACCCACATCGTCGGCGAGAAGATCCTCAAAGGGGATTACGAAGGCGCCGTGGTTGCGTACATCGGTCTTGCATACCCGCGGGAGCCGGAAGAGGCGCAGCGGGCGAGGTCGCACTTTGCCGAGACCCGGGATGCGGGGGCGGCGCTTGCCGGTCTCCCTATCCGGATGACCTACGAGCGGGCGATGGCAAACCACCTCGTCGCGAACCCCGGCGACTACGCCGGTGCGCTCCGGGTGCTCCCCCCAAAGCTCCTCTCGCTTCTCGTGAGCGCGTTCCAGTCGCATCTCTTCAACTGCGCGCTCTCCTCCCGCATCGACGCCGGCATCCCGCTCTTTGAACCCGAGGTCGGCGACCGGTTGCTCTTCCATGACGGCCGGGAGGATACCGTCACGGCCCGGAACCGGCAGGCAGCCCTCCTCCATATCCGGCGCGGCCGGTGCGGGATCGCCATATTCATCCCGGGGTCCGAACCGGTGACGCCGCATGGCCGGATGGACGAGATCATGCAGGAGCTGATGCGGAGCCGCGGCATCGGCGCCGGAGACTTCGCGCGCGCCTCCCGGTTCGTGGAGACGGCGTTTGCCGGGGTCGCACGGCCGATCGCGCTCTCTGCCGGGGTTGAGACGGACGTCCTGGACGCGAGCGTCCGGCTCCGGTTTACGCTCCCTCCCGGCCACTACGCGACGACGGTCTGCCGGGAGTATATGAAGGCGGACCCCTACGCGATGATCTGACGGTGAAGGCGGACCCCTATATGATGGTCTGACGGCGGCCCGGCGCGCGAAAAAAGGATTTGCCCTGTAGTGTGTCCCTCAGCCCCGCAAGCGCCCGTCGTAGAGGACGTCCCACTCGGTGACGAGGTTGCTCCCGCACATGTAGTGGCGTTTGAGGGAGAGCCGGATCATATCGTTCTCGGTCTCGATGTGCATGCCGCCGACAAGGGACGGGGTGTCGGCGCCGCCGACGATGAACGGCAGGTGGATCAGGCGTATCTCGTCCACGAGGCGGTGGTTCAGCATGGACCAGTTCAGGGTGGGGCCGCCCTCGATCATCATCCGCGAGACGTTGTAGTCCGCCTTCAGGATCCGCATCAGTTCCGGCAGGTCGACCTGGTCTTCTCCCGCCACAACGACGTCGACGCCGCTCTCCCGGAGCCGGGCGACCTTCTCCGCCGGTGCCGCCCCGCTGACGGCGATGACCGTCCGGGCATCCGGCCCGAGGATGTTTGCATCCGGCGGGATATCCCCCCGGTTGCTCGGGATGACGCGCAGCGGGCTTTTACCCTCCACCAACCGGACCGTCAGGAAGGAGTTGTCGATCCTGATGGTGTTTGCTCCGACCATGATGGCGTCGCACTCCGCCCGGGTCCGGTGAAGGAGGATCTCGGTCTCGGGCGCCATGTACTTCATGAGGATCTTGCTGGATGCCCCGCGCCGCAGGGTGAGCTTCCCGTCGACGGTGATCTCTGACATCATGAGCACATGCGGCCTGTCGTGATCTGCCATTGGATCTCCTTCTCCCTGATCTATCTGGCGGGAGCGTTTAAGAATCTGGTGATTCCGGACCGAATGCAGCGTTCCCGGTGCGGTGGTGCGGCCCCGCCCGGCGGAGCAAAGGTTAAACCCTTCTCGGGCTGATAAATTATGCGATGAATATAACCTCGTTGCGGCCGAAATTCATCAAATATACAGAGCCGGTCGCGTCGTTTTTCATACGCCTGGGCGTTACGCCAAACCAGGTTTCGGTGCTCTCCGTGCTCTTCGGCTTCTCGTGCGCACTCGCCTTTACCCAGCGGTATTTTCTCGCGGGCAGCCTGCTGCTGGTCGTCTCGGCGATCCTTGACCTGGTGGACGGGAACGTCGCCCGGAAGAACCACACGGAGAGCAGGTTCGGGGCCGTCTTCGACTGGGTCGCGGACAAATACGTCGATGCGGCGGTCATCCTCGGCGTGGGGTTCTCCGGTATCCCCATCGTCAGCCACCTCGTGAACGTCCCGCCGGTCGCCGACTTCGGTGTCGTCGGCCTCGCGCTTGCCGGGTCGCTGATCAACACCTTCATCAAACCGGTCACGTACGCGGAGATCGGTTACAGCGAGAGGATCGCCGGGAAGATCGAGGATCCCCTCGAGGGGGTCGGTTTCTTCGGCAGGCCGGAGACGGTCCTCGCGCTGGTGCTCGGCGGCGTGACCGGCTACATCTGGGTTGCGGTCCTCCTGATCGCGGTCTGCACGAACCTCTCTGCGGTCCAGCGGATCGTCTACCTCTACCGGCAGTACTCCTGAGGGGAGGCTGCCTTCCCGTCTCTTCTCTCGACGCGGACTCTGCGCCGTCAACCGGGAAGCGGCACCGCGTCACACCTCCCCGCCCCGGCGGCTCGCGCGCTCGCGGGGAGGGGATCGGTCCCGGAGGATCGGGCGTTGTTGAGACCCCGGGGGGGTGGTGCCGGGCCCGGATCTTCCCCCGGCACAGGAGCGGGCCGTGGCGGCGGTCGCGCTCCCGCCCTTACGGCTGCAGGCCGGATTCTCCGGCCTTCGGCCGGAGGATCCGTTCCGCCTCACCGCGGTAGAGCCGGTAGAGGCTGTCGGCGAGGGTGCCGAGTTCGGGGAGGATCGTAAAGAGGACGTAGGCGAGGATCACGAGGAAGGCGAGCGCCCCGAGTTCGGCCATGACGTTGTGCGCCCAGAAGAAACTCTCGTACCCGAACTCGCCGTTGCCGGCAATCGCGGGGAGGTAGGGGAACCACTGCTCGGTGTATGCCGTGATGACGAAGACGTTGCGCACGATGTTCAGGATGTAGATCGTCGGGAGGACCAGGAGAAAGCCGGCGAGTTTCTGTCTCGCCGTCGACGGCACGCCCCAGGCGACCCCGAGCATGATCGCGATGCTCTGGATCCCGGTGCAGGCGAGGATGATCTCGGTCTGGAAACCGTTGCGCTCCATCGTGTTCCAGGCGCTGAAGTTCACGGGGTACCCGGCCGCCGCGAGGACGGCGGAGGTCTGGTCGGCGACTGCGGTAATCAGCCAGTCCCCGAGCGCCGGTATGTAGCCGAAGGGGGCGTAGATCAGGAACGCCACGGCTGCTATCGTCGAGAGCTGCATCACCCGGGGATCGCCGCGGAGCAGGTGTTTTACGGTGATGGCGAGGAAGGGGACCGAGAGGAGGGCGAGCGCCGGGTACATGAAATTGTTGATGGAGAAGTAGTAGGGGAGCTCGAGGAAGAGGTATCCGACGATGCTTGCCCACCCGCCGATGGCGAAGTACTTCCGGAACCGTCCCGGGACAAGGAAGACGAGAAAGCAGATGCAGGAGACGAGCACCAGGTAATCCTTCATCCTTTACTTTTCGGCGTATCCGGCAATAAAGCATTTGTGCGCCCGATCCGGTTGCATCGGTGTCTGTGCAGTCCCGGCCGCCCGGCCGACCAAGGATTAATTTTGGTCGGTGCCCCACTTGTAATAATGATGTTCTGTCCACAGTGCAAAGGCCTGATGATATCGTCCGGTGGTCAGTTGAAGTGCAAAAAGTGCGGTTATATCAGGGATATCAACGACCTCGACCGATTGAAGAAGACAGACAAACGTGTGACAAAAGAGATCGTCATCGTCGACGAAGAGGATAAGGTAGCGACCCTCCCGACCGCGGCCGTCAAGTGCCCCGACTGCGAGTGCACGACGGCATACTGGTGGCTGCGGCAGCTGCGGGCGGCAGATGAGAGCGAGGTCAGGTTCTTCCGCTGCACCGCCTGCGGGAAGACGTGGCGCGAGTACGATTAGGCACAACCTCTCACTCTGTTGCCCCCGGGGGCCCTTTTCTCCTTTCTGGTGGTTCCTGAAAGCGCCGGATCCTGTTCCTCGCGAATCAGGGTCCGTCGCCGGCGAAGCGACGCCAGCGCTTGTATGCGCGGCTTGCGATCCGCGGGCGGGGGAGGGGCCGGTCCGCTTTTCCTCCCCTATGGGTTTTTCGGGCCTCGCGCCCCTTCCTATGAAGAGGGCCGTGCCGGGATCCGAACGGGTGGTCCGCCCGCCGGGCGTTTGCGATGTGCAGGGTGCAGTTCTCATCTCCACGGGCGAGGCCGGCATCGGTCCCGGCAAACCCCTCCCGCCGGAGGGTGTCGTTCGCCGGGAGAGCCGGCCGGATCTCGTCGGCGGTCGTTGACCCACCCGTGATTGAGGGTGGGGCGGAGATCGAGCGCCTCCTCTGCTCCCCTCCCCCGGTCAGCAGAGGACCTGTATGCCTTGAGCGGGGCGAGCGTGACCGGCATGGGCTATCAGGCGACCGCTCCGGCGGAAGGACCGCCGGGAGGCAGGTTTATATCGCCGGCTCCCGATGGAACGTATTGAAGAGGTATGCCTGTCACCATGGAGTTGATCCGGGAAAAGCGGTCCAGGATCCTTGCGATAGCCCGGCGGCACGGCGCGACGAACCTGCGGGTCTTCGGGTCGGTTGCCCGGGGCGAGGAGGGGCCGGAGAGCGATCTTGACCTTCTGGTGGAGATGGAACAGGGCAGGAGTCTCCTCGACCATATCGCGCTCATCCAGGACCTGGAAGAGGATCTCGGGTGCCGGGTGGATGTGGTGACGGAAAAAGCGCTCAAGGAGCGGTACCGGCAGAGGATCCTTGAGGAGATGGTTCCGCTCTGAGGGACGGAAACGATCGGCTCCTCGATATCCTTGAGGCAATCGAGGAGATGAGCGGTATGCCGTTCGAGGCCGCGAGACGTTCATGCGGGATGAACTGGTGCAGGTCTGGATGATCCACCACCTCCAGATCATCGGTGAGGCAGCCGCACGTCTTCCCCCGGGTCTGTGAAGCGCTTCTCCCGGCGTTCCGTGGAAACAGGTGATCGGTCTTCGGAACATCCTGGTTTATGCATACTTCCGCGTGGATCCCGATGAGATCTGGGGGTTTGTGGACCGTGACATCCCCGCACTCAGGGAGGAGATCGTGACGCTCCGCACTCGCCGGCGCGGAGAGTGCCGGGGAGGCCCGTTCCTGGAGAGACGGCGGCTCACGGGACTGATGGGCGGCTGGTAAGCTTTTTTTGCGCCCGGAATGCCCCGGAATAGCCCTTCCGGTCAGGCTTTTTTCCTTCCCCGTTCTATCATCCTCGAGGAAGGTTACCTGGATGACGGGCGAGAAGACCGCCCGGGAACTCATGTACGAGACGAACCGGGACGTGAAGCGGATTTGCCGGGCGCTCCAGAGAATGGAGGCGCAGGGCGAGGCGTTTGAGGCCCGGTTCCGGGTGCTGGAGGGGTGGCGGGCGGAGCGGCGGCGGGCGGAGCGGCGGGTTTCGACAGTGAGCGCCGGGGCCGGCGGGGTGGTGGCGGTGATTGTGAGGGTGCTCAGGCGTGGGGGTGAGGGGCCTTCACCGGGTCGTCGGTACTGGAAGGCTCCGAACCAGGGGATCAGTACTTCCGATAGATGTTCTTCCGGTGCCCGATCTCGATGACGAATATCACCACTTTGTTGTCTTCGATTGTCAGGATGCAGCGGTATTGGCCGACTTTGTACGAGTAGAGGGGGACGGCAAGCGATCCTTCGAGTTTCTTAACGCGGTTGTAGGGATCCGTCTTGATGCTTTTGAGGGATGTATGGATTCTCACCGCCACGTCCCGGGGGAGTCCGGCGAAGTCTTTTTGCGCACCGGGAGAGTAGATAAGGGCATACATTACAGGCCCAGGGTTTTATCCATCTCTTCTTCGGTTACATATCGTCCCGCCTGGAAATCCGCCACGGCTTCTTTGATCCGGCCAAGCGTCTCTTCAGAGAGCGGCTCCGTATCGATGGCCATCTCGGTCAGGCGCCGGATTACATCACTGTAGGTCTCGCGGGGATGCCGTTTGAGCGTATTGAGGCGGTGTTTGAGCTGTGTATCGATCTTGATGGTGGTGGTCTGGGGCATACCCCAGTGTATGACGGTATACGGGGATATAGATGATGGAGGGTTGAGGGAGGATATGTCAAGCGGCGTCGAGGGGAAAGACCGGCTCCGCGATGAGGGACGTCCACAGCGGCAGGCGAGGTCGAACTCACCGGGTGAGGGGAAGAGGCCGGGAGGCGCGGCGGCTTTCGGACCTGACACTACTTCTCCAACCCATCCCGGCAGGATGCGCAAGCGACCATGTGGTCGTGGCGGGTGACGTCGGCGGGGCAAGCCATTTCCGGGTACCAAACCACGGCAGAGGGTGATCAGGCGGCCTCGTCATCAAGCATCTGCCTGACTGCAGCCTGTAGTTCCGGGATCTTGTTTCTAATAACGTCCCACACAATCTCGTTATGGATCCCGAAATATGCGTGAATGAGGATGTCGCGCATTCCTGCAATCTTTCTCCAGGAAATATCGGCATGTTCGCATTTCAGCGGTTCGGGAATGAGTTTGACGGCCTCACCGATGACCATGAGGTTGCGGATGACTCCGTCCTGCACCAGGTCGTTTGCCAGGAACTCCTCGTAGTCCATTCCCCGGGTGTATCGGTTAATTCTCCCGATAGCCTCAAGGATATCACGGAGATAGAGGTTATATTCCCGGGACATACCTGACGCTCCGGAGGATGTGCGGTGCGAGAGCCGGCTTTATGGCATCGCGGTCGACGAGATCGACTCTCCTCCCGAAGAGATCTTCGAGGAAGAACTTGAGGTCCATGTACGTGTCAAAGGAACGCCCCCCTTCCTTGAACTCGATGAGGATATCGATATCGCTCTCTTCACGCTCTTCGCCCCGGGCAAACGACCCGAAGACCCCGATCCGCCGGACGCCCAGGCTCCTGATCCGTTCGCGGTGTTCCGCCAGCGCACCGAGGATGCCGTCAGCCGTAAGCATGTATCATACTCCTGTTACCCGCCGATCAGGATAACGCTTTTCCCCCGGGTTGCCAGCCGCAGGGGTGTGCCGGCGAGTATTCACCATCCCGACAACGACGTTTCTTCCGGCACACTCCCTTCGCGGCTCACCGTCGAACCGGTAACAGTCCATCTGCGGAACGGTTTCATCGCATCAGGCCGCCCCCTCCACAACCGCGATCTCCTCCGCCGTGAGCCCATAGAGGTCGTAGATCAGCCGATCGATCTGCCGGTCGGTCGCGTCGATCATCCCGACGAGTACCTCTCGCTCGTGCGGGGCCTCCGCCGCCGACTCCCCTCCCGCTGGAGCAGCCCGCCCTGAACCCCGCATCCAGCCATGGCCGGCGGGGGACCTGCAGCCGGGTTCGGGGCTGGAGGGCTTTGCCGGGGGTGGTCAGGGTTCTGGCCCGGCAGGGGATATAAGCCAGGGACTAAGGGGCTGGTGGGGAGTTTCAATGGTGAGCGCCGGGGCCGGGGGTCGTGGGCGGGGTGGTGGCGGTGCTGGTGAGGGTGCTCGGTGGGGGGTGAGGGATGGTTACTTCAACACCCCGTCCCGCCAGAAGAAGGTCTTTTTTGGGTCTCGTTCGTATTTATCAAGAATACTCGGAAAGATCTCCGGATATTTTGCCTCTTCAAGTGGGATACAGAACATAATCTCCGGGTTTTTCGGACTGCCCCTGACACCGATCACCACAAAAACCGGGATCTGATTCGACTTTGAATAGGCATTATACCGCCGAATCTGGTCGGGGGACGCCCATTTCACGACGGGACCAGCGACCTTCTGGCTCCTGTAAAATCCTGAACGGTATTTACATTCGATGGCAAACTTCTCGTTCGTCGGCTTATAGCGGATAACAAGATCCGGATTGGTATTGGATTCTACATAGATGCCCTTGCTCTTATCATAATTGTCCCGCGTCCAGTCATTTATAGCAAAGTAGTCTGATCGCCGGGTGAAGAGGCCGGCGATATATTCCTCGAAATCCACCCCCTTATGATAATTTTTGTCCTCCTCTTCTTCACCTGACATCCAGATATCGAGGGTCTTTGATAACTTATCGAGAAATCCCATGAAATGTAGGATCTGATGCCGCTTAACTTAGATATTTTGAATCGTGCCTGATTACATCCTGGGGGCATCCTCTGAGGCGCAGAACGGCCACAACTCTGGCCAGCGAACCCGGGCGCCCTGCCTCACTCGCCCGGCGATAGGCGTCCCGGAGAGTCCCATCTGTGGTGGAGAATAGTCTCCGGTCATAACACCTCGTCACTCCATCCTTCCCGTCCCCGGCACCGGAATCGCCTTCCCCCGGACCCCGGCATACGGCGTGTCGTTACAGGTGGCGACGACGACCTGACAATGGTTCGCCGCCACCTCCTCAAGGATCTGACAGAGACGTCGCATCCGGACGGGATCGGCGTTCACCAGCCGGTCGTCGATGACGACAAGGTTCCGCTCGTCTTTGCTCAAGAGGGCGCCCATCGCAAGGCGCAGGAGGACGATAACCTGTTCGCGGGTCCCATAACTCAGGCAATCCAGCGGTAATGCGTCGTTATACTGCGGGTTTGACACCCCAACCGGGAAGATGTTCTCATCCATCCTGACCGAATCGTACGACCCGTCGGTAAGCTGCACAAGCCAGCGGTTCACCTGATCTGCTACCGGGCCGGAGAGTGCCGTGGTCTGCTCTTTCTTGAACACCTGCACCATATCGCGCAGGAGTTTTACGGCTTCGGCCTGCCGGGTGACCTGGTCGAGGCTGCGCTTCGCGACTATGAGCGACGCTTCCAGATCTCCAATCCTCGAGTAGAAGTCCTCGGCAACCGCTGCCTCGATCCGGGCTTTTCTATCTATGATCTTCTCCCGGACGGACTGCATCTGCTCTTCAAGATCCCGGATAATGCCCAGAGCATCCTCATACTGCGCCCTCGGTTCTTCGACCCGGATCTTATACTCAGCAAGGATGACTGCAAGATCCTCACGTGCCTGCTCAAATGCCGCGGTCTCGTTCGCGAGCGTCTCCTGCAGGTGCTCGTAGGTGCCGTATGACTTCAATACATCGGCATTTTGATGCTCCAGCCCTCTCACCTGTGTCCGGAGTTCTACCAGGCGGTTGGATGCAACTTGCGCTTTCTGGAGCGCCTCATCATGGGCAGTCCGGGCCTCAGCCTCTTTTTGCTGCTCATGCTCAATGGCTTTTGTAAGTTCCTTCTTCGTCGCTGTGCGGCCTTCAGACATCTCCCGGATAACATCGTCTGATAGGTGTTGCCATTCTGGAGGCGCCACGTTGTTCTTGCTCTTCTCGTTTGTGATCATCTGCTGGATCCGGACAACATCTGCTTTAAGCTGCTCAAGCCCTTCTTCGGGAGTGAGGTCTCTAAGGGCCTTCTTGAGTTGTTTGATCTCACGCTCAAGGTCCTGACGGCGCTGCTGGAGATCATAGAGTTCCTGCTCCTCCGTCACGCCGAACCGTTCAAAAACCGACGCAAATGCGGCCGTAAGAGATTGTGCCTTTGCCTGCAGGTCTTCGAGCGATGAGCCGCCACCCCGCACGTGGATCGTCCCAAGGTCCCCGATAGCGAACGTTGTCGGACCAAGAACGAGATACTCACCATCCTCAGTGAGATGTTCGGCCTCCGGGTCTGCGGTGATCGATGCGTTCTCTACCTGCAGATCAAACCCGATACGGATGGCCGCCTGCTCAATCTGGCCGCGGAGGGTGGCAAGTTGCAGTTTCTGCTCCCGGTACGTTTCGAGATCCTTCTTCGTCGGCAGGGGCGTTGCAGAGAGTTCATGCTCCTGATGCTGGAGTTCTGTCTCAGCGGCCTGAATACTCTCGATCTGTTCCCGAACACTCTTCGCCTGCTCTTCGAGCCGCCGGGTCCGCTCTATCGCCTGGAGGGTGGCAAGTTCCGTCTCCACCTGCCGCAGCACGGGCTCATGGGTCTCCTTCCAGGTTTCGTGATGTTTCTCAGCCGCTCGCTGCTCCATGCGGACTTCAGCCTGGAGATCATCTGCCTCACGCTGTTTCTCTGCGAGAGTCTTGTTGCCCTCTTCGATCTTTCTTATACGGTTGTCTATCGCGCCACGATCGCTTGCGACTTTCTTTTTGTTCGCTTCGGCCTGCCGCACAATCTCTTCCTTCTGCCTCTTCTCCTCCTCGAGAGCGGCCCCCTCTTCGAGTTTGTGTTGAAGAGCAGCGACTTCGGTGCGGGCGGCTTTTAGCGCTTCGGCCTTCAACCGCTGCTGTTCGGCAAGGTCTTCCAGTTCTAATCGAAGATCTTCCACGCCCCGGGCGCGCCCATGGAGTGCCTGCAGTTCTCTCTCAAGTTCCGGGATCTTCTTCTGGAAGAGATCAGGCAGGCTTCCCGACTTTACCTTGCCGGTCGGCGTATAGGATATCTTATACCCCTCTTCAATCCGCTGAAGAATCCGGTCTTCCTCCGGGGATCTCGCAACCAGGGAGACGAATCCCGACAGTCCCTCTTTCACGCCTTCTGCCCATGCCTTTTCCGGGAGAGGGGCGTCGCCCTGGAGGTACCAGAGCGCCTGGCAGAGTCCCCGGTGCTCTGGTTGTGACGCCCGCCCGGGGATCTCTCCCCGTAAGATCTCCCGCACTGCACCGTCCGCTGCGTCTCCCTCATGCTTGAGCTCCCAACGGTTACCCCGGCAGACGGAAAATTCAGCAGCAGGATCTTGCAGGAACCGTTTCCGGACTCTGTATCGATCGCCGTTCACCCGGAAGATGATCGTTGCCTCGGGGGCAAGCGAGCTTTCCAGCGGCTGGATCTGCCGGATCTTCTCGGCTGCAGAGGTGTGCCGGTCGAAGAGGACCCGGGTGAATGCCTCAAACAGGGTCGATTTCCCGGCCTCGTTGCGGCCGACGAGGAGGTTGAACCCCTCATCAAACCGGAACGTGTGCGGCTCGCGGTAACTGCGCCAGTTCCGGATAGTGATCTCTTCGACGATCATGCCGATCGCCCCCCGGCAATGCGATGCAGGAGCATCCGCGCAGCCAGGACGACCCCCGGGTCGCGGTCTGCGAACTGGTGCCCGGATCCTCCTGGGATGCGGCCGTCAAGGATGGTGGCAAGGGTCTCGTCCACCTGGCTGAGTATCCCATCCGGGATCTGGTCCGATCCTTCGCCAATGATGGGCAGGCGAATGGGGTCGGTCCACTCCAAGAAGAAGACGCTCTCCCTGAGTTCTTCCCGCAGCGTCTCCAGGCGTTCCAGGGCTTTGCCGTCGGTACACCCGCTGAGGTCCGGGGAGACTTTGAGGAGGAGCGACGTCAGCGGCCCCAGACCTCGTATGGTTCTATCGAGCATCTCGACATCGTCTACCGTGCTAATCTCCGGGGCGGTATTGACCCATGTCAGGGAGTTGACAGGACAGGCCTCGATCTGTGGTTCCGCATGTGCTTCTTCGATCTCGACGATGAGCACGTTACCGGAGTCCTTTTCGCTGAAACCGGTGGGCTCCATCGTGCCCGGGTATACCGCTCGCCCGGAAGTCAGATGGCTATGCCAGTCCCCGAGCGCAAGGTAGTCAAGCCCGCTCTGCTCCGGGCGATCGCCGGCTATAGGGAAGTTCATGGTACCCGGCAGGATGTTGAGGGACCCGTGCGCGACACCGATGCGGATCCGGTCGTCTCCGTCCTCGCGGCGTGGGATCCAGGCGGTCGGGTCAAGGCTGCTCTGCTTCTGGGCGAGCGGGCATGCGTAGAGGGCGACGTCGTCGTCGAAACAGTACTCCTGTGGCTCGCGAAGCAGGGTGACGTGGGAGCCGATCCGTTCCCAGGCATCCCTATCCCAGACGCCCCCCGGCACCAGGGGGTCGTGGTTGCCTGGCAGGAGATAGACGGGTGTTGGGCCGAGCCGGTTGAGGGTGTCGACCGTCCGCTTCACGGCGGCGTTATCCACGTTGTGATGCTCAAATGTATCGCCGGCGAGGAGCACGAAGTCGACGTCCTTCTCTTCTGCGAGTTCAACGATACGGCTGGCCGCATCAAACCTCTTTTGCCTGACAACTTTCGCTTTTTCCCCGGCATGGGCCGCTTTCATGCCGATCTGCCAATCGGCTGTGTGCAGGAACCTGACCATCTAACCGCCTCTCGATAGAGGTTGTTATCCCTGCTGGTTGCCTTAAAGGCGCCGGTTTTAGGTTCGGGGAGGTGGAGCGGGTTCTGGAGGTTTCGGGAGGAGGGGGTGCCGGGGATCACCGCACCCCCTCCCCTCTGTTCCACTCCCGGACCAGCCGCGAGTAGCACCCCTCACAGATCGTTGTCCGCGCCTCCTGCGAGCGGTAGACCGCCTTCCTCTCCCCGCAGACATCGCACCGGCCGAGTTCCACCTTTGTCCGTTCAAACATCGGGGGGACCAGCACCCCGGGCAGGGGCACGGTTCCCCCCGCACTTGCTTTCAGCAATCCCCCTCCACTTTCAGTAGTTTTCAGCGGTTTACGGAGTGTGCTGAAATCGAACGGCCGGATAAAACGCAGGGAATTCCCATTTGTGGATGTATCCGGCGTTATCGGGGCTGTGGTTACAGCATTCCGGGGTTCACACACATGCACACCCTCAGAGACCCGAAGATCGATCGAACTATGTGGGTTCCTCTTTTGCTGTATATTATGATCAGTAGAGAGAGATGCGTCTCTCTCTGTACCAGTATTCCCTGATTCAGCACCGTTTTGAGGAGAGTGATCCTTACAGCATCTGCTGAAATTCTGCTGTAAACCTGCTGTAATGCTGAAAGAGTCATCGGGGCCGGGATCACCATCCTGGTCCCCGCCATCATCGAGCCATACCTCTGCCCCGCGTGCCCACTGCCGGTAGACCTCAAGATCGAACGAGAAGAGGTTCTCTCGCCGCCGCACGGTATAGCCGCAATTATCCTCGGTGAACAGCGCATCAACGTAGCTGATCGCCGGGCACTTCGCGAGGAGGCCCGAGTAGGTTGTCCCACGGCTCACATAGCCGTGGAGGATCCGGTAGGTCTGCTGGTACGATAGCCCGAGCGCCTCCTGGAGCATCCGGGCTGTGAACTGCTCCCAACCCATCATGGCCACCGTCGAGAGCGCTGCGGCCTCGTTCTTCGTCAGCTTCGTCTCCTGGCCGCCGGCCTCACCGTTGATGGCCGCATAGACCCGGGCCGCCGCAAAAAAATCATCCCGGTTTGCCCGGATCCCGCTTGCGGATTTCTCCCGCTGGAACCGGAAGAGGAGGGCGTGGCACTTGATCAGGTCAAAGAGGATGCCCGGGTTGCGGCGGTTGCCGGCGTTTGAGAACTGGATGCTTCTCGCGTAGGGGACCGAGACATGGAGCATCTCCTCCTTAAGGATCGTCCAGATCGCCCTGGCGGTGAGGAGGTCGTTGTTCTCCTGCTCATCGCCGGCGCCCTCTCGGGCTTCCACCTCCTTTATGTGTCGAAGCACCCGTGCGTCCTGCTCCGCCGAGTCGTCGATCCAGACCGTCAGCATCCGGTTCATCACCTGGTCGTCGCCGGCATCCTCGACCTTCGCGAGCCACCAGACACACCGTTCCGGAATGCGGCAGATCTGGAGTTTGCGGTCCGGGGTGACTGTCTGGTGCTCAATCTGCTCGCGGAAGTTCGCGGTCGCGGATTTGAGGACCTCCTGAAGGTCGTCGGAGAGCGAGACGTCATCAAAGAGGAAGGCGGTGCCCGGCTGAATGCCGTCGTTATAATAGAGGGCCTTGTCGGAGACCGTGCCGGCGAGGCGGTACTCTTCCGGGATCTGCCGGAGCATCGTCGTGCAGGCGTGGCTCTTCCCCTTCCCGGAGTTGCCGGAGATGGAGACATGGAGGCCGTTCGTGTTCTCGACCGACTGGGAGGCAAGGGACATCACGAGGCACTCCGCGACGGTGCGGTCCCCAACATGGCTCCTGTTGAACGTATCGAGCAGGAAGGCGAGGGGGTCGCCGGTCCGGAGGATCTCAAGGGCACGCTCGCGGTACTCGTCAGGGATCGGGGGAGGGGTTGGCTTCTCCTCTTGTTCTTTTTTCTCCCGCTTCGGGGTCCGTTTTGGCTCGTACATCCCCCGGAGTTCCGGCCAGCGCTGCGCTCCTCCGCCGCAGGTCGCGTGGTGGCAGCCGGCGAAGACGGCGCCGTTTGCGAACTGGATGGCAAACGCGCCGTCCCGGTGGGCCGACGAGAACGGGCATTCGGCGAGGACGTAGAGGGTGCCGCCCTGCCAAGGCCTTGTGCTCCGGACGGCGATGCCGTGCTCCGCGAGCCAGGCGGCGAGGTCGATGCCGGCGGTATTCTTCGATCGGGGAGGTTCGTCCCGGGGGAGGAGTCCGGCGAGGTGCTGCAGCCGCTCCACGGGAACAATCACCATCTCTTCTGGAGCCGCGAGGATCTTCGCCCGCCGGTGGGGGCGCTCCTCTGTTGAGTCGCCCTTTCTTGAGAGCGTCCCGTAGAGCTTCCAGATCCGGGCGGCGTTATAGTTCGCGGTGTCGACGGTGATCGTCTCGTTCGAGAAGAGGGCGTCGAGGGTGGTGAGTGCCCCCTTCACGAGTGCAGTGGCCGTTTCGTCGTTTTCGAGGTCGATCCGGTAGAGGAGATGTGCCCCGTTCCCGGAGTCGGCTTTGATGGGCGAAGGGAACCCCTGCTCCGCGAGGTAGCCGGCAATCCGATCCGCTGCGTTGAGCGCCGCATCGTGCTCTTCATCCGTCGACGAGACCCCGCTCGGCCGCACCGGGTCGATGTCGATCGGGAACCAGCGCCGGCGGACAATGTCGGCATCAGCGGTCGTCGCATCTTTGCGCGAGAGACGCATCTTGATCCGGTTCGCCCGCCGGGCAAGGAGGGCGGGGTTTGGGGTGTTTAAGGTGACGTAGATCCCGGCGACCGCGGGATCGGCGTCGAGGGCCTCGACGGCCCGGGCGAGGCGTTCGTAATCGTCGAAGTAGCCGGAGTGCGTCACGCCGTCGGCGAGCGCCCGGACCTCGATCACGCTGCTGGGGGCGAGGATCGCTGCTGTCTGGAGGATCTCGTTCATACCTCCACCTCCGAAAAGAGGGGGGCGCTTGCCGCCTCTCCGCAGGCGACCCGCCGGAGGGAGGCGAGCGGGACGGTCCAGGCACCCTCCCGGGTCCGGATCACCACCACTTTCCCCGCGGCATTCAGCGCCGCGTACCCCTCGATCGTCACTTCCCCCGTGATGGTGCCGCTTGCCCGCCGCACCCGCTCCCGGACGACCGGGGCCGGCCGGCCAAAGAAGATGAGCGCCCGGACATCAGCGGGCGCTATCCGGCAGCGTTCCCCCTCGACATGGACGATGAGCCCGCCGGCCGATGTGCCGGCAAGGGTGCCCGGCTCAGGCATCATGGGCGCCCCCGCTCGACGCTGACCGTGTAGTGGTGGTTCCGGGTCCTCCGTACATGGATCTCCCGCACAGCCCGTCCATACCGCCGGATTACATCCGCCACCGCCCGCGGGATGAGGAAGAGCGGGACAGTGCCGGCGCGTTCTTCCTCAGGAGATGGTCTTATCACTCTGGGCGGAGAAGTGTTATCGGCAGTCCCGTGTGAATCGATATTGGCGTACGTTTCATCCCGTGGGCTGCCGTCTATCCTGTCTCTGTGCTGCATTCTGTTTCCTCGCCCTGGAACGTTATCAGTCTGACTTTACCGCCGGCGGCCCGGTTCTCCCGGAGAGGCTCTGCCGTCGGATCCGGGCTGCGGCCGCCGCCCCCGGGTCCTCCCCCATCGGGGGTTCTTCTGTCGTGTTGCATGGTCGTTACCTCGCACCGGGAAGATGCCCGGCGCATACATCATTCTCAGGCTCCCCCGGTTAAAAGGATGATCCACAGGCCCTGAATTGGGCATCGGACCCCATATAAACGTTTCTTTATCAAAAAAGAAAATTTGGAAGGAGCAGGCCGGGATCGTGAATTGCCGGCAGGATTGGGAGTGCCGACCTGTTCAGCCTTTTCGCCGGATCATCCCGGGGACGGAGTCCCGCCCCGGGCACACGCCGCAAAGACCTCGTCGGGAGCGTAGCGGAGGGGATGAGGAAGGCGAGTTCCCGGACCTGGGCGTCGCGGTGGTGGAGGTGGTCGGGGACGAACGTGGGCTCAAAGGCCTCGGGGTCGCGGAAGAGGGTCTGATCGTGGCGGAGAAGGGATGAATGTGTCATACCTCAGTCTGGAGATGAGGTAGTTATTAACGGGGAGCCGTGTGCGGGGTGAAAGTGAAAGTGGGGGTTATCCCCTCTCACCGGAGCGCGGGCACCGCGTCGGCCCAGTCCTCGACCGCGGCGCGGATGGCGTCGTCCTGGTAGGACGAGATCCGGACGGTCTTTCGGGTGAAGGTGACGTAGTAGTCGTCGCCGGAGGGGTCGTGGCACCTGAGCTGGCAGTAGTAACTCTCGCCAGCGGGGTTCCGCTCGGCCACGCCGCCCATCGCGGTCGCGAGGGCGGTGTTCGCGAGGACCTCCGCGATGTTCGCATTGAACGCGGCGATCGAGGGGGACTGCAGGGAGACGGTCCCGACCCGCTTGCCGGTCGTCTCGTCGACGAAATTCACCTTCGCGGTGTAGTGCTCGCGGTTCCGGACGACCGCCGCGATGGTCTCGCCGGCTTTGGTCGTATACCCGACGCACCCGAAGGGGTTGTCGTCGATGACGGCCTGGACGAGGGCGTTAAACGACGTTACGCTGGCGATCGGGACGGTGAGATCCCGGACCGCCGTCTTGTTCACGGTCTTCTGCACGAAGTCTGCCATGGGTTTTGCTCCATGTCTGTATGCTCCCGGGAATATGACAGACGATCATAAGGTTGGCGCGGGGGGATATCAGTCTGACTTTATCGGGGAGCCCATATTGGGCTCTGATTCGCCAATATAATCCTTACGGTCAGGCATTTTGTCTTCGGCGTCCTACTGTCACCCAGGAGGGTTACCTGGATGACCAATGAGAAGACCACGCGGGAGCTCGTCTACGAGACGAACCGGGACGTAAAGTGGATCTGTAAAATGCTGCAGAAAATGGAACGATGCGATGAGGATTTTGAGAGCCGGATCCGGGCGCTGGAGGGCTGGCGAGCGGAGAAAGCCGGCGAGGAGCGGAGGGTTTCGACGATCAGCGCCGGGGCCGGCGGGGTCGTGGGCGGGGTGGTGGCGGTGATTGTGAGGGTGCTCGGCGGGGGGTGAGGCCAGAGAAACTGGATGAGGCACTGTTTCATACGATGTTTCCTGTGCATTGTTACACCCCGCCGGAGGAATACGTGGTAGAAGGACATGGCGTCTTCGCCCTGCCGTTCGGTCCCGGTCTGCCTGGGTACAGTTGGGGGCATGCCGGCTGCAATCGGCGGGAGACGTGAGCCAATTACAAAACGGCCATAGTAGTAGTTTCAGGGGATTGGATGCACCTGCTCTGGTTTCGAGGATTCAACTGCACCCATGGATGAGCCCATTATGGGCCAATTGATGATCCCTTTTGACCTACGTTGATCCTCTACGATCCCTCTTCCGTTGCATACCTCAACGAGTAGCGCACGCCCGCTCCTGCCGTTCCCTCTTTACGGAGAATGCCTCGTTGAACCATGGCGGTAAGATCCCGCGTTGCAGGCGACTTCTTACCATTGTAGAGGCGCTGACACTCCGGGTTTGAGATGGAACCCCCGCTCTTCAGGTGGTGTAGGGAAGCGATCTGCCGTTCATTCAGCTCGAGGGAGACGAGCTGCTCTCCATATGCGGAGGACAGTTCTCACACCCGTGGTTATGGAAATAGTTATCTTTCTCCCCGGCGACCGTAGAATCATTGAAATGAAATAGTACTCAGGTGGAGGCTACCTGAATGAATTTGCGGCTCACTGATGATGAGATCGATGCGTTACTCAGAGAGGCCAAGCCGCTGCCGGGAGATTTCTCCAGGAGATTTCGCCCTAAAGAGAAGGGCGGCCATAAGGAGTACGAGATCGGTATAGAGGGTGCGAATCAATCCCGGTTCAGGTTAATATTTCGGCAAAGTCTATTCAACTCGCTGGACTTCTCCGTGATCCTCGGCTATATCATTCCAAACACAAACCAGGTGTTCCGGCTACGCCGATATAACGGGAAAAGTCACGAACACACGAACAGGCTTGAGCAGGAGAAGTTTTATGATTTCCACATCCATACTGCAACAGAGCGCTACCAGACCGCGGGCTGGAACGAGGATGGGTATGCGGTTCCGACAGACCGGTACCCGGATCACCACGGCGCGCTGAAGAGCATGTTCAACGACTGCGGGTTTGAGGGTTCAGCGGTAACCACGAAGGATCTTACCGACTGGGGGATATAACCAATGGCAATCGAGGCGATCGAAGAGGAGTTTCGGAGGAAGGTCTGCAGCCAGATCCATCTCCGCCCGGAGGGTATCAACCGGTATCGGGTCTTCACACCGTTTGTCTTTGACGATGGGGATAACCTCGCGATCGTCCTGAAGGATGAGGACGGCGCCTGGACGCTGACGGATGAGGGGCATACCCTCATGCACCTGACCTACTCGATCGACGCAAGGGAGTTAGAGCGGGGAACCCGCCAGAAGGTGATCGCGAGTGTGCTGTCCCGGTTCGGGCTGGAGAACAACCGGGGCGAGCTCGCTATTCGCATCACGGGCGACCGGTTTGGGGATGCCCTCTGGAGTTTCATCCAGGCGCTGATCCGGATATCGGATCTTACGTATCTGTCGAGATCGCGCGTTTACTCCACGTTCCTGGAGGATCTCCGTGCGCTCATCGAGGAGGCTGTCCCTGAGGGGCGCAGGGAGTTTGACTGGCACGATCCCGAGCATGATCCGGAAGGGAAATACACCGTTGACTGCAGGATCAACGGCATGCAGAGGCCGATCTACATCTTTGCGCTCGCGAACGACGACCGGGTTCGTGACGCGACGATAAACATTCTGCAGTTCGAGAAGTGGGGGCGGCCCTTCGTCTCGGTCGGCATATTCGAGGATCAGGAGGAGGTCAACCGCAAGGCCCTCGCGAAGTTCAGCGATGTCTGCGATAAGCAGTTCTCAAATCTGCCGGGGAACAAAGACCGGATTATGCAGCACCTCCGGGATATGGCCGGGACGGCTTCCGGCTGAGGTTGCAGCGGCGTCCCGCTCTGCCCGGGGGAGGAATCCCCTTTCATCACGTGATAAAAACCCCTGGCGGATTCAACCGACCCGGAACGTCAGGCCGCTCCCTCCACGATTGCGATCTCCTTCTCTGTGAGCCCGTAGAGTGGGTACGCCAGTCGGTCGTGAGCGGCGGGGTGGTGGCGGTGATTGTGCGGGTGCTCGGCGGGGGGTTACTTCAGCATCCCGTCCCGCCAGAAGAAGGTCTTGCCGGGATCGCGCTCGTATTTTTCAAAGACGCTCGGGAAGATCTCCGGATATTTTGCATCGTTGAGGGGAATACAGAACATCGTTGCCGGCTTTTTCGGACTGCCTCCGACACCGACCACCACGAATACAGGGATACGGTTTGACCGGGAGTAGGCGTTGTATCTCTTGATCTGGTCGGGGGCCGCCCATTTGACAACGGGCCCATTGATCTTCTGGCTCCTGTAAAATCCGGAGCGATATTTGCATTCGACGGCAAATTTCTCGTTCGTCGGCTTGTAGCGGATAACGAGATCGGGGTTGGTGTTGGATTCCACGTAGATGCCCTTACTCTTGTCGTGGTTGTCCCGCGTCCAGTCACTGATGGCGAAGTAGTCTGACCTCCGGGTGAAAAGGCCTGCGACGTGTGCCTCGAAGTCCGTTCCTTTTTGGTAGTTGACGTCTTCCGCTTCTTCATCCGCCAACCAGAGGTCGAGCGTCTTTGCTAGTTTATCGAGAAAGCCCATAGAGAGGAGTTTGATGCAAACTAATTTAGGTTTTTTGAATTTTCTAATATACACATGCCCAAAATCATCGAATAGATCATCTAAGCCTTGTTTCCGGTCTTTTTGCCAGACTCCTTGTCGGGGAAGCATACTCAGACACTGAAGTCATCCTAAAACGTAAGATACGCAAACGTGCTTGGCAGAAAAGTATGAAGAACCTTTAGTGGATAAAGCCATGCAGATTCGATCTAGGAACTGGGATATTAGAGATGACATACGCATGCTACACTGAGCGAACTCAGAAAACAGACTGATTAACATCATCTAGAGACTCTAAATCGTTACAATTATCTGTTTTAATTGTGAAGTCTCCTCCTGATGAGCACTGCGAAGAGAACAAAGTATACATCTTCAATTGGGCACTCACGATATACCTCGAAAATTATCAAGGCAACAGCCCAATTGGACGACACAAAGACGCTTCTTGATTTTTGGGATGAGGGTGCGTCGATAGGAGAGAACTTTTCACGCATTCGGGAACAGAACATATTCGGCAAATCATCACGATCACGGATCGAAGATGAACTCAAAATATTCCATCAACGCTATTTCTTTGACCCTGATGTGGCATCCGCACTGGCATGTCTTGTAAAGAGTAACGTCGCAAATGAGGTGCTGCATCCGATTTTATTTTACTTTTCGGCAAAAGCAGACAAATTGCTCTACGATACAACCAGGATCCTGGAGACTTATGCGATGCGAGGTCAGAAGAGTATCACCGTCGATGAAATGAAACAAGAGATCTATAAGTTTGTCAATGAAGGGAAAACGACAACGCGGTGGTCAGAAAACACCATAATCGAAGTAACACGCCACCTCATGGCCACACTGCGCGATTTTGGCATTCTGGAAGGCGGGGTAAATAAAAAGATCGCCCCGTTTTATCTCCCAAATCAAGCGTTTGCGTTTATTGCTCTATACCTGTACAATGAAGGCAATCCAGGGGAAAAATTGGTAAATCACCCGGACTGGAGTCTATTTTTCTTGAACCCCCGGTCAGTAGAGCGATTTTTCCTCGAATGCCATCAGGAAGGGTTGTTGAACTATCACGGAGCGGGATCGGTCATCCGAATCGATTTTCCCACCCAATCACTCAGGGAGTATGCAGATGTCCTCACTCGAAAGTAGATTCGCGGATCTTGAGCGGAAATTGAAAAAGCGACCTCTGAAATTGAATCCTATCAAGACGTTGCCGTTCCTGATTTTTCACTACGCTCCAAGCGAGGAGTGGAAACTGCGACGATTGATAACAAACATCGGGATTCAACTGGAAAACGAAGGAAAACACATTGTCTGTCTTTCAATGGAAGAGCTCCTGTGGGAATCACTGACGGCGATCGAACAGCAGAACCCGATCGAAGGATATAGCGCAGTTGTAGAACTTGAGAAGGATTCCGGCTTCCTGGAGGCACAGGATCAGGTAATCACGTATTTTTCCGACAATGATCGCTGTCCACTCGTCGAGAAGATTGCAAAGCGCCTCGAAAGCCTCGATTCTGAGACACATGTCGTTTTTCTTATCCATGTCGCAGCAATGGCACCGGATCTCTACCAGATGCACGTGCTGCTGGATAAGCTGGAAGGCAAAACAATGGTACCGACGATTCTGTTCTATCCTGGATCGCTGGATGGGATAACAGGGCTCCGCTTCATGGATATGCGGGATAGAGAACCCATGGGCAATTACCGTGTTGAAATCTTGTGATGACCATATAGGAGGAGAGCATGGAACGAATTCAAGATTTAATTGAACGAGATCTGTCGCGTCAGATTGAGGAGATCATCAAGGTCTACCAGGACGATGAACAGACGATCTATGAAGAAATAGCAGAATACGTCCCGACCGATAACATCAAAGACCATCTTGCGGATACGCTTGGGGCCATAGCAAAAAGTCCACAGACCCACCAGAAGATCGAGAAGATGGGTCTATGGATCTCTGGCTTCTTTGGCTCCGGAAAGTCATCGTTTGCTAAAAATCTCGGACTGATACTCTCCAACCCCCAAATTTGCGGTTCAAACGCCTCGGAATTATTCAAGAAAAAATTCGACGACCAGAGAATTAGCAGTTACATCGACAATATCAACGCCCGAATTCCAGCGAAAGTCATCATGTTCGATATCGCGAACACGAGTTATGTCAGGAAAGGCGGCAAAGAACTGATTTCCGAGGTGATGTATCGTTCTCTACTCGAAAATCTGGGATACTCAAAGGACTTTGATATAGCAGAACTGGAGATCTGGCTTGAAAAATCGGGCAGATACGACGACTTCCTTGTTGCATATAATGAGCTCTACCAAGATGTGCCCTGGGAAGAAGCGCGAAACGGTGCGGAGAAGATGGGGCGGGCGAGTGCGGCGATGCACCGGCTTGATCCTGCTACCTATCCCGATGTACTGGTATGGCGAAATACAGTGCGTGGGAAATCCGTCGATTTTTCGGTGGAAGATTTTGTAGCACGGGTTTTTGAACTGAGCGGACGGCGTCTGAAAGGGAAATCTCTCGTCTTCATTATCGACGAAGTCGGCCAGTATGTGGGAAGAAGTGATGCCAAACTGGAGGATCTTCGAGTTGTCATCGAAGGGCTCGGGAAGGAGAGCAAGAACCGGCTTAAAAGGGGAGAGATCGTTGCACCCGTGTGGGTGATAGTGACCTCTCAAGAACGATTGCAGGATGTCATTAACACGATTGACGAGAAGAACGTCAAGTTTCCACGCCTTCTCGATCGTTTTTTTACGGTGGATCTCTCCCCGGAGGATATTCGAGAGGTTGCAACCCGGCGCGTTCTCTCCAAGAAAGAAGAAGCGAAACCAGTTCTCGAAAAGATCTATCGTGACAGCCATGGGAAGTTGCTTGAACAATGCCGTCTTGAGCGCACTCCAATCCGCAGCGATATCACCGAAGAGGACTTCGTGCAATTTTACCCCTATCTCCCGCATTTCATCAATCTCTCCATCAAGATCATGGACGGCATCCGCCGCCAGCCAGGAGCGACACGCCATATCGGCGGGAGCAACCGGACGATCATCAAGCAGGCATATGAGATGCTCGTCTCAGAACGAACAAACCTCGCTGCCAAACCGGTTGGGACGCTCGTCGCCCTGGACGACATCTACGAACTTGTCGAAGGGAGTCTCCAGGAGCGTCGATCCGATATCGCTCAAATTGCCGAGACATTCCCTGATGACGGCGGTTGGGCACTTCGGGTGGCAAAGACGATCAGTCTCCTCGAGTTCGTGCGTGAAGTCCCAAGAACGACCCGGAACATTGCTGCGGTGATGCTGAAGTCGGTTGATGAATCCGTGCCCACTCACAAAGTGGAGGAAGCACTTAAGCGACTGAGCGATGCCGATTTCATTAAAAGTACTGAGGAGGGGTGGAAACTCCAGTCCGCTGAGGAGAAGAACTGGGGAGTGGAACGGCGTCGCCACCTCAACCCGAAGCCTGCCGATAGGATTACTATCCTCCATGATGTTATCGGAGATATCGTCGCCGATACCAAACTGAAGAACTACCAATTAAAAAAGAAGAATTTTAAGGTTGAGTATTCTGTGGATGGCGTGAGAATCGGCGATCCGGGGATAATTCCTGTTTCTATTGTGATGGCTGATTCACCCTTAGACATTGCCAGGAAGATTGAGGCTGTTGAAGATGAGAGCAGACTCCAGAATAAAACACTATTCTGGGTAATGGCGCTCACTCCGGAGATTGATGACCTCGTAGCGCAGTATCATGCATCCCATTGGATGGTTGAAGAGTTTGCGCGGTTGGCAGCACAGAACAAGATCAGTAATGTCGAGCGGGACAGTCTTGAGAGCGAAAAACAGGAGAGAAGCCGCATCAGATCCCGTATCAGTGATAAGATTTCTGAAGCATTGGTTCAGGGTACCGGCATATTCGATGGAAGGAAAAAGGACAGCTCTTCGTTTGGGAACTCATTGAGCGCTGTATTCAGGGGATTCTTTGAGTACGCCGTGCCGGAGCTCTTCCCGAAATTCGAGATGGGTGCGGTAAAACTCAAAGGGGATGAGGCCGCAAAACTCCTCAAAGCAGAGAATCTCAATGGACTGCCAACTGTATTCTATGAGGGGGACGATTCGCTCGCGCTGGTCATTCGAGATGGGCAGAACTACGTTCTCAACCCCAATGCACCTATAGCCCTGGAAATTTTCGGGCAGATTCACCACGCAAAGGAATACGGTGGAGAGCGTGAAACAGGAAAGAAACTGGAACAACATTTTTCCGGGTTCGGCTACGGCTGGGATACTGACGTGCTGAAGGTCGTGCTTGCCGCTCTGTTCCGCGCAGGGGAGATCGAAGTTCTTCACGAGGGTAAAGTGTACCGGAATTATGCCGATCCCCAGGCCTGGGTGCCCTTTACCAGCAATATCAAATTCAGGAATGCTGGGTTTATTGAGCGTGTCGGCAAACCGCCTCTCGCTGCTCTCGTAAGAGCTTCCGATTTGCACAGGGATATCGAAGGGGTGGAGATTGACATCGAAGAGGCCAGGATCGTCTCTGCATTCAAAGCCCTTGCAGCAAAATACCACGATGATGTCCTTGAGTTGAAAACACGCATTCACTCGTACAATCTTCCCGCCGGTGATGTCGTCGACGACTACTTCGATCAACTCTCGTCCATCAAGTCCTCCGATCCCAACGATACATTCACGCTCATTGACAGTTATGGAGCCGATCTGCTCGCAGCGCACCGGGCATATCTTGCGCTCAAGCGAAACTTTACACCAGCATGCCTTGAGGCGGTGTCACGGGCACGTAAAATCCTTCACGAGGTGGCCCCTCAGATCGATGTTCCCGAGGCGAGCGAAGCACTTGCTGCGACTCTCTCCTCGCCTACATTTTATGAACAGGTGGACGAAATTGTCGCTCTCTCTGATCAGCTCGTTGCAACCTTCCAGGAAGAGTATGAGGCTGCCCACCAGGAGCGCAGGAATCTCTACCTGCAGGCGATTGAGGAAGTGACGGGAGATCCCGATTTTGCCGGAATAGGAGAGGGAGACCAGAAAATCGTGCTTTCTCAACTTAAAAGCGTGGGCTGTACGGACTTACGGTTCAGTGAAGAGGTGTGGAGGTGCGCCACCTGCCGTGCCAGCCTGGGCCAGATGCACTCCGATATCGCTGCAGTCGCGGGGAGAACGCAGGAGGCGCTCGCCAAGGTGCAGGAACTCCTCGTAAAAGATCCTGAGATAAAGACCCAGCGTTTGCGGCTTTCGGCATCATTCCCCTCCCGGCTTGACAGCAAGGAGTCGGTTGAACTCGCCGTCGGAGCACTGAAAGAGGAACTGCTCAAGCTGATCGATGAGGGGATCGTCATTATACCGGAGTGAGATTCAATGGATGCATCTACAAGAAATACACTCAGGAATGCAGTGACCGGCTGCCGAAAGATCCTGGAGACGGCCATATCCGAACTCCTGGAGGGGAGATATGGGATCGACAAGAAAGGAACGATTACCCCCAATGAACGGATGGAGCATCTCTCAGCCGAGGATAAACGCTTCCGCAACGATCTCATCGCCCACCTGGAGCACATTCAGGCGAGCGGTTACTCAAAGAAGGAAGCCGCCGGGCAGCTTGTCCGGGAGGTGGCCTTCACCCACCTCAACCGATTGTGTGCCTACAAGATCCTCGAAACACGCGGGCATATCCGGGAGTCGGTGAGCAGGGGGATCCGGTCGAACGGGTTCCTTCGCTACTGTGCGGAACATCCGGAGGACGAGCAGTTATACTCCTCGGGTAAACAGGATGCGGCCTACCGCCACTATCTCGGGTGGCTTGGGGCAAGCCTGAACGAAGAGATTGGCGTCCTCTTCTCCCCCACCGATCCGGCAAACCGTCTCTTTCCGCCGCAACGGACTATCGATGCGGTGATGGAGGAGTTGAATGCCGAATCGCTCGCTGAGATCTGGGAGAGTGACGAGACCGTAGGATGGATCTACCAGTATTTTACACCAAAAGAGCTCCGTGACAAGGCTCGCAAGGAGAGCCAGGCACCGAGAAATTCTTACGAACTCGCCTTTCGCAACCAGTTCTTCACTCCGCGTTACGTGGTGCAGTTCCTGACCGACAACACCCTCGGCCGGACCTGGTACGAGATGTGCCAGGGCAAAACAGCTCTCGCCGAGAGGTGCGAGTTTCTCGTCCGCTACCCAGATGAGGTCTTCCTGGGTGATACGGAGGATGGGAAAGGGGCGGAGATGCTGCAGGGATTTTCGAACGGCGAAAGAACAGTGTTTCCCTCGGCGTGGGATCTTGCCTGGTCCGGCCGCAGGTTTGACTGGTCGCACGATCCCCGGCTCGGGATGTGGGAGGATGCGGTGACTGCTCTTGATGCAGGCGGTGAGGTCGATCTTGCGTCCTGGAAGACTCAGGATATCCTCGATTGCCTGTATGCGATGGCGAATGCCAATCGCTTCAGTGATTCCTGGGACGAGCACGGTCGGGCAACCACGGCCCTTGCTGCGGAGGTCGAACACCGCATCCGGGCGGGCATGGACCCCGATGCGTCGCAGGAGACCCTGCTCAGATTGCCACAACTGGTTTCCTTCCGTGCGAAGAAGGATCCGCGGGAGATCCGTGTGCTGGATCCTGCCTGCGGGTCCGGCCACTTCCTGCTCTACTGCTATGATCTGCTGGAGACAATCTACCGGGAGGCGTGGGAGGATGAACAGGCGCCGGTATGGCCCGTCTCGGGGAAAACACTCCGGGAGGACTACCCCGACCGCGATGCCTTCCTTGCAGAGGTCCCGGGCCTGATCCTGCGCCACAACCTGCACGGGATCGATATCGATCTCCGGGCTACCCAGATCGCCTCCCTGGCCCTCTGGCTCCGGGCCCAGCGCTCGTTCCAGGATATCGGGCTCGATCATGAGCAAAACCCCCGGATCACGAAGGCCAACATCGTCTGTGCCGAACCGATGCCCGGGGAGGAGGATATGCTCAACGATTTCATGCAGGGCCTTAATCCCCCGCTCCTCGGTGCGCTCGTCCGGGAGATCTTCGAGAGGATGAAGCTTGCCGGTGAGGCAGGATCGCTTCTCAAGATCGAAGCCGAGATCCAGGACACTGTCACAAAGGCAAAACAGCAGTGGCTCATCCGACCAAAAGACGAGCAGACCACTCTCTTCCCGGCCGAGAAGAAACAGGAGTGGCAGACGGGGCTCTACTCGTTCAAGGGCATCACCGATGCCTCGTTCTGGGACATGGCGGAGCAGAAGGTTCTTGAAGCCCTCCGTGCCTATGCAAAGCAGGCCTTCAACGGTGCAGGCTACCGGCGCAAGCTCTTCGCCGAGGATGCGGAGCGGGGCTTTGCGTTCATCGAGCTCTGCCAGAAGCAGTACGACGTCGTCCTGATGAATCCGCCGTTCGGGGCGGCGAGCACGCCCTCGAAGAAGTACATCGACAGCACCTACCCGCGGACGAAGAACGACGTCTACGCTGCGTTCGTGGAACGCTGGGTTGGTAAACTCATCCCGCGCGGCAGGCTCGGCGCCATCACGTCCCGCACCGGGTTCTTCCTCTCGTCGTTCCAGAAGTGGCGGGAAGAAGTTCTGCTGAAGGAGTGCCGGCCGGTCGTGGTCGCCGACCTCGGCTACGGGGTGCTGGATACTGCGATGGTGGAGACGGCGGCGTATTGCCTGGAGGCGCTGTGATGGGTGGGGGTTGTACCTTCATCCGGCTGCTTGCCGAAGAGGATAAAGGAGTGGCGCTTACGGATGCGATCGATGCGCTGCAAAACGGAGAAGGGTCCTCTGCTGTCTTCTCCATCGCTCCAGAGACATTCTCCATGGTACCAGGGTCGCCGTTTGCGTATTGGGTCTCCGACCGGATCAGGCGGCTGTTTAGAGAATTGCCGCCGTTCGGGGGGGAGGGGAGGACGATCAAACAGGGTCTTGCCACCGCCGACGATTTTCGCTTTGTCCGGGCATGGTGGGAGGTGGCTCCCACCCGGATCGTCAGCGGGACACCGGAAACATCACCCGAAGAGTTCAGGGTGCAGACCTTTTCCGGGAAGAAGTGGGTGCCGTTTGCAAAGGGAGGAGAGTATTCACCATATTATGCAGATGTGCACCTCGTGGTGAATTGGAGCAATGCTGGCCAAGAGATTAAAAATCGAATAAACCCAGATTCAGGTCGTCCATACTCAAACGTCTGGATGCTAAGAGATACAGAAGAAAATTTGTTTTTCCGGCCTGCGCTGACATGGCCATTGAGAACTACCAGTGGTATTAGTTTTAGAATACTCAATAGAGGAGCAGTATTCGGGCACAAAGGTCCATCCTGTTTTACTGAAGATGATAAACAATTACTTTCATTGCTGACGGTTGTACAATCATCCACGTTTTTTTATTTGGTGAGTATTCAGATTGCAGCCGCAGATGCTGCTGCCAGATCTTATGAAGTAGGTGTCATACAAAAAACACCAATGCCCGGAATCGGCATAGATCAAAAATTACTTCTGAGCGGTTTGGTCACTCACATCCTCGAAATTAAAAGAGATATTGAACAGATAAATGAATTGGGCCATCTATTCAACTATCCCTCAATTATACGATATAGGAATCAAAATATTGCAACAATGGCTGATCAATGGACCTTGACTATTGAAAGTTCAACCACAGAGGGAAATCGCATCCAAAACCAGATTGATGAACTCGCATATACAATTTATGACGTCTGCGATTCAGATAAGGACTTGATAAAACAGACGTTTTCTGATCGTCCCTCTCCAATAAACAAGCCACCCACAGATCCATCAAGTGTTGTTGCCGACCTCCTCTCCTACACTCTCGGCGCCATCTTCGGCCGCTGGGACGTCCGCTACGCCACCGGCGAGCGAAAACCGCCCGAACTCCCCGATCCTTTCGCCCCCCTTCCCGCCTGCTCTCCCGGGATGCTACAGGGTGACGACGGCCTGCCGCTCGAGCCGCACGAGATCCCGCCCGACTATCCCCTCGCGGTCGATCCCGACGGGATCCTCGTCGATGACGAAGGACATCCTGACGACATCATCGCCCGCATCCGGGATGTCCTCGCCCTCATCTGGGGCGACCGGGCCGATGCCATCGAGAAGGAGGCCTGTGAGATCCTCGGCGTCAAATCCTTGCGGGACTACTTCCGCAAACCCAGTGCAGGCGGGTTCTGGGACGACCACGTGAAGCGCTACTCGAAGAGCCGGCGGAAAGCCCCCATCTACTGGCTGCTCCAGTCGACGAGGAAGAACTACGCCATCTGGATCTACTATCCCAGAATGGACGGGGACACCCTTTACAAGGCGCTCCGGTATGCAAAGGACAAACTTGCTATGGAGGCGCGGCGGCTGGAGGATCTTCGAAAGGAGCGGGAGCAGTCCGGCACCGGCGGAGCCGTGGTCAAGAAGATGGAGAAGGAGATCGACGGCCAGGAGGCATTCATCAGCGAACTCCATGATTTCGTCGAGAAGCTGGAGCGGGCCGCAAGTCTCAACCTCATCCCCGAGCACGACGACGGCGTGGTGCTCACCATCGCACCGCTCCGGGAACTGGTGCCCTGGAACGAGCCGAAGAACTACTGGGATGAGTTGATCGAGGGGAAGTACGAGTGGTCCTCGATCGGGAAGCAGCTCGCGGAGAAGGGACTGGTTAAGAGATGACAACGTCAAATTGCACCTTCATCCGGTTGCTCGCCGACAAGGATAAGGGAGCAGCGCTTGCGAACTCAGTCAGTGCTTTGAGGAGTGGAGAGGAATCCTCTGGAGTCTTCCCTGTCGCTCCAGAAAAGTTCTCCATGGTTCCGGGATCACCGTTCGCCTACTGGGTCTCTGACCGTATTCGGCAGCTCTTCGCGGATCTGCCCCCCTTCGAGGGTAATGGGAGGACGATCAAACAGGGTCTTGCCACCGCCGACGATTTTCGCTTTGTCCGGGCATGGTGGGAGGTGGACCCTACCCGCACCGTCAGCGGGACATCGGAGACGACACCAGATGAATTCAGGGCGCAAACCTTTGCCGGGAAGAAGTGGGTGCCGTTTGCAAAGGGTGGAGAATACTCACCATACTATGCAGACATACACCTCGTGGTGAATTGGGGAAATGACGGGGAAGAAATTAAAAGCTACATAAATCCGGAGACAGGGAAACAGTACTCACGCCCGCAAAATACCGATTATTATTTCCGGCCGGGGCTGACATGGTCACTGAGGACCCAACTCGGTTTCAATATGAGACAGTTCCCCGCAGGTGCAATCTTCGGTCATAAAGGTCCAGTCGCATCGGGAAATGGAGATAATTTGGCAGTTTATCTCAGCATATCGAATTCAATTGTTTTTTCATCGCTCCTCTCTCTTCAGATGGCCTTTGGATCTTATGAAGTAGGGGTTATTCAGCGAACTCCCCTTCCCCCCATATCCCAACCTGCTTATAGAGAACTGGAAAGTCTTACACTCCAGATTGTCGATTTGAAACGACATATTGACAGGAATGATGAAACAACTCGCCCATTCGTCCTACCATCACTGACGACCCCTAACAAGAACAGATCATTATCAGAGTGTGCATTATTGTTCAACACTGGAATATCGAAAGTATCTGTTGGTGCAGGAGAAATACAGCACCAGATTGACACTATTGCTTTCAATCTCTACGGCATCAACGACAAGGACAGAAAAGCAATCGAAGAAGCGTTCTGTGATCGCCCCGCACCGATCAACGCCCCGCCCACCGCTCCACTCTCCCTCACCGCCGACCTCCTCTCCTACACTCTCGGCACCATCTTCGGCCGCTGGGACGTCCGCTACGCCACCGGCGAACG
The DNA here is from genome assembly GCF_913757945.1 of Methanoculleus sp. 10. Classification (NCBI taxonomy): domain Archaea; kingdom Methanobacteriati; phylum Methanobacteriota; class Methanomicrobia; order Methanomicrobiales; family Methanomicrobiaceae; genus Methanoculleus; species Methanoculleus sp. 10. Next base: position 98,049 of record NZ_CAJYDP010000009.1, on the reverse strand, counting down.
GGAACCGCCCGAACTCCCCGATCCCTTCGCCCCCCTTCCCGCCTGCTCGCCAGGGATGCTACAGGGCGAGGACGGCCTGCCGCTCGACCCGCACGAGATCCCGCCCGACTATCCCCTCGCGGTCGATCCCGACGGGATCCTCGTCGATGACGAAGGACATCCTGACGACATCATCGCCCGCATCCGGGATGTCCTCGCCCTCATCTGGGGCGACCGGGCCGATGCCATCGAGAAGGAGGCCTGTGAGATCCTCGGCGTCAAATCCTTGCGGGACTACTTCCGCAAACCCAGTGCAGGCGGGTTCTGGGACGACCACGTGAAGCGCTACTCGAAGAGCCGGCGGAAGGCGCCGATTTACTGGCTGCTCCAGTCGGCGAAGAAGAACTACGGCATCTGGATCTACTATCCGCGGATGGATGGCGACACCCTTTACAAGGCGCTCCGGTATGCAAAGGATAAACTCGCCATGGAGGAGCGACGGCTGGAGGACCTCCGAAAGGAGCGGGAGCAGTCCGGCACCGGCGGAGCCGCGGTCAAGAAGCTGGAGAAGGAGATCGACGGCCAGGAGGCGTTCATCAGCGAACTCCATGATTTCGTCGAGAAACTGGAGCGGGCGGCGAACCTCAACCTCATCCCGGAGCACGACGACGGCGTGGTGCTCACCATCGCACCGCTCCGGGAACTGGTGCCCTGGAACGAGCCGAAGAACTACTGGGACGAACTGATAGAAGGAAAGTATGAGTGGTCGTCGATCGGGAAGCAACTCGCCGAGAAAGGACTGATAAAGAGGAGTTAGACAATGGGGCACGTGAGTGAGTACATCAGGGAGATGGTTGTAAAACAGGTGAAGGACAATCATCTCGTGGTCTGGTTTGACCCGAAGAGAATTTACGGTGACATTTCAGCGGATCTTCAGATCCCCGGAGGCACGGTGGCGAGATACCGGGATTCGTTCTTTGAACTGCGTCACGATATCGCGCCGCTCATGACCCGAGAGGAACCACCGGATCTCCTCATCTACGTCCCGCTCTCCGAGGAAGAAACCGAAAACGCTCTCGTCGCCTACATCTCGGCAGGCATCGTGCTCAAACCGCTCCAGACACCCTGGCAGCGCAACACCCGTCTCGCGGTCATCGCCAACCAGGCGCTCAAAGACCTCGTCGACGATGCCGCAGAACTCGAAGAGATCGCGAAGAAGGTTGACCGGAACGAACTCACACTCTCCGACCTCGATGCCCTTGCCGAACGGGCCCGGAAATCAAGCTACCAGAAGATCCTCGCCCTCATCTATCGCGTTGAGACCCCGCAGGACATCACCCTCTCCTTCCTGAACCGCCCCGAAACGGATGAAGAGCTCACCAGGAAAAACGCTCTGGACGACCTGAAAACATTTCTCCATACCGAATACGGTGCCGAGATTCGCGAGGACACTCCGGAAACCTGCCGGGGAGAACTCGCACGCTACGTGCTCATGAGCGCACTGCTGGCGAACCTGGATAACTACGTTCCCGAGATGCTTTCCCGGGTTCCCCATGCACGGAGCACGAAGGATCAGCAGGCCTGCGCACAGCTCGTATACGAATGGCAGATGCGCCGCGACCTACAGAAGAGTTATGCCACCTGGGCCCGGAAGATCGAGCAGGCGCTCGGTATAGGAGAATATCGTCTGGAACTCTCCCAGATCGAGGACATCCACACATTCCAGGGCATCGATCAGGCAGTTTTGAGCCTGGTTGAGCAGGCACTTCTGACCCAATCGACAGACGATCTCGAGGAGATCGCCCGGAAACGGGAACAGGGGTTCTGGGCCGAAATGGTGCCGACCACAAAAGCACGCTGGCGTCTCGTTGCAACCATTGCAGCGTTCCTCAACCTCGGCCAGGCAATCGAGACCACGATGAAAGGGCGAAACTTCACTGCCGGAGAGATTGCGGCGCATTATACGGACAAGGATCAGCCCTGGTGCCAGCTGGATACACTCTATCGTTACGTGGAAAAGTACTACGCAACCACCGAGTACGAATCGGCATCACCGCCAAAAACAGTAAAAAATCTTTATACAAAGGTCCGGCAACGCTATATGGAACTTGGAGGAGAAATCGCCTCCAGATTCGTCCAGCAACTCGCCCAATCACGGTTCGACCTCCCGGACTACCCCCGCCAGACAGAAATTATCTCCGGGTACGTAGCACCTGCCATGGAACAGGGCAAGGTCGCATACATCCTCGTGGATGCCTTCCGCTATGAAATGGCACAGGAATTGCTGCAGGTGCTCCCGGAGAATAGCGTGGCAACGCTTGATGCGGCACGCGCCACGGTTCCTACCATCACTGAAGTAGGGATGGCAGCTCTCATGGTAAAAACCGACGTACAGCCTGCACTGATCTCGATCGGAGGCGGTAAACTTGCCATCGAAGTTGGAGGAAAAGTATTGAAGGATCGCTCCTCGAGGCTGGACTATCTCAAAGAGCATATAGACAGCGAAGTGCTCTCCCTCAAACTCAGCGATCTCTTGCACCTCTCAAAGTCGGTTACGGATGATATCCGCAACGCCGACCTTATCCTCGTGACCTCCCAGGAGATCGACGAATTCGCAGAAAAAGCCGAACCATATCAGGCCCGGAGATACATGGACGATATCTTCCACACCCTGCAAAGAGCATTCCGGGTCCTTACTGAATACGGTGTATCCACGATCATCGTCACTGCAGATCACGGGTATCTGTTCGGGGAAGAGATCGATGACCCAATGAAGATCCCCTCTCCCGGCGGCGAGACTGCCGACCTGCACCGCAGAGTGTGGGTGGGGAGAGGGGGCGCGGCCAATGAAGCATATTGTTATTTCAAAGCATCAGACCTGGGGCTTGGTGGCAACCTGGAAATCGCCACCCCGTATGGACTTGGTGTCTTCAAGGTCGCAGGAGGCGGGCTCGCCTATTTCCACGGCGGCCTCTCGCCGCAGGAGTATATCATACCCGTGCTCACCATTCAGTCGTCGCCGCAGGAACAGCAACTTTCCACCGGCATCCAGTTGACCATCGAACTGGGAGGCGACAGTATCACCACACGTGTATGCATGGTGAAAATAGAAGGAAAGGCCACAAAACTCGTTGATCTGCAACCACCAAAAATTCGCGTCGAAATCTGGAGCGAGGGCAATCTGATCTCCCAGCCGTTTGGGGCGCTCTACGGGCACGAACAGGCAACGGGAGATGTTCAGTTGAGAATGAGTCAGAAAGATCCGCAGAGTATCGACCCGAACACAGTAACGCTTCTCATTCCTCCGGAAATACGGCCGGGTAAATCCGCCTCCATCCATCTCCTCGATGCAACGACCGGAGTTCTGCTGAAGAAACTGGAGAACATCCCCATACACATCACGTTCTAGGTGAAACGCATGGAAGAACAGGAAGATCTGGATCACAAAGCAATGATCGCATTCCCGGGAAGAGTGGTGCGCAAAGACCTGGTCCGCAAAGTGAAGGTCGGGGCGAACGTACCGGTGTTCGTGCTAGAATTTCTCCTCGGGACATACTGTGCGACCGATAATCCGGCGGCGATTGAAGCCGGGTTGAACATCGTCAATACAACTCTCGCAAACAACTTCGTGCGACCGGATGAATCCACGAAAGCGCAGTCGTATGTCCGCGAGCGCGGCCGGCACATGATCATCGACAAGGTTAAAGTCAAATATGTCTCCGATCAGGACAAATACTGGGCTGAACTGGTCAACTTCGGTCACAATTACGTGCATATCCCCGAACGTTACATCCAGAAATATGATCGTCTCCTTATGGGCGGGATCTGGGCCGAGGTTCACCTCAACCACATGTACGACGAGGAGGCCCGGGGCAAGAAGAGCCCCTTCTGGATAGAAGACCTCGAACCGATCCAGCTCGCCACTTTCGACCTAGAGCAGTACTGCGAAGGACGCAGGATGTTTAGCACCGACGAGTGGATCGATTTCCTCATCCGGGGTCTGGGGCTGGAGCCCTCGTTCTTCGACCGCCGCCTTAAAATGCTCCTCCTTGTCCGCCTCATCCCCTTCTGCGAACATAACTACAACATGGTGGAACTGGGTCCACGGGGAACAGGGAAATCGTATGCCTACCAGGAAATTTCCCCCTACGGCATCCTGCTGACCGGACCGACCACCGTTGCCAACCTCTTCTACAACATGAGTACAGGAAAGATGGGGCTGGTCGGGCTCTGGGACGTCGTTGCGTTTGACGAGGTGGCCGATCTCCAGAAGATGCGCAAGGAGATCATCACTATGCTCAAGACCTACGCCGAATCCGGCACCTTTGCCCGGGGCAAAGAAGCGCTTTCGGCCTATGCATCCATTGCACTCTTCGGGAACACAAACCAGCCAGTTGAGGTCATGGTTCGGTCTTCTCACCTATTCGCTCCGATGCCCGATATCATTCGCGAAGATATGGCCTTCATCGATCGACTGCACTACTATCTGCCGGGCTGGGAAGTCCCCAAAATGAGGATGGACTTCTTTACCGATCACTACGGATTCGTGGTCGACTACCTTGCAGAAGCCCTGCGGGATCTTAGAAAACATAACTACACAGATACAGTCGATAAATACTTCTCAATGGGATCGCACCTCAACGCCCGTGATGTGAAGGCGGTCCGCAAGACAGTATCCGGCCTCATCAAACTCATCTATCCCCACGGAGAGTTCTCCAAGGAAGAACTGGCGGAGTTACTCGATATTGCCATGGAAGGTCGTAGAAGGGTCAAAGAACAGTTGAAGAAGATGGGTTCCTTCGAATACTACCAGACCTCTTTCTCCTACATCGACAACGACACACGTGAAGAATTTTACGTTGGAGTGCCTGAAGAAGGCGGAAGAAACCTGATATCCACCGACCCGCTGGCCCCTGGATCGGTTTATACAGCATCCGTAGGCGAGGGGGGTCGGGTCGGTCTCTACCGTCTTGAGGTGGGCCTTTCCGCAGGCACCGGGAAGCTCAAAATGGCAGGGGGGGTACAGGGGAGCATGAAGGAATCCATCCACCGGGCTTTTTCGTACCTCCAAAGCCATAAGGTGGAGATGGGTATCGCCAGTATTTTTGATACCTCTGATATTCACGTTGAAGCCATCGATCTGCTCTCCAACCGTATCCCCGCCGATGTAGGGATTGCTTTCGTTATTGCGGTTTATTCCGCCATCAAGAAGCATCAAGCACTGCCCGGATTACTCATCCTTGGCGATTTGAGTATTCAGGGAAATATAAAGCCTCTTCCAAGCCTTTCAGAAGCATTACAATTGGCCATGGACAACGGAGCCCGAAAGGCGCTCATCCCGATCGAGAATAAGCGGAACTTCCTCGACGTTTCGGCAGATATTATGGAACGCGTAGATCCAGTATTTTACGGCGATCCGATGACCGCTGCTATGAAAGGATTGGGTTTGACATAATTTCATTGGAATCAATGATGCTCTGTTCAGATCGAGACTCCCCGGCGTCACCCTCTGGAGCATCATGACCCCAAAGTCCTCCCAGGAGGCCTCAAACCGTCCGGCCGATCACGGTGACCAACCTCTCGACCGCAGCTGTCGGCAGGGCGCTCGCCCTCCTCGTAATGTATTCGCAGAGCCTGTTGGGGGTGGTGATATCGATGTGGGGCCCCAATCTCTGGCCGGGACGGCAGCCCTGCACCGAGATGATGACGTTGCGGGTCTTCGGCACGTTGTTTCGTGCATAGTGCTTCCGCAGGTAGTACCAGAGCGCCAGACTTGATCGCCTCACCTGGTAGACCAGTTTATCAGATCTCGTCTCAATATCCGAGAGTTTCCAGTTCTTCGTCTCCACAAGAAAGAGCCCTGTCGGGCCTACGACGATGTGATCGATCTGGCTCGACTTAATGTAATCATTCTTCTCCTTCCAGTGGATGGGAGGATGAAACCGCAGGTTCACGTCATTGAAGAGATGATACTCATCGGGGAGCCGTGAGAGGGCGTTGATGACCGTTTCCTCCCCGATAGCACCGATATAAAACGACATATTGTCGGTTATAAATGTATGATTATCAAGGACATTACTGCACCCCTTTTTGACAAACTCCGTCCTGTTCCGGATGAGCATCGCTTTCTCGGTTTGAACCCGGCGTAGTTCCACATTCTGGCGGCTGAAGGGACGCGATATGCTCCTGGACCGTAGAGAGACCGCGATCCAGCATTTGACCTTATAGGCACATCGCGTCACGATATTTGTTGCATTGTCGATCTTGGCCCTGACTTCAGCGATCTGCCCATCAACCTCTGCCGTACGCCGGGCGATGCCCTCTCGAATCCGGGTATCGAGCTGGACCTCAGTGTCGTTCAGGCCGGCTATCCTCTCATCGAGTCGGTTATTCACCGCAGTTTGGGTCTTATCCAGGATTTCGGTATAGTTGTTGTAAAAGTGATGAATATCTCCAAAAGTCCCCAGACTTCTTCCATCAACGGGTTTCAGCCCATTCAGGAGGTACTGCGTACTTCCAGATATCCCGTGTATTATGACCATGATCTCCCCAGCTGGACCCTCGCGGGCATTGCTCAACTCTCAGTATAGCCCCGCTGTGCTCCTCTCTTCCAGATTGAAAATTTCTTCTCGATCGCCAAATACTTTCTGCCGGCGCAAAACCCCCCGTTAAGTCAGGTTTCGATCAGAACGGCTCCATACCGGTGATCCAGACCAACGGAGGCGTATAAGAATATTTTTCGCCTCGCCACCGAATAGTATTCTATTAGGAGCAATATAATGGCAGATTTTCTGGACGCATCCGGGGTAAGTGCAACATTCATCGAGCTCATCAAGAGCGCTGAGGAGCAGATCTCGATCATCACTCCCTACATCAGCCTGACCCCGCACAACCTGAAGTATCTTCAGAGCATTGACAGCAAAAAGGTCCCAATCGACATTGTCTACCGGAGCGATACAACCCCGAACCCGGAGGATCTGGCGTTTCTCAAACAGTTGCAGAGTGCCCGAATCTACAAGTGCGACGACCTTCACGCCAAATGTTACATCAACGAACAGTTCGGCATCATCACCTCGATGAACCTCTACAAACATTCACAAAGCAACAACTGGGAGATGGGCATCCGGTTCTCCCGGGAGACCGATCCCGACCTCTACGCTCAGACCTTCAAAGAGGTTGAAAGGATTCTGCAGGCAAGCAGCCCGGAGAACAGTGGCCGGACGGCTGCAACGGCCACCGCAAGTCAGCGGACCTATGAGCCGAGAAAAACCACCAGAACCATATCGCCGAAACTGAGAGCCCCTCCGAAGAAAGGATTCCTTGAGAAGGCGCTGGATTCAGTGCTGGGCGAGGAAGCACACTGCATCCGGTGCGGAGAGACGATCGATTACAACCCGGAGAAGCCGTACTGCCCGAAATGCTTCGCTTCCTGGGCCCGCTTCAACAACCCGGACTACAAGGAGAAGGTATGCCACAAGTGCGGGAACAAGCATACGACGACAAAGACCCGGCCAGTCTGCAATGACTGCTATAAGACCTACTACCGGTGACGGTCTATGGGGAAAGGATCTCCACCGGCAGGCGACTGCTGCAACGACCTCTTCGATGCGTTTGAGTTCACGCGGTTTCAAGATGCAGAACCACCGAAGCGCAAAGGGGTCTACGTCATTCGAATTCACCAACGCGGAACTCCGGCAGAAGAGGTCCGCGAGAAGGCTGTCGGTCTTGCCGAGTCAATCGGCTGGGATGTGGCAGGCCGGTTTCTTCGCAGCCGGCTAAACCGGCTCTCAAAGATCGGCGACTGCCCGACGATCTACATCGGGTCGGCAGGGACGTACGCCGGGAGCAAGAACACCCTCCACGGCCGATACTTGGAACTTGCGACCCGTCATACCGCCAAATATCCTGTATGGGCGCTCCTCTCCTCCGGGTGGGAACTGCAGTACGGGTGGATGGTCGTCGACGAGCACCCTGGATCTGCCGAGGAGGCTTTGAAAGGGCAGTACCGAATGGCGCACGGCGGTAGGCTGCCTGCACTGGTGAATCGGTGAGCGGGGCTCGTCTCATTCAGGACAACGCGACACCGCCAGCAGAACGTCCTCCAACCAAAACCAACACCCATATCTCCCCACCCCCCGATCTCTCCTGCAACAACAATGGATCTCGCCCAGTACCGCCGGATCAACACCATCATCGAACGTGACAGCGCCGACGCGACCTACAAGTATGCCCTCCTCCGGGGCGTCATCGAGATCTGCCAGCAGTCCTCGCACCTGCGGGAGGACGACGGTGATGCGGTCTCGTTCCCCCTCGGCCTGCTCGTCGAGAAGTGGCTGCTCTACTACTATCCCATCTTTGCAGCCCCGGCGTTCATCCCGCAGAAGAACGGGGAGACCCCCGACCAGGAGACCGGCAAGGCCGTCTCGTTCCGCAAGCACTTCATGCCGGTCATCGACTACTACCAGGACCGGGGCGGGATCTCGGTCTTCTACAACGACTATGCCCGCGGCACCATGCCGGTCGAGATCCGGCCCGCGTTCCAGACGCTCGTGAAAGCGATCCGGAAGACCATCACGGAGATGCCGATGAAGCACCTCGGGTACTCGCAGTCAAAGGAGCACTACTCCGTCTTCGACTACGACCGGCAGTACCGCGTCTCCCGGGAGAGCCCGGTCGACCGGACCTGCCTGATCGAGCACTCCGGCCGGTTCTCCCTCTCCCGCGACCTCTGCACGGTCTTTGAGCACTTCGGGGGGTTCATCTCCGGGGAGGAGTGCCTCTTAAAGAAGTGGGCCGAGTTCACCGCGGCCGCGGACAAGACCGGGACCGTCACCGAGGAGAGCATGCTCTCGCTGCTCACGAAGACCCCGACGACCGAGCGGGCGATCGCGGATGCAAGGACCATCTATCGCTCAGTCTTTGCGGAGGAGGGGACGCTCACCTGCGTCTGGTCGGGGAAGGCCATCTCCTCGCCGGAAGCGATGCACATCGACCACGTCCTCCCGTTCGCGGTCTGGAAGAACAACGACCTCTGGAACCTCCTCCCCGCTCTTGACTTCATCAACGCCAGAAAACGCGACCGCATCCCCGACCCCGCGCTCCTCGAAGACCGCCGGGACTGCATCATCGGCTACTGGAACCTCCTCCACGACCACGCCCCCCGCCCGTTCGAGCGGGAGATCGCGGTCTCGCTCCTCGGCCTCGAAACACCGGGGAGCGACTGGCAGGACCAGGCCTTCGACCACCTCGCCGAGAAGTGCGCCTACCTCATCCACGTCCGGGGGTACGAAGCATGGGTGATATAGGCTGCCCGTTCTGCAACCCGTCTCCCGAAGACATAGTCCTCGCAAACGACCTCTGCTACGCCCGCTATGATAGATATCCAGTGAGCCCCGGCCACCTCCTCCTCATCCCCTTCCGCCACATCCCCACCCTCTTCGACGCGACGGACGGCGAACACGCCGCCCTCCTCGCCCTCGTCCGGGAGGCAAAAACCCTCCTCGACGAACAATTTCATCCCGACGGCTACAACATCGGCGTCAACGTCGGCACCGCCGCCGGCCAGACGGTGATGCACCTCCACGTCCATGTCATCCCCCGGTATGCCGGCGACGTGGCAGACCCCCGGGGCGGGGTGCGGGGGGCGGTCCCGGAGAAGAGGGTGTACTGAGAGGGCTGAACGGGATGCCAGGGGAGAACGCAACGCATCAAAAAGGCAGAGAGGATTCAGCGGGCGGGAGGCCGCACTACTTTGATTCAGGCGAGGACAGACTGCTCCGCTCCGTTCGGGCGGGAACCAGGGGCAGCGGCATCCACCAGGCTTCGCAGCACAAACCGCCGTGACATCGCAAGTTGCAGGTTCATCTCCGCAGTCTCTGCATGCTACCCGGTACCGGGGCAAAGACGGTAGAATGGTCGAGGAGAAGCGCCTCAGTCGTCGAGGGTGGTCCGGCCCTCTGGTATCATGGCATCCCTATCTCCAACCATTCCCCAATCTTCGCCAATCTTTCCCCAATCCAGGTTTGACAATCTCAATGGATTAAGGCCTATTTTTCGATTCAACGTACAGCATTTGAGATCATTCCGCCAATCTCCGCTAATACTTCCATCAATCAGGCATCATTCGAGGTGCGAGAGGCCAGTACCCACTTCGCACCCCTTGTCCTCCCGACAGTCGTGATAGTTCCCTCTATCCGCATCTCCTGGAGCAGATCCTTGATGAAATGACGTCTTTGATCCTCATTCAGAGCGTCGGAAACTTTGTCCAGCAACAGGCCTTCGATCTCTGGCCACCTTGCCTCATGATACGTTTGCAGGTACGCCACTACCATATCCTTGAAGTACGCCTTGTCAAACGACCGCTTCCGGATATAGTCTGCCCGCATATCCGTCTCGGCGGCGACACTCGCCGACACATACAGATTCGGAGATCGCCCCTCGATGAGTTTCTTCTCGCGCAGAACGTCTCGCTCCTCCCTCGTTACTGGCCGGCCCTTCTGTACCTTATCGAGAGCGATTACATCCATCAATGTAAGATCCTTCCGCTCGATCAGCATCCGGGTATACCGCTCGTCGATCAGCCGGCCGGGAATCGTGACCCGCACCACACCTTCTTCGTCGAGATCATAGTCCGGCATCGGGAAGTTGCGGTCCCGCTGTATTCTAAACATCCGCTTGATCCCGCTGCCGATGGTGTCGATCATGTTTAACTCCACCATCGCATTGGCAAGGAAGGGATTTCGATACCGATCCGGAGGTGTATCGCGCTCGATCACACTCTTAAAGAACTTACCTACCGGAACAGTCTCTCCGGCAATACCCCGGACCGGTCGTTCGTGGTCTCCGGGGGCGACCGGTCCCAGCGCCGGGCAGCAGGGCAGTTGGTCGGGTACCGGGATCTGGAGTCGATCGTCCCGTACCTGGAGTGACCGGAGAACAATACGTTTGACGAGGTCAAACAGGCTGCCCGGCTGCCCCGATAATTTTTCCGGAACACTCAACAACCGCTTCCTTCTTCACCTCCCGCTTCCAGACTCTCAGCCATGCCCGACGACCGGGAGATGATCAAGACCGCCCTCAGGCGAGCACTCACACTCGGGACGGACGTGGCGGGCGCCGTCCCGGCAGCGAGGCTCATCGACTGCCCCTCGGCGGTCGCGGACGGAGCGCGTGGCTCGCAGACCGACCGGGGGACCTACCTCATCCTCGGCCTCTACCACGACCCCAAAGACCCCGAACTCGACCTCTGGGAGGAGGGCCGGGGGACACCCGGCGACCGGCTCCTCGCGAGGATCGGGAGAGACCTCGCCCGCTGGCTGGAGGAGACCTACGGGGTCCGGGCCCGGGTCATCCCCTACCGGCTCCAGGACGGCGGGATCTACCTGAAGGACGCGGCGTGCATGGCGGAGATCGGGAGGATGGGGAGGAACAACCTGGTCCTCGTCCCCGGCTACGGGCCGAGGGTCCGGTTCCGGGCGGTCTGGGCGGACCTGGAGGCTCCCGGCCGGGACCTGCCGGAGGGCGACCTCCCCTGCGCCGGGTGCGAGGGCTCCTGCACCCGTGCCTGCCCGATGGACGCCTTCTCCACCGGCAGGTATAGCCGGGACCGGTGCATGGCGCGGATGGACGCCGACAAGACCGCGGGGAGAGGCCGGATCGACCACTGCCGCGCCTGCGAACTCGCCTGCCCCGAACGGGGAATAAGACCCGTCAGGCCCCTGCGGTGAGACTCTCGAACTTCGCGAGCACCGCGGCCATGTGCCCCTTCACCTTCACCTTCCGCCAGATGGCGGCGACCTTCCCCTCCGGATCGATGATGAAGGTGCTCCGCTCGACACCCATATACTCTCTCCCGTAGAGCTTCTTCGGGACCCAGGCGCCGTAGGCCTCGATCGCCCGGCGATCGGGGTCCGAGAGGAGGCGGACGGAGAGGTTATGCTTCTCGGCGAATCGCTTGTGGCTCCGGGTCGAATCCGGGCTGATGCTGAAGACCGCCGCCCCCTCCCGGGCAAACGCATCCGTCGCGTCGGAGAAGGACCGGGCCTCGAGGGTGCACCCCGACGTGTTGTCCTTCGGGTAGAAGTAGACGACCGCGTAGGCGCCCCGCAGGTCAGCGAGGCAGACCATCTCTTCGTCCGCGTCCGGGAGGCAGAAGTCCGGCGCCGGCATGCCCGCCGTGAGTTCACTCATAACCCGTGAATCTCACCCCGGAGGAAAAAAGAATGCCGAAACGGCCTCTTCTCTCCCTTTCGGCAGTTACCGGGGAGGTTTCGGGGGCGGCGGCAGAAAGCCGGTGCCCGGGGGGCGAACCGGCCTGGACAACCCGGGACAAAAATGGGATTACAGTCTCAAAAGTCCTTTTTCGCGCAGATAATTACCCGGACCCGTCGTCGCATACATCGCTGTCAGGATCTCTTCAAGGGGAACGAGAATCGAAGTCTTCGATTCAAATGCATCTGCAAGCGCCTTCAGCCCGCTCTGGATGCGGTCAAAATGAACGGGTTCAAGTTCTACCGTTGAGTCTCCCGAGCGAATGCGTTTGAACCGTTCCATCAGCCCGTTATAACTGGTGTTCAGAACAAAGTCGGCCAGAAGATAGTCTTCGGTGAACGAATATCTGAGCGTCCGGCTGGTGATCCCATACGCTGCGGAGAAGTAGTAGATCTTCTTCTCTACCTTCTCCTCCTTTCTCATCATCAGTTCGACACGCCGCAATTCTGCGACCAGCTCTTTTCTGAAGAAGTCATCCTGCGACATGTTATCTCCTACTGGATATATCCGGGAAATCCCTTCTCATATTGATCCGCCGTTGCATACGGAGAAACGGGGTATGCCAGACCGGGTTCGCCAGCGCAACACCCGTCACCGGCACCCCAGCCGTGACCCCCCGACACCATCGGTTCCACCGGGAAGGTCTTCCATTCCTCTTCGGTTGATGTTTCCCTATCCCGGGGATCGGCTGCAGGCGCATGCTCCCGGAGATAGTCCCGGATTTCCTGGACCTTTTCGTCACCCAGCATCCGACCGATCAACGCATTGTTCATGATCTCAAGTGACCGGACGATCGGAGACGCCGGATTAATAGAGTATTTGGGGATCCGGTCATTGGTGGCGATGAGGATCCCCCATTCGACAAACTTCTTAACCACCCTCCCGGCCGTGACCCGGCTTACGCCTGCTTCTTCCGAGAGTTCGGTGACGTTGAACTTTATGTCATAGAGTGGCAACAGGAATTCAAGAAGTCGTAATTCACAGGTGTTCCCAAACACTCCTTCAAAGGGACGAGTCATACCTTTCACATCTTTAGATTTTAATCAATCATTTCATGGAGTCGCTCTACCGCGGCGACAATGCATACGTATTGTATGGTGATAACTTTTGTTATCGCCTGTGATAAAAATATTTTGTATTGGCCCTGTGGCCAGGCGCTACAGGCCGTCAAGGGTAATGTATCCGTGGCATACCAGTGTCTGGATCGCTTTATTCATGTCCGAAAGATAGTATTTGTCTTTCTTTTTCCTGATTTTTGTAATGTATCCTTCGTTGAGCAGTATTTTTATTGCTTCTTTGCACGAGAGATATTCCCTGGCGGAAAATTTATTGCCGTATAATTTGCACAACAGTTCCGAATGATATCCTTTATCTATGTTTACACATCTCCTTTTGTAGAGCAGATTGAGAATAAAGAGAGTTTCTTCGGTGAGCTCGCACGACATAGGGGCCTATGAACGTTTGGATTCTCATATTATATAGTATACGTGGCACCGATCCGTGTTCCGGGAGTGTGGCCCTGCCGGCGTCGGATTCCAACCAAACGGGTACATGCCGATATTGCGTCCAGTGAGGGGACGGGTCACACGAACTGCCGGTCCTGAACGGGACCGTTCACCCCCACACGGAGTTCCCTCCTCCCCCCTGCGCCTCCCTTGGTGGAAGAATCGGAGGTCGTACGCAGGGGTGCCGCCGTGCCTGCGATCCGGCTCGTTCCCGGCACTCCCGCCGTCAACCCCCCTCCTCGATCCCCCGAACCGCCTGCTCGATCGTAGCAAAGACCTGCTCCTCGTCGATTGCGGCCTCCACCCAGCGGTCGGCGTCGACGAAGTAGAGGTACGGCGTCACCGGCCGGCCGAGTATCCGGGCGGCGGCGTGGTGGTAGACCGTCATCTGGAGCGCGTAGTCCTCGACACCCCCCGGTGTCCCGGTCTTGTAGTCGACCAGGATCCAGGCCCCGTCCGGTCGCTGCACCAGCCGGTCGATGACCCCCTTGAACGGAACGCCGTGTACCCGCGCAAGGAACGGCACCTCGCAATGGTCGCGGGTGATCCCCTGCATCAGGGGCGACGCACGGAACCGCTCGTAGAGTCCCCGGTACTCCGCCGCCCGGCCCGCGTCCATACCGTACCGCCGCAGCACCGCCGTGGGATCCCGGCCGCGGAAGACCTCGTGGACGACGAGGCCCCGGGTCGCCGGGTCTCCGCCGGCGGCGATCCGCGGCAGCCGGGAGCGGCGCCCATACTCCGCCGGACAGCGGAGGTACTCCTCGAGTTCGCTCGCCGAGTAGACGTGCTCCTCCTCACCTGCCGGGAGAGGGGGCGCCGACATTTCTGCCACTGCATCATCATCCGGCGGCGGGATGCAGACCGGGGCGGCTTCCTCCACATCGACCGGGATCGCTGCCGGGTCGAGGGTGAGCGGGATCCGGAGCGCCCCAAGGACGGTTTCCCCCCGGGCACAGGCCTCTTCGGAGAGCCCGAGGCAGTGCGCAAGCCAGTCCATCCGGGTCTTTGCGGCGCGAAGGGCCTCCGGGACCTCATCCGGTCTCACCCCGCAGAGGACCAGGTGGTCCCGCGCCCGGGTCACCGCGACGTAGAAGAGCCGTTTCTGCTCCGCCTCCTCTTTCTGCCGATATTCTGCCTTGAGAACCTGGAGGACGGGCGTCTCCTCGCGCTCGTAATCGCCTGCCGGGTTCGGTATCTTAACTCCGAGGAGCAGCCCGTCCCCGACCATGATGGTCGCCCCGCCGGCCCGCGGCGTCTCGGCGAGGTCGGGGACGACGACGACGGGGAACTCGAGCCCCTTTGCGGCGTGGATCGTCATGATCGCGACCGCGTCTGCGTTCTCGATATCGAGGTGAGCGTCGCCCTCCCGCTCTCCGTCGTCGATGCAGCGCCCGAGCTCCTCAACGAACCCGGCGAGCGTGGGAAAGGCGGCATCCCGCGCGACGGCGATGACCTTCTCGACGTTCGCGGCCGCCTGCTCGCCCCCGGTCATCCCGCCGAAGACGACGAAGATGCCCGACTCGTCGACGATCCGGCGGATGAGGCGGGCGGGGGGGAGCCTCCGGGCGTAGGAGAGCCAGGAGGAGAGGAGCCGCACTGCCGCCGCGGCGTCCGGCCCCCCGTCCGCCCGCAGGCGGTCGAAGAGGGTGGCCCCCGCCCGGGCGATGGCGAAGAGCCGGGCGTCGGAGAACCCGAAGTAGGGCGACCGCAGCACCCCGTAGAGCGCCACGTCGTCATGGTCGTTTACGAGGAACCGGAGGATGTTGTAGAGGTCGTAGACCTCCTGGCGTCCGTAGAACCCGAGGCCCGCGTGGACGCGGTAGGGGACGCCGTAGCGCTCGAGCGCCCACTCGTAGTAGGCAAGGTTCGTCCGCCGCTCGAGGAGGACGGCAACGTCGCCGTAACCCGCCGGCCGGACCTCCCCGTCCCGGCGGACGGGTTTCTCTCCTCCCTCGACGAGGGCCCGGATCTTTCTGGCGACCAGGTCCGCTTCGGCTCGGCGGCCGGCCTGCCGGTCCTTGACCTTCGGGGAGAGGAGGACCTCGACCGAGCCTGTATCTTCGCTCCGGTTCGCCCGCAGCGGTTCGTACGGGAACTCCCAGGGCTCGCTGCACTCCACCATCAGGGCGCCGAAGACGGCGTTCGTGAACTCGACGATCTCGGGCGTGCTCCGGAAGTTGACGTCGAGCGGGACCGCCTCGCCGCCGAGGTCCTGCTCGATCAGGTCGCGGGCGTGCGAAAACTGCGTCACGTCGGCCTCCCGGAAGAGGTAGATGGACTGTTTCGGGTCGCCGACGATGAAGAGGTTCCCCGGCTCCCGGCCGAGGATCGCGTGGATGACGGCGATCTGGACGGGATCGGTGTCCTGGAACTCGTCGACCAGGACGAACCGGAACCGGTCGCGGAAGTGGGCCGCGACCTCCTCGTGGTCGCAGAAGAGCCGGCGGGTCCGGTTGACCAGGTCGTCGAAGTCAAGCGCGTTCTGCCGCCGCTTCTGCGCCTCCACCGCCCGGATGAAGGCGCGGTAGACCGCACCGAGGTCGCGGAGGAACGCAAGCGTCGCCCGGGTGAAGGGGTCGTCCGGGTCGACGGCAGGCGAGAGCGCCCAGGCCTGCTCTTTGAAGCACCCGTCGAGGACCCGGTAGGCCGCCCGGAGGCGCTCGAGGTCGTTTCCCGCCCAGTTCTTCTTTTGCCCCATGTTCGCCCGGAACCCCCCGCCTTTGTGAACTCCGGCGAGTGCCGCGACCACGTTCTCACCGGTGAGGCAGGACTCGACGGCCCGGAGATACTCCTCGCCCGGGTCCCGGTTGCCGGGGTAGCGGGCGGCAAGGTCCCGGAGCGTCTCGATGGAGGGGCCGGCACGGGCAAGGATAGCAGCGGCCGCCGCCTCCTTCCGCTGCTCTACGGCCGCCTGCCAGGCGCCGATCAACGCCTCCTCGTCGTTCGCGAGCGCGGCAAAGAAGGGCTCCGCAACATCGCGCCGGGCATACAGCCGTTCGAGGTAGTTCTTCAACTCGTAGGCCCCGACCGCCCGGAGGGCGCCGATCACCGCCGCCCGGTCCTCCTCCGGCGGCTCGCCGTGGATAAGGCCTTCGGCCGCCTCCTCCCGGAGCCGGGCGGCCTCCCGCTCGTTGAGGACGGCAAAACCGGGCCCGACATCGGCCTCGACGGGGAACTCGCGGAGGACGGAGGCGCAGAAGGCATGGAAGGTCGAGACCTTCGCCCAGAGAAACTCGTCGCGGATCGCGTCCCACCGCTCGCCCTCCTTCTCCGCGAGGGCCCGGCGGACCCGGACCTTCATCTCGCCGGCCGCCTTCTCGGTGAAGGTCAGGGCGAGGATGCTCCCGACACTGACGCCGCCCTCAAGGAGGCTGATGTACTTCTGGACCAGGACGTGCGTCTTTCCCGTCCCGGCCCCGGCGGTGACGCATTTGCTCTTCGTGTGGTCGAGGGCGGCCCGCGCCTGGCGTTCAGTCAGTCCCATCGGCGTTCACCTCCCCGCCCGCGGCAAGCAGCCTTAGACTGTCGAACCGGCAGACCGTCTTAAACCCACAGTACCCCGGGCAGGGGCCGGCGTCCGACCGGGGCGGGAAGCGCCCGCCGCGTATCCCGGCGAGGTGCTCCTTCACCCGGGCGAGCGAGGCCTCGACGAGTTCCCGGACGTCCCCGACGCCGCTCTGCCGCGAGCCCGGGAAGCAGGTGAAACAGTCCTGCAGGCCCGCGTCCCAGAAGACCGGCCGGTTCTGGACCTTCCCGCGCCGGAGGGTGTAGCAGGTGCCGGCGATCCCCTGCATCCCGGTCAGGGTCTCGACCGCCCGGATGTAGAGGGGCAGCTGGAGCGCTCTCCCCGCGACGACCTCCCCGAGCGTGGGGCGCTGGCTCCCGGTCTTGTAATCGGTGACCACGAACCGCCCGCCGGGCAGGAGGTCGATCCGGTCGATCCTGCCCCGCAGGCGGAGGGTCCCGCAGCCGAGCGCTATCGCGACCGCGTCGGGCACCGACGCGGGGTCGGCCTCCCCCGCCGTCACCGGGAGGCCGAACGAGACCTCGAAGGCCTGCGGGATGAGGCCGGAGCCCACGACCGCCGCCTCGTGCCGGAGGAACCGCTCAAGCAGCCCCGGGCCGGCCGCGGGTGATCCGAGGAGGTGCTCCTTCCCGGCAACCCAGGACGGGCTTGTGAAGGTGAACCGGTCCGCCTCTTCCCGACCGGTTGTGAGGATCCGCCGGAGGGCGTCCGGGTACGACGCTTCGGTGACCGCCCCGTTGCCGTCCCGTCTCCACCCGGCGTAGAACCGGCAGGCGATCCGGTGGACGAGACTCCCCCGCTCCTCGCCCGTCAGGCCGGGGTCGGCCGGGGGGAGCGGCGCAAGTCCGAGGACCCGCTCCAGGTAGAACCGGAACGGGCAGTCCGCGTAGGTCTCGAGCGCCGTCACCGAGAAGACGGCCTCTTCGCCGAACCGTTCGGCGAGGGCCGGGTCGCTCCCGATCAGGCCGTCGTAAGGCGAGTCGTAGCCGCCCTTCCGGTGGTAGTTCTCAATATTGAGACGGCGGACGGCTTCGGCTGCCGTGAGAACGGGCGGGCTCGCAGCCTCCCCCCGGGCGAGGAGGGCGCCGGCCCGCCGCGCCGCCGAGAGCCGGGATGCCGGAAAACCGTCGCCCCCCCACGTCTCCGGGGAGAAGGCCTCCCGGACGGCGTCCACGAACCCCGAACGGACGAGCGGTGTTCCTCCGTCAGCCGCGGGGTAGCTGAGGTAGACCCGGGAGCGGGCGGCAAGGAGCGCCGCGATGAAGTGGTAGCGCTCCTCCCGGAGGATGTCGCTCTTTGAGCGCGTCTGAAGGCGCCGGGTCTCGAGGTCGGTGGCGAACGGGAGCCGGGTGGTCAGCCGCGGCATCGTGCCCTCGACGAGGTCGCCGATGAAGAGGTACGGGACGGCGAGGTGGGCGGCCTCCCGGACGCCGATCACCTGGACGGCGTCTGCGTTCCGTCTCCGGCCGGTCCGGGCCCCGGCGACGTGGGCGGAAAGGAGGGAGAAGAACTCCGGGAGCGCCACCTCCTCGTTGGGGAAGAACTGGGCGAGTTCCTCAAGCATTGCGAGGGCTCTCATGAACCCGGCAAGGTCCCGTGCCTCCTCCTCCAGCACCCGGGGGTCGCCCTCCGCGGGCATCGCCGGGGCCCGCCACGTATCGAGGAGTGAGCGGTATGCGGCGAGGTGTTCCTGGATTGTCTTCGTCCCTTCGAGGGTTGCAAGGTCGGCGAAGAGCCGGCGGATCTGTTCCCGGGCCGCCATGACGGATGCGATCTCTGCGGTGAGCCGGTCTTTCGCGGGATCCGGTCCTGCCAGCTCGTCCTCGAGGGCGCGGGCGAGCGCCGCGAGCCGCTCGTCCCAGGCGTCCGCGCCGGCGGTGATCCGGGCCTCCCGGGAGAGGAAGTCAAGTTCGGATCCCCGGGTAAACGGCAGGTAGGGGGAGGTCGCGAGGGCGACGACGTCGGATCGCCGGTAGCCGCAGGCCGGGACGGCGAGGACCAAAAGAAGCGCCTGGACGAGGGGCGATGCGGCCAGCGGCCGGCCGCCAGACGCGGCGTAGGGGACAGCGAAGTCGGGGAAGACCTCTTCGACGTACGGCACCGCCGACGCGAGGTCGGGGAACGCGACGACGATCTCCCCCGGCCGGACCCCGGCGGCGGCGAGGTCCCGGATCTCCTGCGCGATCGCCCGGACCTCGTCGAGCCGGTCCCGCCGTTCGGCGAGCCGGATCCCCTCCCCTCCGCCCCCCATCTCCCGGCGGGAGAAGAGGCCGGCGACCGCTGAGGTGCGTTCGTCCTCAACGACCGCGTCCGGGTGGAGCCACAGGCCCTCGTCCGCAAAGACCGCCGGGTTTGCCGCGTAAGGTATCGCGTAGTGGAACTCCTCTGCGGACTCGCGGAGGGCGAGGAGGAGGTCGCGTTCGAGCGGCACCGGCTCAAAGAGCCCGTAGACGTAGACCGTCCGGAACTCATCCGAGCCGGTGAGCAGCCGGGTTGCCCGGGCGAGGAGGGTGCTCTCGTCGACGAGGCGGTGCTCGTCGAGGAACCGGAGGTAGGCGGCAAAGAGGCGGCCGATCTCGGCGCTTTTCGCGCTCGCAAGGTCGCCGAGGGCGGCCGGGTAGTCGACCTTCCGCGTGATGAGGACGGCAAAGAGGGTCGCGAGTTCGTCGACGGCCCCGGCCCGGGCGATGAGCGGGTAATCGCCCGCGGCGAGCAGCCGGTCGATGATGAGCCGGGACCCGATCTTTGGGATCAGCGTCTCCGCCGCTGTGTGGTCGAGAAAGACCTTCCGGGCGAGGCCGGGGAGGGTGGTGACCGCGTCGGCGATGAGCGGGGAACCCTCCTTTCCGAGGCGGCGGACGATTTCCCGGGCAAGGTGGGACGTCGGGACGACGAAGACGGTGCCGAACGGGTCGCGGGCGGCGGCTTTCCGGAATTCGGCAATGAACCGGGGGAGGCCCTCTCCGGGCAACCGGCGGTACAGGACGGCGGGGGACATCCGGTAATCTCTCCTGGTGAGAGATTAGGGGCGGAGGAGGGATGAGGGTTGTTATTTGGGCCGGGGAGGAGCCGGCAGGTTCCCGCCGCCGTCAGGCACGGACCGGAACCGCCTTTCGGAAAGACGGCCAGGGGATTGTCATGGACAGGATCGGCCTCTACCGCGGCTGCCTGCCCGGCCTCGCAGCAGGCAGTGCCGGAGGTGACCCGGTCGCAGCATGCGATCGCCGTGCTTGATGCGCTCTTCGGGGCGCCGATCTTCAGTTCAGCTGAGTTTTACGAGCGCTCGGCAATCCCGAAGGTAAGCGGGGCGAAGATTCTCAAGGGCCTGGAGGAGAACGACGTCATCCAGGTATTGCAGAGAGGGCCGGGACGAAGAGCGAGCGTGTATGCCTCCCGCGCCTGCCTGCCATCACCGAGGGAGGCCGTTTGTGAGTATTCTGGTATCCACAAACCGGTTTGCGTATATCAAAACCCCGATCCGGTATACACAGTTATATCCTGGAGAGCGGTTGTGCGACACCTATGACCCACAACAACTTTTGTGCGACACGAAGTGGGGTTTCATGTCGCACAAACTATCTTGTACGACACCGGCGACGGGCAACGACC
Organism: Methanoculleus sp. 10; assembly: GCF_913757945.1. NCBI lineage: Archaea > Methanobacteriati > Methanobacteriota > Methanomicrobia > Methanomicrobiales > Methanomicrobiaceae > Methanoculleus > Methanoculleus sp. 10. The sequence continues at coordinate 77,157 of NZ_CAJYDP010000009.1, read as the reverse complement.
GGACCCGACTGACCGCCGGGCCCTCGGGGCGGCGCGGGAAGACCCCCTGCGCCGCAGACCGCGGGCCCCGCAGAGATAAGGCGGCCCGGCGTGCATTCCTCATCAGGTATCCTGGGGCCTTCGATGGGGAGACAAAGTGCGGGCCCCGGTCCAGCATACTCAATAGCAAGGCCACCTTTGGTCCGCTTCCTGCGATATCGTCGTCCATTCTGTTGTTGAGACTTCGTAATTCATCCTCGAGTACGTATCGGTATACCGGGCCACCGTCCGGTAGCCGCAGTAGAGCTCTTCTGTGTATATCGTCACCGTCGCATGCGTCGAGTTTATGGCTACACTCGGCATCTCCGGGGATTCGAGAACGGTCTGCTGAGGCCATCCGATCTTTGCATGCCACCACGCACCGATCGCATACAGTTCCCTGAGAAACACTGATGCTTCGAGGTACGACTCGGGCGAGTCATCCCCCTCGAGATACCGCGAGATATTCTCATCTGCTCCCTCCGGCAGGAGCTGGGTCCGGTTTGCCATTGGCAGAGCGGTTACGTTTTCTTCTACGACAAACGGGGTGATAGACGCCTGTAAATAGCTAGATACCCAGTATCCTTCGATCTTGTATCCTTCTCGCAGTCTGATATGTTCATAGGGATCAAGAGCGGCAGTGAGATTATTTAGATACTTTATATCGCTGCTACTCCCACCGTAGTCTGAGTCAAACCCGACGTCTGCATTTTGTGTCGCATTTCGAAGGTCACTGATCCAGCCTGCAGGGAAATACACGACCGTAGTGCCGTTGCTAGAGGAGTTCGCCGTGGGACCGGCATCCGGAAGCGTAACGGTGCCTGACCCGGCGGCCGACTGCTCTGCCTGAGTCTCAACCATGCCTGTATCCCGTGCATCGGCAATGCCCGGATACCCACCTGCACACGCCACTGCAACGAGAAGCATTCCGACGGCATACATGGCAGCGCCGCAGACTCCAATTCTTCGCATATCCTCCACGTCCCTCGACAGGTTGCCCCTGGGTTCCGGAACATTTAGCCTTTACTGCCATGCACGGAATCCCGTGCCGGGAAAAGGATACGGGATGCAACGGCACGTTGCGGGCCCATATCCGGGAAGAGGGCGCCGTCAGCCTTCACGCAGTGATATTCGCCATGTAACTATCAGACCCGTTCGTCTCCTCGTATGCACAGGTCGTGCCGGGAGCAGGATAAGATCCGGCAAGACCGGTATCCATGCACGCCCCTGGTCCCAGGATGCAGGACGGCGTGCGCCGGAGTGGTGGGCGGGACCGCCTGATCAGTGGTATCAGGCCCTACAACAACCTATAGGGATTAACATGTCCTCCACCACAGCCTGGATCACCCCCGAGAACAAAAGCCGCCTCGCAGCCCTGAAACGGCACCCAAAAGAGTCCTACAACGACGTCATCGCCCGCCTCCTGATCCTCGTGCTGGAGGCCGGGCACCGGAGCAAGATCTATCGGTAACGGTGCCCGGGAACCTTCATACCCCCTGGATCCGACCTTCTGCGGCCGCCACACCGGCGACGTCGGCGGGTCCTCGACCCCGCCGGCCGGCTGCAGGTCAGCTGCCGGTGGACCTCCCGAAGGAGCCCCTCCTGCACCGCATCGCCACCGGCCACGCGAAGGGGGGGGCGGGACGACCCCCGGACATCGCCGGGCCGCACCCGGCAGGAGCCGTACGTGCAGGCGATAGAAAACCTATATCCTCCCGGGCGGGAAAGAGGCCGGTATGCCGACCTGCAGCGACTGCACCCTCTACACGAAGAAGACCGCGGCCGACGGGGAATGCAGCATCAACGGCCCCGTTCCCGCCGACCGGGATGCCGGGCGGTGCCCGTCCCGGACGTTTCGGCCGCGGGGATAGTGTCGTCGTCCGGCCCGGAGGCCTGCCCGGGAGCGGACCCCGTTCATGCCGCCCGCGAACCGGAACGGGATCGCCGGGACGTAGCGTGCGTTTCCTCTCCCCGGGCACCGGGAGACCGGGCGTTCAGAAACAGAACCGTTTTCCCCCGACCGGGCGAGAGCTATCCCGCATGGATGAAGAGACGGCCCTGATGCTTGAGCACGTGAGAGCAGCGCTCCATGAATCAGGGGCTCACGGATTTGACCATACGGCGCGGGTCGTGCGCCTCTGCGAAGAGATCGGCGCCCGCGAAGGTGCGGAGATGGCGGTCCTCATCCCGGCAGCCCTCTTCCACGACATCGCCCGGCCCCTCGAGGAGGAGACGGGCGTCCCCCACGAAGAAGCGGGAGCACGGATGGCGGAGGCCTTCCTCCGGTCCATCCACTACCCGGCGGACTGCATCGCGGGCGTCGTCCACGCCGTCAGGGCGCACCGGTACAGTTCGGGGATAGCCCCCGAGACCCTGGAGGCCCGGGTGCTCTCGGACGCGGACAACCTGGACGCGATGGGCGCGGTCGGGATCGCGAGGACATTTCTGCAGGCCGGGGAACGAGGCGGCGGTATCCCGGACGCGGCCGGCCATATCCGGGCAAAACTCCTCAACCTCAGGGGCCGGATGTATACCGAGACCGCCCGGGGCATCGCCGAAGGGAGGCACGCGTTCCTCGTCGCGTTCCTTCGAGCCCTGGACGACGAGGTGTGCCCCGGATCTTAACCGCTGTCCGGCTTCAGGTGCATACCCGGTCGCTCAACGAGGTGGCGAGCGAGACTTCACCCCAGGAGAGCGAGGTCTGGCCCGTCCCGGAAGGCCACCCCCGACGGGCAACGCATCTGGTTTCAGCCCTCGCCATCCCGCTCCACAGGCCGGCGGAGCAGGAGGCGTATCTCCCGGACGATCAGCTCCCTTTCCGGGACGTCCTCGATGAGGAGGAAGATTGAGCCTGCCAGCAGGATGGCGATGCCGAGCCCGAGGACCGGCGGTGCGAGGGTGACAAGAATCGCCGCGCAGGATGCGGCGCCCAGCAGCGGAAAGAGGGGCCCGAACGGGATAGCAAAGAGACTCTTCCCCGGTGAGACCAGCGTCCTGCGCCTTGCCAGGATGAACGCACTGACGTTCACGAGCATCATCGCTATAAGGATCGTGACGTTGGTCAGCTCCACGATGAACGAGAGGTTCCCGGCGAGGATGAGGAGGGCTGTAAGGCCGGCGCCGAGCAGGATGGAGCTCGCCGGCTGACCGTTCCGGATCCGGGCAAACCTTCCGGGGATCTGCTCTTCGCTTGCCATCTCCAGGATGATCCGCGAGGCGCCGAGGATGTTTGCGTTCGCGGCCGAGAGCGTCGAGAAGAGCGCCGCGAGAGCGACGACAACCCCGCCGGCGGGTCCGAGGTAGACGACCGATGCGTCAAAGACGCTCTCGCCCCCATACGAGGGGAGCCGCGCCGCGAGCAGTGCAACGATAACCCCCGTGTATATCAGCGCCACGATACCGATGGACGCAAGGGTGGCGAGCGGTACGCTCCTTGCAGAACTCTTCACCTCGCCGCCCATCATAGCCACAACCTGAAACCCGATGTAGGCAAAAAAGATCATCGTCACCCCCCGGAGCATGCCGCCCACGCCGCCGGGGAGGAACGGCGAGAAATCGGAGGCCTGAACGTGGGCGAGCCCGACCAGGATCAGGCCGGCGAGGATCGCCACCTTCGCGGCGACGAGACCGATCTCAAGCCGTCCCGCCTCCGCGGCCCCCCTGAGGTTGAGCGCCGCAAGCAGCGCGAGGGCGGCAAGGGCGGCGTAACGCGGGTCAAGATCCGTTCCCGCCAGCAGGTTTGCATAGATCCCGAACCCCAGGAGGACAAAGGCTGTGGCGATCGTGATGCTGACGTACATCGCAAAGCCCGCGAGAAACCCGGGGTACGAGCCGAGGATGCGCCGCGCGTAGAGGTACCCGCCCCCGTCCTCGGGGTAGATGCTCGCGAGCGCCGCATAGGATAGACCCGAAAAGGCGACGACGAGACCGCAGAGAAGGTAGGAGATCACCGCCGAGGGGCCGGCGATGGCGATGATGAGGCCGCTCAGGACAAAGACCCCGGCCCCGATCATGTTCCCCACCGCAAACGCTATCGCGGCAGAGAGGCTCAACCCTTCCGCCCGCTTTGTTCCGCCCGGCATCGCGGTCTATGTCCGGCGGGCTGTAGATAAGGCTGCCGGCAGGGGATTCACGCCGCGCCTGATCGAGAGGCGCCGCCCGCGCCCCCTTGCCGGAGCGGACTGCCGCACCTCAAACGAGGTCCTCCGGGCCGTTCCCGGGCGCCGCCCGCCCAGCGCTTCGGTGCCGGGCCGGCTGGATACAGCACGGCGCTCCCCGGGCATCCCGAAGGGCGAGCAAAGCAAGCGCACCGTTTCGGTGCGATGAGCGGAGTTCAAGCACCGCGAAACAGCGTCCTCTTCGGCACGAGCCCTTCGCCTCACGCATCCGGGCAGAGTTTCAGCCCCACGATCCCCGAGACGATCAGGAGGATGCAGAGGAGGCGGACGACGCTCCGTGACTCGCCGAAGAGGACGATCCCGGCGATGACCGTCCCGACCGCCCCGATACCCGTCCAGACGGCATACGCCGTCCCGAGCGGGAGGCTCGCGAGCGACCGCGAGAGGAGGTAGACGCTCCCGGCCATCACGGCAAGGGTCACGACCGACGGCCCCACCCTCGTGAACCCTTCGGTATACCGCAGGCCGAGCGCCCAGCCGGTCTCGAGGAGCCCGGCGAAGATGAGGGTTATCCAGGCAATCTCCCGCATAGACAGATCCTCTCTTGTTTGGCCGGGCGGGCGATATACCTTGCCCGCCCTCCTCCCCGCGAGGGCCGCCGGGCCGTCACGTTTAAGGCATGGGAACCCCTTCCCGGAAGAGAGACGGAGGTATCGAGAGTGGTGAAGGTTACCATCGACAGGCCGGGATGCATCAGCTGCGAGTCTTGCTGGACGCTCTGCCCGGACATCTTCGAACAGGACCCCGCCGACGACCTGAGCTCGGTCACGGAACAGTACCGGGTCAACGACAACCCCGCAGAGGGCGAGGTGCCCGACGACCTTGCCGACTGCGCGGTCGAGGCCGCCGACGCGTGCCCGGTAACGGTCATCGTCGTCGAGGAGTGAGGCGAATCCGGGCGGCCACGATGCGCCGCACGGGAAGATGGGCCCGGAGTAATGGTCATGGTAATGGTAAAACAAAAACTATATCCTTTCAGAGCTATGGGGTGTTTTGCCTGAGAGGGGGGTCAACCTGGAGGCACATCACCATGGTGCAGCGGGTTTGCGGGCCAGAACGGTCAAAGGTCCGTAAACAAGGAAAACACTGCACCACCGACCGGAATGCACCCGGGATCAGGATCGTTCTCTCGGGCACTCCTATTCTTCTGCAGTCTGTCCCGGGAGCACACGCCGTCTCTCCCGCGCCGGCACAGGCAGCACGGGGGCGCTACCGGCGTCCCGGTTAAAAATGAGGGTCTCTCCCGCCCCATCAGAGCGCGGGCTTACCCTTCAGCGCCTCGACAAGGAGCCGGACGCCCGCCTCGAGGTCGGCAATATCGACCACCTCGACCGGCGAGTGGATGTAGCGGGTCGCGATCGAGAACGGGATGCTCGGGATGCCGCCCCGCTCGAGGTGGATGATCGTCGCGTCGGTGTTGCCGCCGGTCCCGACCTCGAGCTGGCAGGGGATGTTGTTCTTCTCCGCGGTCTCCCTGAGCCACGCGGTCATCCTCGGATCGGCCATCAGCCCGCGCCCGCTCGCGCTGACGAGGACGAGGACCGGGCCCTTGCCCATCTCGACGCTCGCGTCCTTCCTCTCGATCCCCGGGTGGTCGCCGGGGATGGTGACGTCGGTCGCGATCGCGCAGTCGGGGTTCAAGGAGTAGGCGCTCACCTTCGCCCCTTTCAGCCCCAGCTCCTCCTGGACCGTGAAGACGGCGTAGATCGTGTGCGGCGACTTCACCTGCTGCAGCGCCCGGATGAGCATCGCGACGCCGACCCGGTTGTCGAGCGCCTTTCCGGTGACGCGGTTGCCCGCAAGCTCCGTGTACTCGCGGTCGATGGTGATCGGGGTCCCGATCTCGATGCCGAGGTTCGCCACCTCCTCCCCGGAGACCGCGCCCACGTCGATGAACATATCCTCGATCTTGATCTCCTTCTTGCGCTCCTCTTCCTTCATCACGTGCGGGGGTTTCGCGCCGATGACACCCATCACCGGCCCCTTCGTCCCGTGCAGGACCACCCGCTGGCAGTAGAGCACCGGCCCGAACCATCCGCCGAGAGGGACGACCCGGATGAACCCCTTCTCGTCGATGTACTGGACCATCAGGCCGATCTCGTCCATGTGGGCGGCGAGCATGATGGAGAAGTCGTCGCCGCGCTTCGTGGCGATCAGGTTCCCCATCGTGTCCTCGCGGATCTCGTCGACCACCCCGGCGAGTTCCGCCCTGACGATATCCCGGATGCTCCCTTCCCTGCTCGTGACGCCGTGGGCGTCCGATAACTTCCTGAGTAACTCTTTGACCATGCTCAACTCACTCCATCAGCGCCCCAATCCTCCCGACCGCCCGCGAGAGGTTCTCCCGGGCGGTCGCGTAGCTGAAGCGTGCGTAGTCGGGTGCCCGCGTGCCGAACGCCTCGCCGGGCACGATGATGACACCAGATTCGATGGCCCGCCGGATAAGGGTTCGGCCCATCGGGACAAACATATAGAACGCGCCTTCCGGCCGGGGGAAATCAAAGCCGAGGCCCGTGAGCCCCGCATACAGGAGGTCCCGCCGTGCGCGGTACTCCTCCCGCATCGCCGGAACCGCGCTCTGGTCGCCGGTGTACGCGGCGAGCGCGGCATACTGCGATACCGAGGTCGCGCACGCCTGGGCGTACTGGTGCACCTTGAGGCACTCGGGGATGTAGTCCTCCGGCGCCGCAAGGTAGCCGACCCGCCAGCCGGTCATAGCGTAGGTCTTGCTCGCGGCGTTGACGGTGATGACGTCCTCGCCGAACCGGGCCGCGCTGACGTGTTTTTTCTCGTAGACGAAGTGCTCGTAGACCTCGTCGGCGACGACGGTGACACCCCGGTCGTTTGCATACTCAACAAGAGCGCGGACCGACTCCTCGCTCTCGACGGCGCCCGTCGGGTTTCCCGGGGTGTTCAGGACAAAGACCCGCGCCCCGTCCAGCTGCTCCTTCGCCCGCTCGACGTCGATGTGCAGGGTCGCGTCAAGCGAGACACCCTCAGGCCGCCCGCCGGCGAACGTTGCAAGGGCGGCGTAGGAGACGAACCCCGGGTCCGTGAAGAGGACGCGGTCGCCCGGGTCCACGAGCGCCTCCATGACGAGGTGGAGCGCCTCGCTCCCCCCCGCCGTGACGAGGATCTGCTCCGGCCGGTACGAAAGGCCGTTCTCCCGGGCGAACTTGTCGCAGATCGCCTCCCGGAGTTCAGGGATCCCGGCGTTCGGGGTATACCCCGTCTTTCCCGCCCTGATGGCGGCAATCGCCGCCTCTTTGATGTGGTCGGGCGTATCGAAGTCCGGCTGCCCGATGCCGAGGTTGATCGCATCCGGCCCCCCGGCGTCGAAGAGTTTCCGGATCCCCGACATCTCCACCGACCGGACCCGGCCGGCATACCTGTGCTTGCTCATACCATTCCTCACTCGATGTTCGCGTGCCGGCACTGGAGGTCCTCGGGCCGGCACTGGGTGATCTCCATGAGCCGGGATATGATTGCATCCGCAAAGACCATGGCGGTCGTCTCGAAGATGGTGCCGAGCGGGGCAAACGATTTGTGTTCGCCCATCATCTGCCGGATCTCGAACTCCGCCGACTCGTCGGCCACCTTGTCCCGCTGGCTCTCGATGATGACGACGCAGTCGGCGATACGCCCGATGCGGGAGTCTTTCTTCGAGGTGATGAGGCAGACCCGCCCGCCGATCTCCTTTGCGGTCTCGGAGATATCTGCAACCGTCTTGGTCGCGCCGGACCCGGAGAAGACGATAATGGCGTCTCCCGGTTTCATGGCCGGGGTCACGGTCTCCCCGACGACGAACGCCGAGAGCCCGAGATGCATCAGGCGCATGGCAAACGATTTTGCAACCAGGCCGGAGCGCCCGGCGCCCATGGTGTAGATGCGGTTTGCGTTCAGGATCTCGTCGAGGAGCGCATCGATCTGGTCATCGGACATCACGTCCGCGATGGTCCTGATCTTGGTCGCCATCAGCCGCATCATGTTCTTAACCGGGTGATCTGTCATCGTAGTTCCTCTGATAGGTTTCACGAGATCATACATTAGAATATCCCAAAGGCGCCGGTATGTGGGCGATTCCGGGGGCCGCCGGGGTCCGAGGGGAGGGTGGGGCATTGATGGAAAGTCATACCCGATAGGATCTTCCCCGCTGCCCGGAACGGGCGGCTGCCGTGGCCAAAGATCGCAGCCACCTTGCCCCGATGACCAGAATGCCGGTGGAAAACCCGTAGCTATCACCTGGTCCGTCTCCCACAGTCACATCGCCCGGAGAAAAGACTATCACAGATGATCGCAAAACATACCAAATCCAGCATGGCGTTCCGATCGTAACGAGAGCGGAAATACTGCCCGAACTCTCTTTCTGGGCATTATCTCTCAGTTACGCCCCTCCGGATCGCCGATGTCGATAAATACCCCTCCATCCGGAGCGGATCAGGGATAGCGCGGGCCTGCCGCCCCCCGCATCGCCGTGCGGGAGGGCGCACGGCGGGGCCCGGAGGATAACAGCGGGTGACGGAAGATGGCAGGGCAGGAAGGGCGTCCTGACGCGGAGATCGCCGGTCTCCTCGACGAGAACGTGCGGGAGTGGTGCAGACGACAACTGGAGGGGCGGTTCACGCCGCCGCAGAGGATGGCGGTCCCGCTCATCCACGAGGGGAAGAACGTCCTCATCTGCTCCCCGACCGGGTCGGGGAAGACCCTCGCGGCGTTCCTCGCGATCATCGACGACCTCGTGGTCCGCGCACGGAACGGGGGGCTTGAAGACAGTGTCTACTGCCTCTACATATCGCCGCTCAGGTCGCTTGCAAACGACATCCACAAAAACCTCAGCCTGCCGCTCGATGGTATCGAGGAGATCGCCCGGGAGCGGGGGGTCCGGCACACCCCGATCCGGCATGCCGTCCGCCACGGGGACACGCCACGGGCAGAGAAGGCGAAGATGGCGAGACGACCGCCACATATCCTCAACATCACCCCCGAAACCCTCGGGATCCTCTTAAACTCCCCGAAGTTCCGCGAGAGCCTCCGGACGGTCCGGTGGGTCGTCGTCGACGAGATTCACTCCCTCGCGGGTTCGAAACGCGGCGTCCACCTCTCGGTGAGCCTCGAACGCCTCGAAGACCTGGTGAAGGAGGCCGGCGGCGGGTTTGCGCGGATCGGGTGCTCGGCGACGATCGAGCCCCTCGATGAGGTCGGCCGGTTCCTCGCCGGCGCCGGGCGCGAGGTCTCGATCGTCGATACCCGGTTCGCCCGGGAGTTTGACCTCTCCCTCATCTGCCCCGTCCCCGATCTCGCCGACACCACCCCCGAAGACCTCTCGCGGCATCTCTATGCGACGATCCACCGCCTCGTCGCCGGACACGACAACACGCTCATCTTCACGAACACCCGAAACGGCGCCGAGCGGATCCTCCACAACCTCCGGGTCCGCTACCCCGGGGACTACACCGAGGAGAACACAGGGTGCCATCACGGCTCGATGGGGACGGAGGGGAGGCTCGCCGTCGAGGAGAAACTCAAGACCGGGCAGGTGAAGGTGGTGACGACATCGACGTCGCTCGAACTCGGGGTCGATATGCCCCACGTCGACCTCGTCCTCCAGGTCGGGTCCCCAAAGTCCGTGGCGGCGCTCCTCCAGCGGATCGGGCGTGCCGGGCACCGCCTCGGCGAGGTGGTGAAAGGGCGGATTGTCGTCCTCGACCACGACGAGCTCGTTGAGTGCGCGGTGATGCTCCGCGAGGGGCAGAGGGGGTTTGTGGACCGGATCCACATACCGGAGAACTGCCTCGACGTCCTTACGCAACACGTCTTCGGGATGGCGCTCGAGGGGAGGCGGCAGGTCGGAGAGATGCTTGCGGTCTTCCGCCGGTCCTACTGCTACCGAAACCTCGGGGAGGACGACCTCATGAGCGCCGTCCAGTACCTCGCGGGAGAGTACGCGGGGCTTGAGGAGCGGCATATCTACGCGAAGATCTGGCATGACGCAAAGACCGGGATGATAGGGAAGCGGGGGAGGAACGCCCGGATGATCTACTTCTTGAACTCCGGGACCATCCCGGACGAGTTCTCCTGCGACGTCCTCACCCGGGACGGGGCGTTTGCCGGCAATCTGGACGAGAAATACCTGGAGCGGATGAACAAGGGCGACGTCTTCGTCCTTGGGGGGCGGCGCTACCGGTTCGCCTACCGCCGGGGCGGGAAACTCTACGTCGACCCGACCGACGACCGCCCGACGATACCGAGCTGGTTCTCGGAGAAGCTCCCGCTCTCGTTCGATCTCGGGCTCCACACCCTCCGGTTCAAGGAGGAGATGCTTCGCGCGATGCAGACGATGGGGACAGAAGACCTCGTCGACGCGCTCCTTGCCGACTACCCGATCGACGAGAACAGCGCCCGGAGCATCTGCGCGATCTTCGAGCAGCAGGTCCGCTATCTGGGCGAGCGGGCCGTCCCCACGCCGGGCCGGATCGTCGTCGAGGAGCAGGTCGACCGCGAGAACCGCCGCCGCCTCTACTTCTTCATGACCAACTACGGGCTGCGGTTCAACGACGGGTTCTCCCGGATCGTCGCCTTCATGATCGCGCGGGACGTGACGACGAACGTCTCGGTCGGGATCAGCGATACCGGTTTCCTGGTCTCGATACCGCTCGAGAAGAAGGCCGACCCCGTGCGCCTGCTCCGGTCCATCCGGGCGGACGAGTGCCGGGAGGTCTTACAGGAGGCCGTCGGGGGGACCCAGCTCGAAAAACGGGTCTTCCGGATCAACGCCGCCCGGTCGTTCATGATCCTGAAAAACTACATGGGTAAAAAGAGGAGCGCCCGCCGCCAGCAGGTGAGCGCCGATATGCTGATTGCGTTTGCAAAGCGCCTCCCGGGGTTTGCCGTGATGCGGGAGACCTACCGCGAGGTGATCGAGGACCGGTTCGAGGTTGAGAACATCCGGCGGATCGTCAGGGGGATCGGCGCCGGGGAGATCGCGGTCGTCCTGACCCGGACCGCGTCCCCGAGCCCGCTGGCGTTCGGGATCGCGACGCTCGGCGTCTCCGACGCGGTCTACGCGGAGGACCGGCTCTCGATGCTCCGCGAGTTCCAGCGGCGGGTGCTGAGCAGCATCGAGAGCGGGGCGGCGGCATGAGCGCGGTTGCCGAGGCCGACCTCCTCCGCCGGTTCGGGTTCTATAAGAGCGCTCTCTACGTCCGGGAGATCAACCTCTGTGTCGTCTCCGACGTCCATATCGGGCTTGCGGAGACGCTCTACCAGCAGGGGCTCCACTTCCCCCTCCATGAAGAGGAGACGCTGCTTGAGCGGTTCGGGGCGGTCCTCGACCGGTTCAACCCGGCGGTCTTCGTCCTCGACGGGGACATCTTCCACGCCTTCGACCGGGTGAGCCGGGCCGCACGCGAGACGTTTGCGGCGGTCCTTGCGACCCTCCGGGCGGAGTGCGAGGTCGTCCTCGTCCGGGGATCGCACGATACGATGCTCCCCGCGGTCGCGGGGGGGACGGTCGAGCGCTACGACCGCGGCGGCTACACGGTGGTCCACGGCGACCGGCCGGTCGGGGACCACGGGACGCTCGTCATCGGCCACGACCACCCGGCGATCGAGATCGATATGGCCCGGTTCCCCTGTTTCCTCTACGGCGAGGGCGTTGTGGGCGGGAAGGACCTCGTCGTGATGCCGGCCGCAAACCCGCTCTCCCCCGGTGTCACGGTCAACCACGCGAAGGGCCGGGACTTCCTCTCGCCCATCCTTCGCCGCGTGGATACTGGCCGCCTGCAGCCGGTGGTTGAGGTCGACGGCGAGGTGGTGGTCCTCCCGCCGCTCGCGGGCATCCGGCGGTTTGCGTGAGATGTCGGGTGCCGGCGACCCCGGGGCATACCGGAAGGGTATAGCGGGGAGGATGGCGGGTCCGCCCCTCATCTGCCGGGAAGAAGGCGTTCGTCCTCTACCAGACGCATATATCACCGGATCGCCGCATAGCGGACATGGGCCCCCGCCCCCTCCTTCCGGATCAGCCCGAGCCCCTCAAGTGTTTTGAGCCGCCGTAGAACCGTCGGCCGGGAGAGCCCGACCACCAGAGCGATCTCGCCGCTCCTCCTGGGCTCGCGGACCGCATCCAGGATCCTCCGGTCCACCTCATCCACGAGAGATCCCACCATCTTCCTGAAGGTGACACCGAACCGGTTCGGTCCCGTCGAGAAGGCAACCGAACAGAAGGGATGTTCTTCCACCTCACGCCGGATCAGGCGGATACCGTAGCCGTAGCGCTCTATGAACCCGGCGTCGTAGAGAAGGTTTGAGAGAGCCGGATTCCGGGGAACATGCTCCGGGTCCTCTATATCAACGCCCGGCATCAGACCGCCGGGGTTGCGGATCTCGATCCTGTCTGGATGGAGAAAAACCCTGATATCAGCGCTCACGGTGTAGTTTCGGTGGGCAACGGCATTGATGATCGCTTCCCTGATCGCCCTCGGCGGGTACTCCTCAACCCTGACCCGCCGTGCTCCCACGACCACCTCAACCTTCTGTATCTCGGCAAGGAGGGCCGAGTACACCGCCTCGATCACCCGCGCGACCGGCCCCTCAAACTCCCGGCTCCACACCGGTTCATCGTTCGCCATTCGGATCATGCGGATTTTAGCATGGGGGATCTGCATGCCGGCGTCGGTGAAGAAGAGGATGCCTGCGTTGGTGAGCATCCCGTCTCTCACGGCGCCGGCGCTACGGAGGTAGCGGTTGCGATCCTCGTCGGCGATAACCTTTCCACGGGATCGTGTGATGGCTTCAAAGAACCAATCGATGCAGTGGGGGTCGGCATCCGCAAGATCGGTGGCCGGCGCGCCATCCCAGGCGATGATCCCGAGCTCTGATGAGAGCATAAGTATCTCCTGGATAGAAAGAGGGCGGATACTGGTGCCCACCCTGATATAGACGACGCCACCGACGGAGCAGAGCGATGTGCCCTTCTGCACCTCGATGATGAGGAGATCCCTATCATTCACGGAAAGTTTACGGGTGGTGATCTGCGGCGGCGGAACGATCGATGAAAGAGCGCTCGTAACCATCTCAAGTGCCGCTTTCACGTCGGTCCCGACGATGTTGCTGCTATCGTCGACCCCGATGATGATATGACCCCCTTCCGCGTTCGTCAGCGCCGCGATCTCGCGATGGATGGTCCTTGAGGGCGCCCTCTTGAATTCAACCCGCTCTGATTCACCGTCCCGGATAAGGGTGAGGAGGCGATCGAGATCCATGATTACTGTTAACTGCCGTAACGGTGAAGAACGTTACGGTAGATGGTTTACTGTATCACTTTACAGTGATTCGGTATGATACAGTAAAGATCATCCCCGTATCGTGGACCAATATTCAGGCGGAGCCGTCTCCAGGCCGAGTTGTCACCCGTCCGGGGGTACCCGGCGAGACGGTAAACCACCACCGTCTCATCCTGCCGTCACGAACCCCGCCGCCCGGATAGGGTCCAGGTGACGGTGACTCGATGAACCCCGCGATCGAGCCGGTCTTTTAAGGAAAATAGCGGCCGACGGGCTGCTACAGGCATCCGGGGTATTGTGGCCGGCGCGCCGTGGCTCGCCTTCACGGTGATCGTTGTTTCGGGCGTCGTCTCCATGAATACCGGGGAGCGGTTCCGGCGGTGAGGAGGGCGACGTCGTCTCCCGTTACTTCCCCTTCCGGGTAATCCTGTGGCGGTGGAGCGGGATCGGGCCCGGCACGGCGATGGGGAACGTCCCTTCGGCCGCGTGCCGGACGTCCTCGATCGAGTAGAACGCCTTGGGATTGAACTCGTGGATGGCCTTCTCCACATCCTTGATGTTCTTCCTCTTGATCACCGAGAAGATGACCTTGCCCGGCCCCTGTTTTCCCTGGGCATCGAGGACCGTCACCCCGTAGCCGGCACCGCGGAGGTACTCGATGAGGTTCGTTGCGTCCCGCTGGGTGATGACCCGGATGAGGGCGAGCCCCATCGCGAGCCGCTCCTCTAAAAGCATCCCGACGTAGTTTCCGGTCGCAAACCCGGCCGCATAGGCGAAGTAATTGAGCGGGTTCGTGAGGTTCTGGAATATCTGCCCGACGGCGATGATCCAGATGAAGACCTCGACGAACCCGAGGGCCGGGGCGACCATCTTCATTCCCCGGGATACAAAGATGATCCGCATCGTTCCGATGGTGACATCGCAGATCCGCGCAAAGAAGATAAACGCCGGGACGACGACCAGGGAGAAGACCTCCGGGGCGATATCCGGGACGATGCCGAGCATGGATCATTGTTGATGAGCGGGAAATATAATTTTATCCATATGTAAATAGATGCCGGGCACGAAAAATTTGTGAAAATCAGCCTTACAGGATACTGCGAAAGAACACTCGGGAAAAACTACATGATGCCCCTGGGGCCACAGGCATACCGGATGAAAAGATCGTGGGCCATTTTCATACGAAAGGGGGGCATTTTCATACGAACCACATGATGCCCGCGGGGCCACAGGCATACCGGATGAAAAAGGGGGGGCATTTTCATACGAACCAAAAATATATCAACTCGGTCGTCCTGACGACGAAGGGAGACTTCGAGGGCGAGACGCTCCACTACACCGACGCGGACGCCGCCTGGGGCGAGATCGACCAATTCTCGACCTCCGGTCTCTTCGGCTTTGGCGCCGGCATCGTCACCGACAGGCGGGCGGTGGACGCCGGAGGAGGAGGCGGATAGAGCCCCGTCGACCTCCGGTGCGGATGGAGATTCTCGACCGGCCATGACCGGAGCGCCGGGAGCAACGGGGGCGGCAGAGGCCACGGAGGGCTCTTCGGCAGCCGCCGGTATCGTCGTGGTCGTCGCGGCAGGATTCCTGCTGCTCCGGCGGCGCTGACGCTCCACCCTTTTTCTTTCTCCCATCCGGAACCTTGATGGGGGGAGGAAAGAGACCTTGCAGGGGAGCATGCGATGATCCTTTCACCCGCATTCTACGAACGGGATACCATAACCGTCGCAAAGGATCTGCTGGGATGCCTGCTTGTACACCGGGACGGGGCGGGAACAACGATAGGGTGGATAGTCGAGGACGAGGCCTACCTCCGGGACGACCAGGCGGCCCACTCGTTCCGGGGGGAGACGGCAAGGAACCGGACCATGTTCGGGCCGGCGGGCCGCGCCTACGTCTACCGGATCTACGGGCTGCACACCTGCGTCAACGTCGTGACCGGGCCGGAGGGCGCAGGCGAGGCGGTCCTCATCCGGGCGCTCGAGCCGGTTGCCGGGATCGATCGTATGCGGGAGCGGCGGGGGACGGACGACCCGCTCGCGCTCGCGAGCGGCCCGGGAAAACTGACGCAGGCGCTCGGGATCACCATGGACCTGGACGGGACCTCCCTTCTCGACGGCCCTCTCCAGGTCTGGTCGCCCGAGAGCCTGCCCGGCAGGCGGCCGGAGGGCTCGCCGGGGGAGATCGTCCGGACGACCCGGGTTGGGATCACGAAGGCGGCGGACCTCCCCCTCCGGTTCTACCTGAACGGGAACCGCTACGTCTCGCGGCGGTGACAGGGGTCCGGCGCCGGACCGGTCTCCCGAGCCTGCCCGGCCTCGTGCGCCGTACTCAAAACAGCGGGACATAAGGGCCGGTTGCCGGAAACAGATCACTTCCCGTGTTCCAGCTCGAGGATCCGGAGAATGCCTTGCCGGAGTTCTGGGACGCGGTTGATGACCGTCCGCCAGACAAGCATCGTATCGACACCGAAATACGCATGGATCAGCCTGTCCCGCATCCCTGCCATCTCGCGCCAGGGGACGGCAGGATACTTCTCCTGGACGGGCACCGGGATCTGTTTTGCCGCTTCGCCGAGGATCTCGAACTTCCTGATGACGGCGCTCTGGGTCTTATCGTCATGGAGAAATTCGTCATACGTCATGCCCGCGGTGAACTCCTGTATCTTCTCCAGGGCATCGGCAATATCCGCGAGGTAGATAGTGTATGCTCTCATGCGGAGAGGAGGTCCCGCGTAACCCGGGTGCGGAGCTCCGGGCGCAGCGCCGCCTTCGGCACGACATCCACGTTCAAGCCGAGTTTCTCTTCAAGATACTGTGAAAGCCCGACATAATCAAAGAGGTCCGCTTCGGGGCCGAACTCAACGAGTACGTCGATGTCACTGCTCTCCCCTTGTTCTTCGCGAGCATACGATCCGAAGATGCCGATACTCAGGACATGGTACTGGTCCTTCAACTCGCCTTTCAGAGACCGAAGGGTGTCGAGGACTTCGGCGCGGGTTTTCATCACACTCACACTCCTGCTCTATCTCTCTTCCACCAGATTGCTTTAAAGTGCCGCTCGGTCTTCTTCCCCAGAGCGCAGAGACAACCCAACCTCCCGCGACATTCAGGCGTATCGATACATCGCCCCCGATCTCAATGCCCCCATATTCCAGAGATATCCCTGTAGTTCCATAAGAATCAGAGACCAGATAGAGATCATCGCCGGTATCGGCACCCTGCAACCCGGCAGGCCGGGTCTAACAAGGAGAAACGGATCGAAGAGTGCAGCGGTTCCGGGTGATCGGACTCTGTCCGGCGCTCAAACTCCGCTCCCGCGAGGAACGGGGCAGCGCCTCCGGCGGATTGAGTGAACCTGCTCCTCTGGGCCGGTCATCTGCGGAGGAGACTGCCGACGCTACGAGGGGATGATCGGTCTCATCCCCGGCCCGGCCGGCGCCGGATCGTCCTCTCTCCCTCCTCTGCGACCCGCCCGGTTATCAGTATCGTCTGCTCGTTCACCGGTATCGTCTTTCCCGAGCGCTCCAGGGCCCGGTCCACGACGTACCGCACCCCGCTGCAGCAGGGCACTTCCATATGCAGAACCGTGATCGACCGGATCGTGTGCCGCGAGAATATCTCGGCGAGTTTGGTGACGTAACCGGCAACGTCCGTGTCCAGTTTCGGGCAGAAGATGAGCAGGACCCTCCCCTGCAGGAAGTCGCGGTGGAACTCCGGGTAGGCGAAGGGGACGCAGTCCCCGGATATGAGGAGATCCGCGTCGTCGAAGTAAGCGGCCCCGGGATTCGCGAGCGTCAACTGGACCGGCCACTGCCGCAGTGCCGGCTCCGCCCGTCCGGCACGCCCCGCCTCCCCGGCCTCTCCTTCGGGGAGGCTCCGTGCCGTGGACCCCGGGCATGCCATCGGGGCGGCGGGAGCGGGACCCGCACGGCCGCCGCCCGCGGTGTCGTGCGGGGGAACCGGGATACCGTTCGCGGTCAGGTACTCGACCGCCTGCCGGTACAGCCCCTCCTCCCCGTGGCCGAGGAGGTGCTCAAGGTGTGCCCGGATGACCGCTTCCCCCTGGGGCACGATCGTTGCCATCACGGCCTTCTCGTCGTATGGTACGGCCTCTCGCTCGATGACGCGGATCGCCCCCTCCGGGCATGTCCCGATACAGGCGCCGAGCCCGTCACAGAAGAGGTCGCTCACGAGCCGTGCCTTCCCGTCGATGACCTGGAGCGCTCCTTCCGGGCAGTCGGGTATGCAGAGCCCGCACCCGGTGCACTTCTCCTCGTCGATATCGATGATCTTTCTCTTCATCGCAGGTCTCCTCGCATCCGGTTCCGCCCGGCACGCGGTAGTATCTTCTAACCGGTTCCTGCCCAAAAACATTTGCAAACCCGGTGGGTGCCCGAGACGAAAGCAGTTATCCCGGAACAAAGAGATTCTTAAGAGCATGTCTCCCTCGCCGGCCCGCCATCCCGCACCCGCCTTTGACGTCTTTAACGTCTATTTCGAGCGCATATACGATCCCACGATGCACGTCCTCTTCGCATTCAACGGCGAGATCGACGGCGATATCATGAGGGAGGCGGCGAAGAGGCTGATCGCATCCAACCCCTACATCCGGTCCAGGTTTGCAGAGGTTGACGGCCAGCCTTTCTGGGAGGAGATCCCGGAGGAGCAGTGGGAGGGGGCGTTCGTCCTCGTCCCGGCCGGGGAGAACCTGCCTCCGCCGCCGCTCGACGTCCGCGCCGGGCCGCAGGTGCGGGTCGGCCTCTACCGGAGGGCGGAGGGCGATATCGTCGCCGTCACCTGCCACCACGGTTTCTGCGACGCTGCCGGCGCCATGCTCCTCGCCCGCGAGGTCTTTGCCGCCTACCGGGGGGTGATGGCGGACCCGGACTACCGGCCTTTCCCCCGCGAGCCCCACGACCGGGGCACGGACCAGATCCTTGCGCTCTACTCTGAAGAGGAGCAGAAGCGGGCGCTTGCCGAGGAGGAACCCTTCGTCGACCGGTGGCGCTTCCCCGCCGAGCGGACCGGGAGGGGGACGCCCCGGATCGCCTCACGGACGCTCGCCCCCGAACGGCTCGGGCGCATAAAGGCCTTCGGCGGGGAGCACGGCGCCACGGTGAACGACGTCCTCATCGCTGCCTTCTTCCTCGCCCTGCTGAGGGTCAGGGACGATCCTTCCGATAGGGGTGCGCCCCGGTCGATCCTGACCTCGGCCGATCTCCGGAGGAGATACCCCGGGTGCCACGGGGAGGGGCTGCCCGTGAACCTCTCCGTCGCCTACGAGGCCACCCTCTCCGTGGACGAGGGAGCGGGACTGGAGGAGATCATCGGCCAGGTGACGGAGGTAACCGCCCGCCGCAAGGCGGGGACCCCCGGTCTATCGGCCATCCTCTTCTACGGAGGGATCATGGCGGGCGGGATGCCGGCGGTGCGGGCGTTCTTTGAGGAGATGAACGAGCGGTACCTCTCGTCCGGCCTGAAGAACCCGGTCTTCTCGAACCTCGGCATCTTCGACCCCGGCGACTACCTCCCCGTTCCCGGGAATGACGGGACGATGCTCGACCTTCTCGATCTCCAATACCTCCCCTGCGTCTGCTGGCCCTACGGGTTCCTGATGACGGCCTCGACCTTCCGCGGCAGCCTGACGATCGCGACGGCTTACGAGGAAGGCCCCTACTCGACGGCGACCGTGGAGCGGTTCCTCGAGTGCGTGGATGGGTATCTCCCGTGACCCCTCCCCCGGGGAAGAGTCACACCCTTTTTCCCCTGTTGCGCTCACCATTGAGTCATCAGGAAGGGAGCTTCGATGGACGCACGCACATTCAGTGCAACACCTGTCGGCACCGTGCATGCCGACAAAGGATCGTTTCCAATCGAGATCGCCGAACCGTTCCGACCCGCTCTCCTGGGGACTTCTGGGCTTCAGCCATAAACTCATCCTCTGGTGGTGCGACCGGGTCGATACGAAGGGGCGCCGGAGTGAGACCACCTGCACGAAACCCTATACAAAAGGCCCGGAGACGATCGGGATCTTTGCCACCCGGTCGCGCTCCCGGTGCTCCCGGCGCTCCCGGTGCTCGGCGTCGATACCGCCGCGGGCATCGTCGGGGTCGCGTATATCGATGCCGACGACAGCACGCCGGTGCTCGACATCAAGCCCTACTTCCCGTCAACCGAGCGGATCTGCGAGGTGAGGGTGCCGGCATGGTCCTCCCGCCGGCCGCAGTGGTATGAGGAGAACACGGGGTTCGACCGGGCGGCGGAGTTCACCTCTGATGAGCGACCGGGCGCATACCGCCTTCCGGCCGGTGTCGTTCCCCGACGTGCACCGTCTGGACCGGGGAGCCGGTGATATTCACCAGCGGCTGAGTCGTCGGTACCGATCCCGTGCATCCTGCGGCGATGATGGAAAATGCAGAGAGCAATGGATACTGTTGTCCTCATCATCGCATTTCCCTTTCCAGAGATTCAAAAGCCGGGGGAGTGAACAGCAGTGAACCGGGAAGAAAACGGGGTGGATCTGCAGGAAATACCCTGGGACACCCTATTTTCCTTACTGGGTAACGGGTAGAAGCACTACAACAAAGGCGTCTTCATATTTACCCCGGGGACTGATCTATGACCGACACCTGCCCCTCTGCCTGAAGGCGGCCGTCGAGGTGAACCGTCACAGGTACCGCGGCGAAGAGGGGACTTACCTCGATATCGAGGGACTCTTCCAGGTGCATGGACGGTGCAATCGGATATCAGAAGGTCTTTGAAGACGCAGGTACCACATAGCTGAACCACATGCCCCAATCGATCTGTTTTGCGGCGTACTCTCCCGAGGAGATCGTGGAACGAGTCAACGGTAGCAGCGAGTTTCATCCGACGATCGGGATCATCTTCTCTTCGGTAGCACTCGGCATCCCCGAGATCGTCGCCGCCGTCTCGCCGCTGGATATCCCGATCGTTGGCTGTTCGACCGCAGGTGAGATCCTCATGACCCCGGATGAGTCCTCGGACCTCGAACAGTCGGCCGCCTGCTGGTTCGCGGACCTCGACCCCTCGCAGTCTGCCGTTGCACTTTTTGAGAGGAACGGGGACTCAGCTCTCGAACTCGGGAACCGGATAGGGTCCTGGGGCATGAACACCTTCAAAGATCCCGCGTTCATCGTTGGGATATCTGGCCTGAAGAACGACGCGGAGACGGTTGTCAGGGGTATCAAGGCGATCTGCCCGAAGAATACCCCGATCGTTGGCGGTCTCGCTGGTGACGACGGCAATTTTACGGAGACCTACGTCTTCTCCGACCGGGGTTACTCCACGGACGGGGCTGTCGCCGTCGTATTCGACCGTTCAAAGGTGCGGGTCGACGGTACGACATGCAGCGGATGGGTCGGCGTAGGCATGGATATGGTGGTCACCTCGTCTGAGGGGAACGTCGTCTACACCATCAACGATCGCCCCGCCACCGATATCTACAAGGATTACCTCAACCTGAACGGCGAGGCGCTTCAGAAACTCGGGGTGACGTTCCCTCTCCTCGCCAGAAGACCCGACGGTACCGAAGTGATCCGCACGTTCCTCTCGGTCGATACCGGCAGGGGGTCGCTCACCTTTGCAGGCTCCCTCCCGCAGGGGGCGAAAGTGCGGTTCTCGAGCTCCTTTGGGTACGAGATCATCGAGAAATCGATCCGGGAGATGGAGGACTTTCACGCGGAGCATCCGCGGGCCGACCTTGTCCTGCTCTTTTCCTGCTATGCAAGGCGCATCGCCGCAGGATCAATGCTGGCAGATGAGACACAGGCAGCATCCGCCCTCTGGAACGTCCCGGTGATTGGCCTTTTCACCTATGGTGAGATCGGGAACAACAGGATGGGTGAATGCGATTTCTACAACGAGACCCTCTGTATTGCCCTGATCGACTTCAATGACGACCTGACATGAACCACCTGAAATTTCTTCAGGAGGCGCTCCAGCCTCTCCTCGACGGACTTTCTCCGGAAGAGCGCAAGAGCGTCATCACGGCGCTCAACAGGGCCGAGAGCCGCATGGCCCGCCTCGCGGCAAATTACGACCTTGCGATACGGGACCGTGCCGCCGTCCACGCGCTCCTCAAAAAGACCTCGGAGGACCTCATCCAGAGGTACCAGACGCTCTTTGAGTACACGGGCACCGCCATGGCCGTCATCGAGGATGACGGTACGATATCCCTTGTCAACTCGTTCTTTGAGAAAATTTCCGGGTACGCACGCGAAGAGATCGAGAACAGGATGAAATTTGTCGATCTCGTCCAGGAGAACTACCGGGAGATGCTGCCTGCGCATCACCAGGAGGGAGGCCGGAACGACTCGACCGTACCCCACGAGTACGAAGCAAAGGTCGTCACCAGGGACGGGAACGTGCTTGATGTCATCGTCAGCATCGTGGTCTCCCCGGGAACGAGACAGAGTATTGCCTCAATCATGGATATCACCGAACGTAAGCGGATGGAGGAGTCGTTGCGGAAGAAGAACACCGAACTCAGGTCCTTCATCAACAATATCCCGGACATGGCCTGGCTGACAGATGCTGACTCCCGGTATATTGCAGTAAACAAGGCGTTCGCTGATGCACTGGGAGTGGAACCGGAGTGCCTGACGAGTAATCCCATCGGTACCGTAGTCAGCGCAGAGGCGGCAAAGGCGTTCAAAGAGGGCGACCGGAAGGTGATGGCAGGCAGGGCGCAGGTGATCGTCGAAGAGAACTTCGTTGACGTGAGAGACAATCGGTTTATCCTTGAGACGGTACGGTCGCCCATCCTGGACGATTCGGGAACGGTCATCGGAACGGTGGGCGTAGCTCGCGACATCACGCATCGCAAGAAAGCAGAGGAAGCAGTCAGGCTGGCAAACAAAAAGCTGAATCTTTTATCGAGCATCACCCGGCACGACGTCCTCAACCAGCTCACCGTGGTCCTCGGTTACATCCAGCTTGCCAGAGAATCGACGTCCGACCGGCTCCTCCTCGATTACCTCGGAAAGATGGAGGCGGCAGGGGAGATGGCACGCCACCAGATCACCTTCACCAGGGAGTACCAGGAGATCGGCGTCCATCTGCCCCGGTGGCAGGACGTCGAGACGACGATCCTGCGGGCGACGGGACCCCTTGCCCCGGAACCGGTACACCTCTCGGTGGATATTGGCGAGATCGAGATTTTTGCCGATCCGCTCCTTGAGAGGGTCTTTTACAACCTCGTGGAGAACGCGCTCCGGCACGGGGGGAACCTCACGAGAATTGGATTTTCTACGCTCCAGGAGGATGATTGCCTGCTGATCGTCTGCAAAGACGACGGGGAGGGTGTTCCCGGGACCGAGAAGGAGAGCATCTTCGAGCGGAGGTACTACAAAAACACCGGCTTTGGACTGTTCCTCGCCCGTGAGATCCTCGCCATCACCGGTCTCTCCATCAGGGAGACCGGAGTGCCGGGAGAAGGCGCCCGATTCGAGCTCCTGGTGCCGAAAGGCCTGTACCGGCCCGGCGGCAGGGGGAACCGTAGCGCGTTCGCAGTGCCGACAGGGACCGACCGCACGCCGTCGGGAACCTGATCGTGCAGTACCCGGAGCAATACCGGATCGCACGACGGGCAACCGGCAGGAGAAGGCGCCGAGGGCGTGTGAGCGGCGCAATTTGTGAGAACGTCTACCGGGGCGGAATCCCTTCCTCTCAAGAACCGTTCCGGGTCGGCAAAAGACACCGTCCGACCACGACCGCGAGACCTACCACCCCCGGAGCCCAACCCCGGGCCCATGCCTCCGACGAGGATACTCGCATTCAGCGATCTTTCGTGGGGGACGAGGGATCGGGGCTCGCCCGGCGGCGGACGGGTCAACCCCGACTCGTTCCTCCGCCTGGTCGAGGAGACGGACCCGGATATCGTCGTCTTCGCCGGGGATGCCGCCTACGACCGGTGCGCGCGCTCAAGGCTCGATGAGACGGAGCTCTTCCTCGGCCTCCTTGGAGATATTGCAGCGGCGGGGAGACACTGCGTCGTCGTCGAGGGGAACAACGACAATGCGATGGGCACCTACGGCCGCGTCCGGGAGGCGGCGGAAGCGAACCCCTTCCTCCACGAAATATCGGGGAAGGTGCGGGACGTCTGCGGCATATGCTTCGGCGTCCCCACCGGGAAGGAGAGGAGGATGGCCGGATCGCCCGTGGGCCCGGTCGATGTCGTGGTGGCCCACGCACCTCTCGCCAACCGGGTCTGGCTCTTTGACCTCCCGGCGGCGTGCATCGTCACCGGTCACTACGGCATGATGGCGGATGTAGTCGCCGGGAAGGCCTACGTCTCCCTCGACTGCTCCCCGGCATCCTACGCGGTGATCGACTGGGAAGAGGGGTGGCGGCGGATCGCGTATGTTGCCGGAGCGTGCCGGATTGTCATGTGCCCGGAGGAGGGGGTCGCCGCGACCGGGTGCGGTGCAGCGGAACTCCGGCGCCTGACGGATGGGCCGAGGGAACTCCCGTACCGGGCCGAGATCGAGGCGCTACGGAGGGCGAAGCGCGAGATCGCGACTGCCGGGCGGGAAGAGGTCTTCCGGTGCCTGCTTGATGCGGGGATCAGGAAGACGCATATCGAGCGGTACCTCGGGAGAGAGCGGTCATCGGACCGCCAAAGACGGTAGCGGAGCCCCGCCTGCCGGATCGTTTATCTCCCGGCCCTCCGTACACCTGCATATGGACCCGGTCATCGAAACGATCCGGCAGGAGTTCACGGCGCACGCGGACCCCGCAATCCGCGAGAACGCGCAACGGTTCTTCAAGGAGGAGGTCCGGTGCTACGGGATGAAGACCGCGACCGCAACAGCAATCGCAAAGAAGTACTGGAAGGAGGTCAAACCCCGCGAGAAAAAGGATATCTTCGCCCTCTGCGAGGACCTCTATGGATCGGGGATGATGGAGGAGGCGTTCGTGGTATCCGCGTGGGCTCCGCTGCTCGCGGACCGCTACGAGCCCGACGATATTGCCGTCTTCCGGCACTGGATCGATACCTACATCACCAACTGGGCCGCCTGCGACAGCCTCTGCAACCATGCCGTCGGCGATCTCATCGTGCGATACCCCGGCGAGATCGAGGAACTGAAACGCTGGACGCAGTCGGAGAACCGCTGGCTGCGGCGGGCGGCGGCGGTCTCGCTGGTCGTGCCCGCAAAGCGCGGGATCTTCCTCGCCGACGCTCTCGCGATCGCCGATCTCCTCCTCACCGATAAGGACGACATGGTGCGAAAAGGCTACGGGTGGCTCCTCAAGGAGGCGAGCAGGAAGCACACGGACGAGGTCTTCTCCTACATCATGGCAAACAAGAAGGCCATGCCCCGGACGGCGCTCCGGTACGCCGTCGAGCTGATGCCCAAAGACCTGAAGGCGGAGGCGATGAAAAAGGACCGGTAAGAGTCCTGAGATTTTTCAGAACCGGACCCGGGGCGCCTCACTCTCCCGCATGTTCTGCTCCATCGTCCAGAAGTACGCCTCGCCGTGGGCCACGCGGAATACGGCGAGTTTCGGGTCGCTCGGGCCGGAGACCCCGATCTGGAGGAGCCACGGGCGCTCCCCAACAAGCCGGTTCTTCAGGGAAGCGTCATCGAGGAACTCGACCTCTCCTGCGACCCGCATCATCGTCCCCGTACCCGCGGGCGAGTAGAAGCAGAGCTCGACCTTCGGGTTCTTCTTGAGCTGCCGCCAGACGGCCTTCGGGGTCCCGGTATGGTAATAGAACCCGGTCGCATCGGCAAACCACATGGCAAACGCCCGGACCCGGGGCTGGTCGCCGTCGGTGGTCGCAATGTAGGTCACCGGGTTTTCGTTTGCAAACTTCACGCACTCGGAAAAGTCCATTCTTCTTCCTCATCCATGCATACGGAGGACGAGGCGAAAATGGTTCCGGGAGATACCGGGCAGCATCCGGTTCCTCCCCGGGTTCTTCCCCTGCAGCGGACCATGAGGGTGGCGCATCCCGGGTGCGGCGACGATCGAACCCGCAGGTGCAGGAGAGGCCGCCGCTCCCCCGGCCCCTCCCGCTCGTCGCGCCCCCGGCCCGCCGCGTCGTCCCGGGCGCCTCCGGCAGCGCGATCGGTTCATGGGTGATTGGATCGTGCATGCAGGGCAGACCGGCCTGATACCTCTGCAGCAGGACCTCATTTATCCGGACGGCTACACCTGCCCGGGTCGCGGATATCGAAAGGTATATCAACACGTTTTAAACTCATCGAAGAGAACCTCGGTGTAATGAAGAGCCCTTTTCACGTCATGATCATACCCACGCTCGGTTGTCCCTCGAGATGCCGTTACTGCTGGAGCTCGGACGAAGACTCCCCGAGGATGAGTATAGAGACGGTCCGGGAGATAGCGGAATGGCTCAAAGACTACCGGTCCGACCAGGTCACCATCACCTTCCACGGGGGAGAACCGCTCCTTGCCGGCGCGGACTTTTACCGGCAGGCCCTCCCCATCCTCTCCGAGGGCCTCGCCAGTCTCGCACCGACGTTCGCCCTGCAGAGCAACCTCTGGAGGCTCACCCCGGAGCTGGCTCAGATACTTGCCCAATATGATATCCCCGTCGGTTCCAGCATCGACGGCCCCGAGGCAATCAACGACCTGCAGAGGGGAGAGGGCTACTTTAAAAAGACCATGCGGGGCTACGAGATTGCACGGGCAAACGGGCTTGAGGTCAGGTTCATCTGCACGTTCACCTCCCGGTCGGTCGAGCATAAAGAAGAGATCTTCAACTTCTTCCTGCAGAACAGGTTCCCCCTCAAACTGCACCCGGCGTTGCCGTCTCTCCGGAACGAGAACCCGAAAGAGTGGGCGCTCGAACCCGAAGCATACGGGGAACTGCTGGTGTATCTCCTCGATAAGTACCTGGAGAACCTGAACAGGATCGAGGTTATGAACATCAACGACCTCTGCAGGTGCGTATTTACCCGGCACGGCACCGTCTGCACGTTCGTTGACTGCATGGGAACCACCCTGGCCGTCGGGCCGGACGGGAGCATATACCCGTGCTACCGCTTTGTCGGGATGCCGGGGTACGTGATGGGTAACGTCTACGACCGCCCCACACCCGAAGACCTCGCCCGGTCGGACGCCGGGAGGCTCATGCAGGAGTTCAAGGAGTACGTCGACCGCGAATGCGGAGGATGCCCCCATATCAGGTACTGCCGGGGTGGGTGCCCCTACAACGCGATAGCGCCGACAGGCGGCGAGATCCGCGGTGTCGATCCTCACTGTGTCGCTTACCGGCGAATATTCGACGAGATCACCGACCGGATGAATAAAGAGTTGTACGACCCCACCGATATCGAGATGGACGACTTCTGCTCAAGGACACGGAGAAAGGCAAAACCCGGGATTATGTCGATCCTGCAGGCGATGGCG
This sequence comes from Methanoculleus sp. 10, assembly GCF_913757945.1. Taxonomy (NCBI): domain Archaea; kingdom Methanobacteriati; phylum Methanobacteriota; class Methanomicrobia; order Methanomicrobiales; family Methanomicrobiaceae; genus Methanoculleus; species Methanoculleus sp. 10. The sequence continues at coordinate 50,274 of NZ_CAJYDP010000009.1, read as the reverse complement.
GAGAGATAAACGCCCGGACCCGGGGAGATCCTCGGGGAAAGGCTCCCCGGGGCCTCACGCCCCCCTGCCCCCGCCGGCCTTCCGGAGGGTGAACCGGAACGCGGCACCCTCCTCCGGGTGTCCCGCCACCCGGTCCTCGATCCAGATCCTGCCACCGTAACGGGCGGCGAGCATCCGGCAGATCGAGAGGCCGAGGCCCTGGCTCCCCCTTCTACCGTTCTCCCGCTCGAACCGGTATAAGATCGCCCCCTTCATCTCGTCCGGGATACCGGGGCCGGTGTCGGCGACGGTGACGACGACGGTCCCCTCATCCAGGCTCTCGACCGCCACGGCGACCCTGACCCCCGGCCCGCCGTGCTTTGCGGTGTTGCCGATGAGGTTCGTGAAGATCTGGGGGAGAAGGTCGTCGGCGAAGACCTCCACGGGCAACCCGTCGTAGCGGACGCAGAGGTCGGGGAAGTGCTCGATCTCGTTTCTGATGACGGCATCAAGGTCGACGGGCGCAAGGCCGGCCCGGCTCTCGTGGATCTTTCTGATGGTGGCGACGTTTGCCGTGATCTCGATGCTCTTCCGGATCCCGTCCTTCAGTTTCCTGGCATGCTTGGCCGCCTCCCCGTCGAGTTCGTCGATGAGGAGATCGGCGTAGATGTTCGCGACGTTGTCGGCGTTCCGGATATCGTGGGTGAGGATATCCAGGTAGAGGTTCGCCTCCCGGTTCGCCGCCTCAAGCCTCTGGTGGAGCATCCCCCGCAGGATGCCCGCCCCGATCTCCCGGCCGATCGCCTCGAGGAGTGCGCGCTCTCCGGGAGGAAAGGACTGCCGGTCCCTGCTCCCGATGAGGAGCACCCCGGCGACGTCGGATTCGACGATGACCGGGATGCAGGCAAGTGCGGCAAACCCGATGTCGCGGAGGAGACGGGATGCGGGGCTGTCCGGGTCACTGCCCCGTTCGAGGTAATGGGGAACCCCGGCGGCAAGGGCCTTGGCGCATGGCGCCTTGAGGAAACCCCCGGCCCGTTCCAGGCACCCCCCCGGCATCTCCCGCTCGTAGCGGAGCGCGATCCCGCCCCGCCCGGGTTCGGCGAGGTAGACGCCGCCGCCGTCGTAGCCGAGGAGGTCGAGCGCCTGGTTGAGCACCGTCTCCAGGAGTTCGTCGGGGGTTTTAGCCAGGGCGGATGTGCCGATGATCCTGTTGAGCAGCAGGAGGTGCCGGTTGCTTGCCTGCAGCCGCTCCTCCGCCTGCTTCCGGTGGGTGATGTCCCGCATGACGACCTGGACGGCGGGTCTCCCCGCAAAGAGCGCCCGGGTGCCCCGCCCCTCGACGAGGACCGTCGTCCCGTCAAGCCTGACGACCGGCAGTTCGATGAGCGGCGTCTCTTCCCCCTGCAGGTCCCGGGCGGTAAAGGACCTGATGAGATCCCGGGATTCGGGGTGGATGAAATCAAAGACAGTCTTCCCGACGACCTCCCCGGGGCTTGACGCGCCAAGAAGCCTCACGCCGGCGGGGTTGATGTAGGTGATGATACCGTCCCGGTGGATCAGGGTCGTCTCGGCCGAGAGCTCGACGAGCGATCGGTATTTCTCCTCGCTCTCCTCAAACTGCAGCTCCATCTGCTTCCGTTGGGTGATGTTCAGGACCCCGGCAAGGAACCCGCGGCAGGCGCCAGAGGCATCGATGACCGGGGTGGTCGCCACCAGCGCACGGATGCGGGCACCGTCTTTGCGGACCAGGTCGATCTCAAAGACCTCGTGCGAGGACCTGTCCGGGTTCTGCAGGTAGTCCCGCATGTACCCGGCATCTTCCTCGTCGAGGAAGAGCGAGCCCGGCGCCCCGGTGGCCTCGGCGGCCGGGCAGCCGAGGATCTCGGCCAGTCTCCTGTTGGCGAAGACCACGACGCCCTCCCTGTCGACCAGCGCGATCCCCTCGTTCAGGTTCTCGACAAGGAACCGGTACCAGTCATCGTTCTGCCGCAGGATCTCGCCAATCCACTTCCGCCCGGCGGTGCCGGAGACAGAATTCCCCCGGAGACCGGGCGGGCCGGGTGAGAGGCGGACAACCCGCATACCCCGGAACGGCCCGCTCTCGACGGCCCTGCACGAGCAGCAGACCCGGTCGTCCTCGCCGCCGGACGTCGAGACCGTGCACAGGGCATCGAGAGGCCGCGGACGGCCGGAGAAGAACTCAAGGAGCTTCGCCCTGCACGACTCTTCGGCGATCCGCGGCGCCAGGGTCCGGCGGACGAACTGGTCCGCATCGACCCCGCCGGACGCATCCCGGTCGATACCAAGGACGTGCCGGAGGTGTCTGTTGACGCAGGCTACCCGGTTGTCGGGACCGACGACGAGCAGCCCCTCATCGAGTTCATCCAGGATGGCGGAGAGCGCGCTGATGCTACCGTAGAGAGGCGTAGGTTCGTGCATTGGCCGGGACCATCTTCTTTTCACTTCAGGTTATTTTTATCTCCAGTACAGATAAAACATTCCCGCGCGATTCAAACAGATTTGAGCCTGATTCAGGGGAATTTGATATGTTCTGAAACTCCTGTGGGCGGATTTGTCCGACTACGAGAAGTATGCTACTGCTCCCGTGCTTATAAACCTATTTATTTCATCCGGCGGGCGCCCACGATCCAACGGGGGTACGCGCGCCCGGATGCCCCGGGCAGGGTATGGTGAGGGAGGTCCCCCGCACCCGGGACGGCCGGTATATTTACGTTCCCGGGAGAGCACTCCACCCCATGGATGGATTCATGCACCCCTACCGGGACGGTCACCACATTTTTGAAGGATGGCCCGTGTTCCCGTTCTTCGGTTGGGGCATGATGCTCCTCTGGCTGCTTGTCTTCCTCGTCGCCGGCATCCTGGTCTACCGGGATGCAAACCGCCGGGGAATGAACGGCCTGCTCTGGTTCGTACTCGTCATCCTCCCCATGGTTGGGCTCGCCTTCCTCATCCTCTATCTGATTATCCGGGAGCCCGGGGGCGTGCAGCCGGTCGGGGCCGGCGATACGGCGATGGATCTTCTCCGGCAACGCTACGCGCGCGGCGAGATCGATGACGAGGAGTTCCGGAAGCGCAAGGAAGAACTGGAGCGGGGGGACTGATACGAACCACAGGGCGCCCGGGGGGCACCACGAGACGCACCCTGCGGAGGCGGGCAAGGAGCAACCGCCGGAGACCCACCGGCACGGTGCGGAGCACCGCCATGCCCTCGAGGACTTCCGGCTGCGGTTCGTCGTATCGGTCATCCTGACGGTCCCGATCCTCCTCCTCTCGGTGCCGATCCGCACAATCCCCGGGATCCCCGTCACCTTCCCGGACTCGGACTACCTTCTGCTCGCTTTCGCGACCGCCGTCTACCTCTACGGCGGCTGGCCGTTCCTCGCCGGGATCGTGCGCGAACTCCGGGCGCGGATGCCCGGGATGATGACGCTCATCGCCGTCGCGATCACCGTCGCCTACGCCTACAGTTCGGCGGTCGTCCTCGGTGTCGTCGGCGGGGAGGGGTTCTTCTGGGAGCTTGCCACCCTGATCGACATCATGCTCCTCGGGCACTGGGTGGAGATGCGCTCGGTCCTCGGGGCGTCGAGGGCGCTTGAGGAGCTTGTCAGGGTCATGCCGTCGGAGGCGCACCTGGTCCGGGACGGAGGGACGGACGACGTGCCCGTGGACCGGCTCACCCCGGGTGACCGGGTCCTCGTCCGCCCGGGGGAGAAGGTGCCGGTAGACGGCGTGGTCATCGAAGGAGCGACGAGCGTCAACGAGGCGATGCTCACCGGGGAGTCGAGGCCGGTCGAGAAGCGATCCGGGGATGCGGTCATCGGCGGGGCGATCAACGGTGAGGGCTCGATCGTCGTCGAGGTCAAAAAGACGGGCGCGGAGACCTACCTCGCCCAGGTGATCGACCTCGTCCGGAAGGCACAGGAGAGCCGGACGCGGACCCAGGATCTCGCCGACCGGGCGGCGCTCCTCCTGGTGGTGATCGCCCTCTCGGTCGGCGCGGTGACGTTTGCGGCGTGGTTCGCCCTCGGGGCGGGCGCCGGGTTTGCGGTGGAGCGGGCCGCGACCGTGATGGTCATCGCCTGCCCCCACGCACTCGGCCTCGCCGTCCCGCTCGTGGTCGCGGTCTCGACGGCCCTTGCCGCCCATTCAGGGCTCCTCATCCGTGACCGGAGCGCATTCGAGCGGGCGAAAGACCTCCAGGCGGTCGTCTTCGACAAGACCGGAACCCTCACGACGGGGAGGTTCGGGGTCACGGATATCCTCACCTTCGGCGGCGCCACGGAAGACGACGTCGTCAGGGCGGCGGCGTCGGTGGAGGCGCACTCCGAACACCCGATCGCCCGCGCCGTCGTCCGGAGCGCGGAGGAACGGGGTCTCTCCCTCCTCCCGCTCGACACCTTCCGGGCGATACCGGGGAAGGGTGTGGAAGGGGAGATCGCCGGCCGGCCGGTCGGGGTGGTCGGCCCCGGCTACCTCGCGGAGCGGGGGATGACGACCGGGGACGGGCGGGTCGAACCGCTCCAGCGGCAGGGCAAGACCGTCGTCTTCCTCCTCGAAGACGGTCGGCTTACGGGAGGGCTCGCGCTTGCGGATATCATCCGGCCGGAGTCCGGGGAGGCTGTCCGGCGGCTCAAGGAGATGGGCATCCGGTGCATGATGCTCACCGGCGACAGCCATGACGTCGCCGCGTGGGTGGCGGGGGAACTCGATCTCGATGAGTTCTTCGCCGGGGTCCTGCCCCACGAGAAGGCCGCGAAAGTTCGGGAGGTGCAGCGCCGCTACCGGGTGGCGATGGTGGGCGACGGGATCAACGACGCCCCGGCGCTCGTGCAGGCGGACGTCGGGGTCGCCATCGGGGCGGGGACCGATGTGGCCGTGGAGAGCGCCGATATCGTCCTCGTCCGAAACGACCCCCGGGATGCGACGGCGGTCATCGACCTCTCGAAGAAGACTTATCGGAAGATGTTCGAGAACCTCCTCTGGGCGACCGGCTACAACGCCGTCGCCATCCCGCTCGCCGCCGGCGTGCTCTTCGGTGCCGGCATCCTTCTCACCCCGGCGGCCGGGGCGGTGCTGATGAGCGCAAGCACCGTGATCGTCGCGGTGAACGCTCGAATGCTCCGGGTATAGGCGGCGTTCCCGTAGCGATGAGAGGTATGAAGGTGCCGATCATCGTTATCGTGCCCCCGTTCATCACTATGGCAGCGATGCTCAGGACCCGGTAGCGCCGATCGGGTTTCATACGACGGATACACGCCCGGCGCCGGGCGGGGAGGAGACAGGCCCGGAGACAACGGATCCGGTCTGCCGTCCGGCCTGGACCGGTGCATGACCGGTGTATCCCGGGGCACGGCTTTCTACCGGCTATCGCGAGCACTGCCCCCGCCCCGCGGGGGCGGGGGAGGAGGCCGGAGGCCGGGCGGGGGTGGGGACCGAAGAGCCGTCCGGGGATTCTTCTACAGGGACGGGGATGCGGGAGCGGCTCTGCACTCACGGGGCGATCGGTTGAACCGGGAAGCTCAATGCAATCAAATAGGGAGCCCTATCCAGTAGTTACCGGAGACGAGTTCCCATGAGACGCGATACAACAATCCGGATCTTCTCGCTCCTCCTCGTCATCGCCGTGGCGGTTCCTGCCGTGCAGGCCGCCCTTGTCGTCGATGCGGGGGGCGACCGCACAGTGCTCGCCGGTGAGCCGGTGACCATCCTTGCAACCTACAACGACACCGATCCCGCCGGGGCGCTGAACATCTCAGCCTCCATCGACTGGAGCACGGCGACGACGGAGGCGGAGGTCGTCCGCGACGACGACCACAACGGTACGGTCCGGGGCACCTGCGCCTACCCTGCCGCCGGCACCTACGCCGTCACGGTACAGGTCATGAACAACGCCACGGGCACCCTCGCGTGCGACACCCTGAACGTGACCGCAACCCCGCAGCCGGTGGAGGTGAAGGCCGCCCCAAAGACCCTGAACCAGAAGAGCAACGGTATCATGACCATCTTCGTCAGCCTTGCGGGCTGGCTCGGGTTCGGTGATGCCGACCGCAGGGACGTGGCTGCAGCGGATCTCACGGAGTTTACGATCGGAGACGCGATGCCGGAGAAGGTCAACGTCTGCGCAAAGGACGGCGGCACGCTCATCCTGAAGTACCGGCGGGCGGACCTCGACCTTGCCGCGGGCGACGGCAACCTGACCGTGGCCGGGAGCGTCGCGACGGAGAACGGTAACGTCTCGGTTGCCGGCAGCAGTGCCGTATCCGTGATCAACCCGGGCAACGGGAAGAAGAACGGGAACGGCGACGGGTCTGCCGATGCCGCGAAGGTGAAGGAGAAAGACCGGAAGAATGACCGGAAGAATGACCGTGAGAAGCAGCAGGCCGGGAAAGTGAAAGGCCCGGCGCCGTAAGACACACCGGGGGAGCGGGAGACTCCTCCGCTGTTTTGAAGCGTCCTCCCGGCGGTTTCCGTACCGGGCCGCCGGCACGGATCAATTCTCTTATCGGTTCTGGGAGCCAACCTCTATGCCCATGGGGCGGTACGTCGGCGGAGACGTTCTCCTGGCCCCCGTGCGTATCGGGGGCCTGGGCGAAGAGAAGGTTCGGCCGGTGGTGGTCATCGCGGCAGGAGAGGATGGGGGCCTGATCGTCTGCCCGGTTTCGAGCAGCCCGTCCTCCGACGGACCTTCGGTCCCGCTCTCGCTCAACGACTTCGCCCGGGGCGGGCTCGACCTCTTCGCCGAGAGCTACGTTCTTGCCGCACACCCGTCCGCCATCCGGGCGGCCGACGTCGTCGGGAAGAAAGGCACGCTCCTGCCGGAGGCGCTCGCCGCAATCCGGGGGGCCATACCGGCGGTGCGCCACCCCCGCGACGAGAAGCGGCGGCGGGGATGAGGCTTCAGAGTTCGTAGCGCTTCAGGAACTCCCGGATCTTCCGCGACTCCACCCACTCGCGGTCGAGCTCGCTGATCCGCGTGTTGATCCTTTTGACCTGCTCACTGAGTATCTCTGCGGTCTCCGCATCATCGAGCAGGTCCGCGACCCCCATGATCACCTGGAGCGGGTGGCGGACGTGGTCGGCAAGGACGGCGAACTGCGCTATGTTTCGCGCGTTCAGGTCGAGGGCCTGCTCCCGGAGCCGCTCGTAGAGGACCCGCTCGGATATATCCCGCCCTACGGCCTGGAACCCCACGGTCACCCCTTTCTCGATGATCGGCGACCCATTCACCTCCAGCACGGCGGTCTCCCCGTTCTTCCGCCTGACCTCGATCTGGAGGCCCTCGACCGATCTACCCTGGAGCACCCGCCGGCGCCCCTCCTCCCATACCGGGAGGCTTACCGGGAGGATGTAGTCCTCCCAGTCGGTCCCTTTCATCATCTCGGGCGGGTACCCGAGTATACGCTCCATCGCCGGCGAGATGTAGTTCAGTCCCCCGTCCAGGTAGGACGTGGCGATGAGGTCGAAGCTCCGCTGGGCGATCCCCCGGAACTTTGCTTCGCTCTCCCGGAGCGCCGCTTCTGCCTGGAACCGTTCGATGATCCGGCCGAGCCGCTCCGCGACGGCGTCAAGCAGCATCCGCTCCTCCGAGAGGAACGGCCCCTCAGCCGCCTCCGGTTTCTTGCTGAGGTACCGGACCTCGACCTCGCCGAGCCTCGCGCCGCAGACGACGATCGGGCTCTCCTGTCTCCAGGGTGTCTCTCCCGGCCCGCCCCGGCGGTACTCCCGGTCGTCGACCCGGATCCGCACCGCGGCGTCGTCCGGGTACTGCCAGCCGGAGGGGAGGGTATCGGCAACCGCCTGCAGGAGCCCGTCAAGCGTTATCCCCGGCACCTCGACGAGGCGCGTGATGGTATACAGGCACCGGAGCTCGTTCATCCGTTCCCGGAGCGCCGTCTCCGCCCGGTCCCTCTCGGTCACGTCAAAGGCCGTCCCGGTGACCCCGGTGATCCTGCCCTCCGCATCCCGGAGGGGTTTGAGCGTCAGGTCCCGGACACGCAGGTCGCCGCCGATGTTGAGCGTCACCGCCGCCCGCACCGTCTCTCCCATCTCGAGGGTCCGGCGTTTGTGCGCGGTAAGATGCGCCCCGTTTGCAGGAAAGGCCTCCTCGTCCCGCATCCCGATGATGGACTCGTCCGTGGACCCGAGCTGCTGGTTATAGGACCAGGTGTAGCGGAGATCCGCATCCTGCGCAAAGACGACCACCGGCGACTGGCCGAGGGCGGCCCTGAAGTGGTGCGCGTCCAGGTCTCCGGTGGCATCCCGGACCCTGATGAGCCGCTGCCCGGCAAGGACCGGTGCGCCCGAGACCGAGAACCAGCGCCGGGTGCCGTCTGGCGACCGGATGCGGCAGCGGAGCTCGGGCAGATCCGCGCCGTCTTCGAGCGCCTGCCGGATCAGCCGTGCAGAGGCCGTATCCTCGATAGCCGGCAGAAGATGCCCGTCAAGGAGAGAGAGCACGTCCATCCCGGGGATCTCTTCCGGTCGGAGAGCAAGAATCCGCGCGAGAGCCGGATTGCACCAGAGGACCCTCCGGTCGCCGTTTACCATGAGAAGACCGTCTTCGAGAGCGCCGGGCACCGGCAGGCTGCAGGATGCCCGGTCCTGGTATGAATCCGTCATTCACCTCCGGCGCTGGAGTATAACTGCTGTAGGGGTTTGAGTCGCGGAGGGGTAAAAAGGATTACGATCTGATTTTCGGACGGTACCACCCGTATGCCCGGCTTCGGGGCGAGTTTCGCGACCGTTTCTGCCGTCCCGGGGGGACAGGGGCCCCGGGACATCCCCGGCGGGCCCGGCAGGGATAAGTCTTCCCGCCGCCGAACCCTGGTACATGAGAGTACGGACGCGCGTACTGGTCACCGGGCGGGTACAGGGTGTCGGGTTCCGGTGGGCTGTGGAGGATGAGGCCCAGGATGCGGGCGTCACCGGGTGGGTCAGGAACCTCCCCGACGGCCGCCTGGAGGCGATCTTTGAGGGCGAGGAGGAGTCCGTGCGGCGGATGGTTGGGTTCTGCCGCCGGGGTCCGGCCGCGGCCCGGGTCGACGACGTGGAGATCATGAAGGAGGAGTCCACCGGGAAGTTCGACGGTTTCTTCATCCTCTCCTGAGAGGGGCGTGCGGGCCCTCAAGGCATATATACGATCGGCGAGCCGAAGAGAGGTGTATGGTGACGGATACAGAAGCAACCGGGATCTTCTCCGTGATCCGGGAACGCCGGAGCGTCAGGAACTACACCGGCCGGGAGGTCCCGGATGGGGCCCTCCGGGCGATCATCGCCGCGGGCGTCCAGGCCCCGAACGCTCTCGGGCTTCAGCCCTGGCGGTTTGTGGTCGTGAAGGACAGGGGCCTGATGCGGCGGGCGTCCGACTACTGCAAACCGATCCTTGTCGAGAAGATCGGGGAGGAGTCCCGGCCCGGGATGGAAGGGTTCCTCGCGGCGCTCAGGGACCCCGGATACAGCATCTTCTACAACGCCCCGGTCCTGGTCCTGGTCCTCGGCGCCCGGGAGGTCGTATCGAGCGTCCTCGACTGCACGCTCTGCGCGGAGAACATGATGCTTGCCGCCTGGGCGCTCGGTATCGGCAGTTGCTGGGTCGGTTCCGCGGCCCTCGTCCAGCAGAACCCCGATCTTCTCGCGGCGCTGAAGGTCCCGGACGACCACCAGATCGTGGCGCCCCTGATCTTCGGCTACCCCGCTCCCCTGCCGCCGAAACCGGGGCGGCGCGAGCCCCGGATCACGTGGGTCCCGTAACCTCACCCGGTGACGGGGCACGCGACGGCCTCGACCGGGATGATCGGGAGCCTGATCCGCTGCCGTCCCCGGATGAGCGTCAGGGTTGCCGGTTCCGCGATGGGCCAGGTGGCGAGGAACCGGTGCAGGTCATCCACGCACCCCACGGTGGTCTCGTTGATCGCTATGATCAGGTCGCCCGACCGGAGCCCGGCCCTGCCGGCGGGGCTTGTCCGCGAGACCGAGACGACCTCGACCGCCTGGCTCCCGGTAAGCCCGAGCGCGAGGACGAGCGATCGTTCCAGCGGCCGCGACTGGCCGGCAATCCCGAGGTAGCCGCGTCGCACCCTGCCGTCGGCGACGAGCTGCGGGAGGACCCAGGCGGCGGTGTTTGAGGGGATCGAGAAACAGATGCTCTGGGCCATGGGGATGATGGCAGTGTTGATCCCGATGACCCGGCCGCGCGAGTCCACCAGCGGGCCGCCGGAGTTGCCGGGGTTCAGGGGCGCGGTGTGCTGGATGACGTTCTCGATCAGGCGGCCGTCCCGGCTCCGGAGCGCCCGCCCAAGAGCGCTCAGGACCCCCGTCGAGACGGTCGAGTCGAATCCGAGCGGGTTGCCGATGGCTATCGCGAGCTGGCCGACCGAGAGCGCCCCGGAGTCGCCGAACGGCGCACAGGGAAGACCCCCGGCATCGGCACGGAGGACGGCGAGGTCGGTCGCCGGGTCAGCCCCGGCCAGGCGTGCGGAAAGAGCGGTCCCGTCCGCCATACGGACCTCGATCCTGCCCGCCCCCTGCACCACGTGGTTGTTGGTCACGATGTAGCCGTCCGGTGCCACGATCACGCCGGAGCCTGCTCCGATCTGCTCGCCCCTCCGGCCCTGGAAGTTCTTCCCCACGACCACGCTCACGACTGCGGGCCCCACGGACTCAACGACCCGGATGACGGCCCGGGAATAAGCGTCAAGGAGGTCGGCGTCGGACTCCCCGGTATCGGGGGATGCAGCGGGTCCGATCGTAACGGGTGCCGGAGATGATCCGCCAACCGGCTGGAAGAGTTTGTACTCTATTTTATCCATTACAGATTATAATTTGTAACCAATAGTAATGTACTTTCTGCACCGGGATTTGAGGTATCTCTACACGCGGCGTGCGGCACCGTCCCTTTCTCCGGCGCGCGAGAACCTTCGCTCTGCCCGCTCTTCGCAGGAGGATACCCATACGTTCTTCTCCGGCAACTTCTACAGGCAAGTTACTCATACGTTCTTCTCCGGCAACCTCTACAGGCAAGTTACTCATACGTTCTTCTCCGGCAACTTCTACAGGCAAGTTACTCATACGTTCTTCTCCGGCACTCCCCACCCACCCGGCCTTCGGCCTCCTCCCCGCCCCTCCCGGGGCGGGGCAGTGGTGATATCCAGTGGGCAGCCGTGCCCGGTTCTTCCCGGGATCTCCCGGAAAGTGGACCGTGGGGATATCGCCACGGGGAGGGACCGGGGGAGGGAAGACCCCCATAGGCGTTAACTTACCCGCTGAGTGTAATAAATTCTCGTTGCTACCGTCAAGTACCAGGCAATCGGCTGGTTCTCATCTATGCTCTAAGGCAGTCCTTTTCCAATGAGATTCCCGTTATCGATAGCGTTTTCAGGGTAGGAAGATCATTGCCGCACACCACCGGAGTCGTATGGCCAATATCCCCCCAAATAGACTCCATTTTACGGAATAAGGCATTATACTCTCGAATCCTTATGGCTAAAGTTAGCGCATATGGGGAATACCCCCTCCCCGCCGGTGGGAACTCATACGTTCCTCTCCGGCACTCCCCACCCCGCCCTGCCTTCGGCCTCCTCCCCTTCCTGGGGGGGCGGGGACAGTGCTTGCGATGTCCGGTGGGAAGCCGTATCCGGGCGCGGCGTTGGCGCCGGTTTTCGGGGGGACCTGGGGGATAGCCCGAGTCGGTCCTTCCCGGGATCTCCCTCCGCACAAGATACTCGGCTCCGGCATCCCCACCCTGCCCGCCCGGGTTCCCGCATGCAAAGATGCGAAGACGCGGCACGGGATCTGCAGAGATTAGACCACATGGGGCAGTAGCCGCAAAGGACAAATAGCACCATATCCACTCTCCTCATGCTTGGGACGGCTGCAATTGAGGTGGAGGCTGCGCGGGTTGAGGTACGCCCCGCGAACGTGAGAAGGGTCCCGCAGGCCGGCGAGGCCTACGATCTTGTGGAGATCGAGACCGACCGGGGAACGACCACCTGCCGCTACTACGAGGCGGAGGGGGCACGTGCCGGTGTCGTCATGGTGGGGGGTACCGGCGGCGGGTTTGACACCCCGGCACGGGGGCTCTATCCGCGCCTGGCAGAGGACCTCCCGAACCACAGGATCAGCGCACTCCGGGTGCGGTACCGGCACCCGGCCGACCTCGTGGAGTCGGTCGTCGACACGGTCCTTGGTATGCGCTACCTGGAGAGCCGGGGCGTCCCGGCCATCGGGCTCGTCGGGCACTCCCTCGGGGGAGCGGTGGTGATCCAGGCGGCGGCAGGCGATCCCCTGGTCCGGGTCGTCGTCGCGCTCTCGACCCGTGCGGCCGGGACCGAACCGGTCGCCCGCCTCGCGGGACGTGCGGCGGTCCTCCTGATCCACGGGGATGCCGACACGGTCATCTCTCCCCGGTCTTCAGAGGAGGTCTACCGGCGCGCCCGTGAGCCCAAACGGCTGGTCATCTACGAGGGGGCGGGCCACACCCTCGATGAGGCGGCGGAGAGCCTCGCTGTCGAGGTGAAGGCGTGGCTCCTCAAGCACCTGCCCGGGACGCTCGTCTGACCCGCCCGGGGCCCGGAGACGGCGTTCATGGGTGATACGTGGGAGAACTGGTCGGGGAGCCTGCGCTTTTCGCCGGAGCGGATAGAACGGCCGGAGAATGAGGACGCGCTCCGCGCTCTCGTACGCCGGGCGGCGGAAGGAAAGAGGACGATCCGCCCCGCCGGGACCGGCCACTCGTCGTCGCCCCTCGTCGCGACCCGCGATACGCTCGTCTCGCTTGACGCCTTCCGGGGCATCGAGTCGTACAACCCTGCAAAGCGTGAAGCGACCATCCGGGCCGGCACGACGCTCGGAGAGGCCGGGGATCTCCTCCTCGGTCTCGGGCTCGCCATGCCGAACCTCGGTGACGTCGACGTCCAGAGCGTCGCAGGCGCCCTGGCGACGGGCACGCACGGCAACGGAAAGCGCCTGCCGGTCCTCTCCGCCATGATCGCCGGCGGGCGGATGGTCACGGCATCCGGCGAGATAACGGAGTTCTCTCTTGAGGAGGACCCGGACCTCACCCGGGCGGCACAGGTCTCGCTCGGGGCGCTCGGCATCTGCACGGCCCTGACGCTCCGCCTGCTCCCGGCATACCGGCTCCACCGCCGGGAGTGGTGCACCACCGCCGACCGCTGCCTCGCCCACCTCGACGACCTCGTCGAGAGGCACCGGAACTTCGATTTTTACTGGTATCCCCGGAGCGACCGGGTGAAACTCAGGACGATGGATCCTCCCGGGGGTGCGCCGGAGAGCATACCGTGTGCCCGCCTCGTCGAGGAGAGGACCGGGTGGAGCAGCGAGGTCATCGCGAAAGTTCGCACGCTCCGGTTCGACGAGATGGAGTATGCCGTCCCGGCGGAGGCGGGGCCTGAATGCTTCGAAGCGATCCGCCGGCGCATCAGGGAGCGCCACCGGAAACACGTGGCCTGGAGGGTCCTCTACCGAACCGTCGCGCCGGACGACGCTTACCTGAGCACCGCACACGGCCGCGCGACCGTCACGATCTCGCTCCACCAGAACGCGACACTGCCTTTCTGGGGTTTCTTCCACGATATCGAGCCGATATTCCAGGAGTACGGGGGGCGGCCGCACTGGGCGAAGAAACACACGATGACGGCCGACGACCTTGAGCCGCTCTATCCCCGGTGGGACCGGTTCCTCGCCGTCCGCCGCCGGATGGACCCGGACGGCCTCTTCCTCAACCCCTACCTGCAAAGGCTGCTCGGGGAGGAGGGGGCGTGAGGCCGGTAGGCAGGACGGTCTGGGCGATCCCCGGCGGGCACATCCCCCTCCGGACGACCGGCCCGGAACCGGAAGAGACCAGCAGCGACACGGTCTGCCTGCTCAACGCCGGGGACCGGGACGCAAAGGTCGAGATCACGGTCTACTACGAAGACCGGGAGCCCGTCGGCCCTTACCGCCTCGCGGTGCCGGCCCGACGGACCCGGCAGATCCGCTTCAACGACCTGATCGACCCGGAGCCCCTCCCGCTGGATACCGATTTTGCCGGCGTCATCATCTCGGATGTCCCGATCGTCGTGCTCTTTGCGAGGAAGGACACCAGCCGGGCCGAAATGCGATCGCAACCACGCTCGCGTTCCCGGGCGACTGACCCAAACCGGAAGATCACCTCGCCGGAGCCGGGCGCTCGACACCCCTGCTCTCCAGGTACCTCCGTGCGGCGCAGGGATCGTCGGTCGCGAAGCCGTCGACGCCGAGCCGGACTGCTTCTTCAAGATCGTCCTCTGTATTCAGCGTCCAGGGAACGACGAGCAGCCCGGCGTCGTGCGCCTGCTCCACCATCTCACGCGAGAGGCGGTCCCGTCGCGGGAGGATGAGGTCGGCCTGCGCCGGGCGGGCAAATTCGGCGGGGTCGCCGATCTCCGCCGAGGAGATGAGGCCCGCCTGCATGCCGGGGAGGAGCCGTTTTGCCATCGCGACACTCTCCGGGTTGAATGAGACCAGAATGAGCCGTTGCGGCATCCGGTCTATGAGCGCCGAGACGACGATCGCCTCGGTCCCGGGCTCCTTGATCTCCACGACAAGCCCCGCCCGCCCGTGGACAAGGTCGAGGACCTCGCGGAGCGTCGGGATCGTCTCACCCTCGCCCGCGTCCAGCCTCGCCAGGTCCTCGATGGTGTAGCCTTTGACCGGCCCGGTCCCGTCCGTCGTCCGGTCGACGGTTGCGTCGTGTATTGCGACGGGGATCCCGTCTTTCGTGAGGCGGACGTCGATCTCGACGAGATCAGCGCACGCCATACCTCTCCGCAGGGCAAGGAGGGTGTTCTCCGGTGCGAGAGCCCGGGCGCCGCGGTGTCCGATGATGAGCATGCCGCGCCATCTACCCGGTGACCAGATATAGGTGGCGGAGGCAGGTGTCCGGGCTGATCCCCCGGGCTCTCGCGGTCACCTGGTCCTCCCAAACTCCTGGCTCACGTCTGCGGCCAGCCGGTACGACTCCTCCCCGAACAGTAACTTCGCTCGTTTGGCACCCCGGCAACGATGCGGTCCCGCGCGACGCCTTACCACGAAGTTGGCAGCACCCGGGCACCGGGCTTCGCGAACTTCCGCGGCAACGCATGAACTGGTGCATCGATTCCAAACGAACAGACCATATCTGGCCTTCGTCCTATCCCCGCCCGCGCCCGGGGGCGAGGGCAGTCATGGCGATATCCGGGGAAAAGCCGTGCCCGGGGAGCGGTCTTCGCGCTGGTTTCCCGGGGGAGATGAGTGCGAGCCCGGACCCGGTTCTCCTCCAGGATCTCTCCATGAAGTGGACCGTGGTGGCTATCGCCACGGGGGTGGGGACCGGGAGGGGTCTCTCCTCCCGCAAGCGGGACCGTCATGCGTTCCTCCTCAAAGTCCCCAGAGGGAGCAGTACGTGGGGATACCCGGGACAAGCCATATCCCGGGATGCAAACCCCCGGATGGTTTGAGAGAAAGATCGATAACTCTCCCTCCGTTGAGATTGCTGGTAACTGAGAATCGTTGCACTGGTGGATGGGGATAGCGAGAGAGAGCCTCTCGCGTTGAGCCGCGTTGCCGCGAAGGGAGAGTCAGCAGTTTGACTTCCGGCGGAGGGCTTTCTCAGAACGTTAGCGAAGTGCTGTCGAACTTGCCGGGCGCCTCGAACACGGAATCCGGTGCACGGTTCTTGCAGGCGCGATCGATCAGGTCCTGCACTCCGGCAGGGTAATCCATGCCCCCGAGGTGCTCCCGGGGCGCACCGACGCCCGGTTGACCCTCGGCGTGGAACGCCGTCCGGCATCAACGATCACCTCTGTGTCATGCACCCATATACCGGGTGCATGCCCCTGCAGGAGTACCGCCCGGCTGAATGGCTTCGGTCGGCCGGAAGTGAGGACCGACAGGTACCGGAAGACGGCACCTGCGGACAGAAAAGCTTACTTCTGCACGATCTTCTTAAACTCGGACTTCACATCTTCCGGGTCTTTGTACTGCCTGTCTTCGAACTGGTTTATCGCGTCGAGGACGATCTGGGGGGCCTCGCTCTCCTTTGCCCGGGTGATCAGGTCGTTCTTCGATGCGGGGAAATTCATTCCCGAGGTGCTCACCTCGATGATCTGCGGGTCGAGTTCCTGTATGGTCCCGGCAACGCCTGACATCCCGCCCGTGGCGGATTCCTTCATACCTTTCATCTCTCTCACCATCGTGTCTGCGCCCCCTTCCGGGAGGCGACCCACGATGGGTAAGATGCAATAAATACCTATCGCCCGTACGGTGACGGGAGGATTACCCTATATCAACCGGATACAGCCCGATCAGCGGCAGCTGGAAGTGATCCGGGAGGCTCGCGGCCGGCCCGAGCCTCCCGGGGGTGATCGCCTGCCCGGGAGATACGCCAAAAGATTGTGCACCAGGGACGGCACGGCTTTAAAACAGGGTAAACTGGTATGCCGCCCCCCGGAGGCCCAGCACGACCGCTCCGACGACGGACGCCGAAAGATCGCCGAGCCCGAGCCCGGGGAATATGCCGAACCAGAAGAGGAAGAGGAGGACGAGGATGGGGAGACCCCGGAAGAACCAGACGTAGACCCCGACGAGAGACCGCACCGGGCGGGAACCGTAGACCTGGCCGATCGCCATGGGCAGCCCGAGGAGGAATCCGAGGCCGAGGGTAACGGCAACGCCGGAGAGAAGATACGGGAACCAGTCGATGAAGATTGGCAGAACATCCATTTGGCTATCCCTGAGTCGCTATGCGGCGCTGCGTTCAGCCGGAAAGACAGCGCCGGGAATTGCCACTCAACCGTAGAAGGCGTCCGATGGCGACGGTACGCTTCCCGGGGGAGGATCCGCCTCCCCGGGAAGCGGCTCACCTCGCCCGGACGCCCCGGTGCCCCGGAGATCCGGCCCGTCCCACCCCGTGACCGAAGCAACGTTTAAGTATGTGGGGACTGGGAGGAAGGGGTATGCCACCTGCACGCGATATCAGGGTTCCTCTCGATGTGCCTCCCGGGGAGCAGGAGAGGTACCGGGAGAACTACCAAACGATCACGCACGGCACCGGGAGGCTGATGCTCTTTGCCGGGGACCAGAAGATCGAGCACCTCAACGACGACTTCTTCGGGGCCGGCATCCATCCCGAGGACGCCGACCCCGAACATCTCTTCCGGATCGCGAGCCGGGCGAGGATCGGGGTCTTTGCGACGCAACTCGGGTTGATCGCGCGATATGGCGGGGATTACCGGGACGTGCCCTACCTCGTCAAACTCAACTCGAAGACCAACCTGGTCGGGACCTCCCAGCGGGACCCGCTGAGCTCGGAGCTCCACCACGTCCGGCAGGCCGTCGACCTCCGGGACCGGACAGGGCTTTCAATCCTCGGCGTCGGTTACACGGTCTACCTCGGGAGCGAGTATGAGCCGATGATGCTCTACCAGGCTGCCCAGATCGTCAACCACGCGCACGCAAACGGGCTTGTCACCGTGTTCTGGATGTACCCCCGCGGGAAAGCAGTCAAGGACGAGCGCGACCCGCACCTGGTCGCGGGGGCGGCGGGGGTTGCAGCGGCTCTCGGGAGCGATTTCGCGAAGGTGAACCCACCGAAAGTTGGCGGGCCGCCCGACGCCGCGCTCCTCCGGGAGGCGGTGGCGGCGGCCGGCAGGACGGGCGTCGTCTGTGCAGGCGGGTCGCAGGCCAGCGTGCCGGAGTTCCTGCAGCAGCTCCACGACCAGATCCACATCGGCGGCACGGTCGGGAACGCGACCGGGAGGAACATCCACCAGCGGTCGCTCGACGAGGCGGTCCGGTTCTGCAACGCCATATCGGCGATCACCCTCGACGATGCGGGTGTGGACGAGGCGATGAGGATCTACGGAGGAGGAACATGACGACGGTCGGTGTACTGACGGGCGGAGGAGATTGCCCGGGCCTGAACGCGGTGATCCGGGCGGTCGTGCGGACGGGGGCTAAGCACGGGTTCGACACGATCGGGATCCGGGACGGATGGCTCGGGCTGGTCGCCGGAAACGTCGAGCCGCTCACCGACTACTCGGTGACGGGGATCCTCCCGAAGGGGGGGACGATCCTCGGGACGTCGCGGACGAACCCCTTCAAGAACGAGGCCGACGTGCAACGGCTGCGGGACAACATCAGGAGGTTCGGGATCGATGCGCTGGTTGCAATCGGCGGCGAGGATACCCTCGGCGTCGCAAACAGGCTCTCGAAGATGGGCATCCCGGTGGTGGGGGTCCCAAAGACCATCGACAACGACGTCGCCGCGACCGATTACACCTTCGGGTTCGATACCGCCGTCTCGATCGTCACCGAGGCGATCGATCGCCTCCACACGACGGCGGAGTCGCACCACCGGGTCATGGTGGTGGAGGTGATGGGCCGGCATGCCGGGTGGATCGCGACCGTGGCCGGGATCGCGGGCGGGGCCGACCAGATCCTCATCCCGGAGGTCCCGTTCGACCTTGACGAGGTCGCCGGGCACCTCCTGGCGCGCTACGAGCGGGGAAGAAGTTCAGCATCGTCGTGGTCGCTGAAGGAGCCCAGCCGAAGGAACGGGAAGAAGCGATCACGCAGTCGGCCCGGATGGATGAGTTCGGCCACGTGACGCTCGGCGGCATCGGGACGTTCCTGCGCGACGAACTTGAGAACCGGCTCGGCATGGAGGCGCGGGTGACGGTGCTCGGCCACGTCCAGCGGGGAGGGTCGCCGACGGCGCACGACCGGGTGCTCGCGACCAGGTTCGGGGTGGCGGCGGCGGATCTTATCAGGGAGAAGGACTTCGGGAAGATGGTCGCGCTCCGGGGCAACGATATCGTCGCGGTCCCGCTCGAGGAGGCAGTGGCAAACCTCAAGACCGTGGATATGGACCTCTACAACATCGCAAGCATATTCTACGGGGGGTGATGGGGCCTCTCGTTAGAACCCCGCCCACATCATCAGCCTCCTCCACCCCAAAACTCTGCCGCACAACCGCCCCGGCAACCCCGGCGGCGGTCCCAAAGAGGGTGAAGAAGTATACCAGGGCGATCGCGACCATCCCCTCGAACGTGTCGGCGAACCCGAAATCGTGCAACGCGGTCCAGAGCAGCGGGATGAAGAAGAGGGGGCCGGCCCCGAAGAGTGCCGCGACAAAACCGGCTTTTAGACCATCTTTTGGCCTGCCCCCGGAGGCATACCCCGCGATGAATCCGCCGGCAAGCGGAGCGGCCACGACCGACAACAGACCGAGGAGACCGGATACGAGGGCCAAACCGACGATGACGACCGTGCCGACGGCGATCCCGTGCCACCCGTCCCGCTCGCCCGCCCCGGCGGCATCGTCTCTCGGGGAGCGCTACGCATCGCTCTTCCCGCTGCCCCGCCGATGGCGTTGTAGGGGAGGAGGAGCCCCGTGAAGATCAGGGCGTAGAACGCAAAGGTTGACAGGAACGAAGGGTCTCTCGCCGCCAGGCTCGTGAAAGTCGCCGCGATCAGCGCCACGAGCACCCCGCAGACGGCACCGGCAACGGCCCCGTCCCTGGCCCTTCCCCGGGTGAAGAGACCGGCGATGAAACCCCCGCAAAAGAGGAGCGCCACCGTCATCACCGGGTCCGGGAGGAGATCCGACCGGCCGAGAAGAAAGACACCGCCGCCTGCCAGCGCTCCGGCAATCACCCCGGAAAAGCGGCCAGCGGCGAATGAAACCATGGAAGACTCTCACCGCACCGCACGATAGCCTTTCCGATTCGTCCCCGGCGGGCGTAGGCTTATGGGGGTGGTGCAGTGGCAAACCTCAAGACGGTGGAATGGATTCTATATACGGGGGGTGAAAGGAGCCTCCCCTCAATCCTCAGGCCCTCTCAAGTTCCTGCTCCTCGCTCTTTCCCAAACCCCGTCCGGATAACTGCTCCGGCAACCCCGGCAGCGGTCCCGAGGGGTATGAAGGTATACCCCAGGGCGACCGCTGCAATTCCTGCAAGCCCGGCGGCGAACCCCGTGCCGTGGGATGCCGTCCAGAGGAGCAGGAGCGAGAAGAGGCCGGTCCCGAAGAGCGCCGCGACAAGCCCTGCCTCAAAGCCGTCCCCCGGTTTGTTCCCGGAAAAAACCCCGCGATGAACCCGCCGACGAGTGGAGCAGCCACGACGAGCGGGCCGAGGAAGGCAAGGAGGAGGACCGATGCGGCGATGACGGCCGTGCCGATACCGATGCCGAACCACTTCCCCCGCTCGCCAACCCCGGCGGGGCCGCGTCTCCGGATACCGTTTCGCACCGCCGTCCCGGCTGCCCCGCCGACGGCGTTGTAGGGGAGGAGGAGCGCCGTGAGGACCAGGGTGTAGAAACCAAAGGTCATCCAGAACGGAGGATACTGCGGCCTGCTCTCTACCAGGCTTATTGAGGTCGTCACGGAGGCCACGAACAGGGCCACGAGCACCCCGCATACGGCGCCGGTGACGGCGCCGTCCCGGACCGTCCCCCGGGTGAAGAGGCCGGCGGCGAGGCCCCCGCCAGAGAGGAGCGCCACCGTCATCACCGGGCCCGGGAGGATACCGAACCGGCCGAGAAGGAAGACCGCACCGATCGCCAGCGCACCCACAGCCGCCCCCTTCCACCGATCGGACGGCGGCACGCGATACCATACAGGAAATCTCATCCCCTCATACGTTATCTGTTTTGGTTTGCCCCGGGTATGCCGGAGCCGCAGGTATTATACGGCAGGAAGGCATGGAACTGCAGCGGAGACGCGGCCGGATCCCCGGGTCCGGCCCCAGGCTTACCGCTCCTCAACCGGACCTGCATACAATGAGCATCACAGACTACTGCCGGCGCTCCGTCGCCTTCACGCGGGATATCCTGCGCCAGCCGGCGAAGGCCGGCGGGGACCTCCGGTTCGCCGACCTCGCCTTCTTCCTCCGGTTCGCCCGGCCGATCCGGAGAGCGGGCGTTCTCGCACTCGTGGCGACGGTTCTCGTCTCCGCTGAGAAGACCGTCCTCCCGCTCAGCCTCAAGGTCTTCGTCGACAACATCCTGCTCGGGGGGACCCCGGCGCCCGGCGCCCTTCTTGCCGGGGCCGGCGGGGTTCTTTCGTCGCTCAACACCCTCGTGGTCGCCCTCCTGGTGCTCGGCCTCCTCACCGGCGCGACGGACCTCATCCGGAACTACTGGACCGCCCGGTTCCGGGAAGGCTACGCCTTCAACCTCCAGACCGCCCTCTTTGAACACGTCCTCGGTTTCCCGCTCTCCTACTTCAAATCGCAGCAGACCGGCTACATCATGTCCCGCCTCTCCGACGACGTCCAGATCCTGCAGTACACCGTCTCCCAGTACCTCCCCCAGATCATCGCAAACGCCCTCTACGTCGCCTTCACCCTCGTCATCCTCGGCGCCTTAAACCTCAGGCTGACCCTCGTCGTCCTCGCCTTCATCCCTCTCTACCTGCTGGTCAACGCCGTCTTCGTCCGGAGGATCCGCGCCGCCACCCACCGGGAGCGCGAGCGGCAGGCCTACGTCTCGCGGGACCTCCAGGAGGTGATATCCGGGATCGACACCGTCAAATCGCACGCCGCGGAGGACCGCGAGGTGCACCGGGTCTCCGGGACGCTCCGGAACATGGTTGACGCCCGGATCAGGAACACCATGCTCTCCGCGTTCTCGGAGTACTTCAGGATCGGCACGATGTCGCTGATGCTGATCGCCGTCATCTGGTTCGGCGGGAACGAGGTGCTTGCCGGTGCCATGACCGTGGGGACTTCGTCGCGTTCGCGGTCTACATCATGACGTTTGCGCCCACCGTCAACACCTTCTTCGCCTTCCCGGTGGTGATGCAGCCCGCGCTCACGTCCGCCGCCCGCCTGCGCGAACTCTTTGCGATGCAGGGCGAGCCGGGCGCCCTCCCCGACGCCGGCGGGTTCGTCCCCGATGCCGTGCAGGGCCGCATCGAGTTCTCCGGCGTCTGGTTCGGCTACTCGGAGGATGCCCCGGTTCTCCGGGATGCGCGGTTCGTCGTCCGGCCCGGCGAGGCGGTCGCCGTCGTCGGTCGGACCGGTGCCGGGAAGACGACGCTCATCAACCTGATCCTCCGGGCGTTCGCTCCCCGGAGGCACGATCACGCTTGATTGGCGCGACCTCTCAACGCTTGACCCCCGGTGGCTGCGGCGGCAGATATCGATCGTCTCAGGACCTCTTCCTCTTCCACACCACCATCGAGGAGAACATCCGCTACAGCAGGCCAGACGCCACCATCGAGGAGGTTGTCAAAGCCGCGCAGAAAGCGCAGATCCATGACGATATCCTCCGGCTCCCGGACGGTTACCGGACGGTCGTCGGCGAGCGCGGGACCCGGCTCTCCGTCGGCCAGCGGCAGCGGATCGCCATCGCCCGGGCGTTTTTGAAGGATGCGCCCATCCTCATCCTCGACGAACCCACGTCTGCTCTCGACCTGCAGACCGAGGACCTGATCGGGCAGACGCTCCGGGTCCTGGTCCGGGACCGGACGACCATCCTGATCTCCCACCGCCCCTCGCTCCTGGAGCTCGCCGACCGGGTCCTCGCGATCGAAGACGGGCAGGTGCGGGAGTGCCGGGGGTCCGGGGCCGCGTCTTGCCTTCCCCCGGGCTGCCCGCCTTCCCCGGATCTCTTTATGGGGTGCGGTGACGCACCCCTTCGGCATGGAGCATAGGGCAGGATGCCTCATCTGCGGCCGGGATCTCCTGTACAGCGAGGAGCCCCGCGACCTTGCCTGCGCCGTCTGCGGGGAGGTCCGGAGCACCACGGCGGCCTGCGAAGCCGGGCACTTTGTCTGCGACCGGTGCCACAGCCTTGAGGCGCTCGACCTCATCGAACAGTTCTGCATCGCGACGGAACTCGAGGACCCGCTTGCCGTCGCCTGTATCCTGATGCGTTGCCCGGCGGTCAGGATGCACGGGCCGGAGCACCACTTCCTTGTGCCCGCCGCGCTCATCGCCGCGTACTGCAACCACCGGGGAGCCTGGAAGGAAAGGGCCGCTGCTCCGGCAGGCGCGCGCGAGGGCCGGCATGGTCCCGGGAGGGTTCTGCGGCAGCCACGGCACCTGCGGCGCGGCGATCGGGACGGGCATCTTCGTGAGCCTGATCACCGGGTCGACGCCCTTAAAGAAGCAGGAGTGGTCGCTTGCAAACCAGATGACCGCACGCAGCCTGATGACGATCGCCCGCCACGGGGTCCCCGGTGCTGCAAACGCGACTCGTGGCTTGCGATCCGGACGGCGGTCACCTTCCTTTCGGAGCGGTTCGGCGTAACCCTCCCCGTGCTGGATACCGTGCGGTGCGAGTTTGGCGATATCAACCGCGAGTGCCTGCGGGAGGCGTGCCCCTTCCACGCCGGCTACCCGACCGGGTGACCCGCGGCCCGGAGGGCGGCGACGATGATGCAGTAGCCGGCCACGGTCCCGGCGAGGGTCGCTGCAACGGCAACGAGGCTGTTTCCCCAGTGCATGCGGCTCCACCAGCCCGCCGCGCTGCCGATGAGAAACGAAGCGAAGAGGATGAGGATATCAAGTCTGTCAGGCGTTGCCATATTGTTCTCCTGTCCGGCGATGGGGAAATGTCGGTCTTCCCCGGGCATAGGGTTTGTGGATACGCCCGGACCGCAGGGTTATATGCCGGCCGGCACCGACGTCATGAGGGATGTTCATCGCCTGCCACCTCCTGCTCGGTCTCGTCCTCGGCCTTGCGGTCGCGAGGCGCCCAGGCGACCGGCGGTTCATCGGTTTCTCCGCCCTCGGGGCCGTCCTTCCCGACCTGATCGACAAACCGGTGGGCCACATCCTGCTCGCGGAGTCGCTCAACTCCGGCCGGATATTCGCGCACGGGCTGCTCTTCCTTGCGCTCCTCCTTGTGGCAGGCATCGTTCTCGAACGGCGGCGGGGATCGTTCGCCATCCTTGCCGTCGCGGCCGGTGTACTCTCCCACCAGGTCATCGATGCGATGTGGGCGATCCCCGTCACCTGGTACTTCCCGCTCCTCGGCCCGTACCAGCCCTACGAGTTCACTGACTACTTCGGCAACGCCATACTCGCAGAGGTCTCGTCGCTCTCGGAGTGGATCTTCCTCATCGCGTCGGCCGCGATCGCCCTCGCCGCCTGCCGGGGCGACCGGCCGGACCTTCTCCCGGTCGCCCGAACGCTCGCCCGCGTGGCAGTCCCCTCCTTCTCCTCCTTGCCGTCGCCTCCCTCTACGCCTGGGCGGCCGGTATCCCGGAGAGCATCCTGATGGCCGGGGGCGGACCGGAGGATTACCTGCTGCTTGCGGCGGTGGGAGCCGCCGGGATCGCGGGGATGGTCCGGTACCGGGACTTTCTCTGTGGAGTGATCCGTCAGTCCAGCCGGTTCACCCGCTCGATGCTGCCGGGAACCGTCCTCTCGACCCGGAGCGCCGCCCTCCCGGCCGGTTTGATCTCGATGGCAAACGACCCGTAGGGTCTGCAGTCTACCAGGGATTCCGGCGAGATGTTCAGAACGAACCGTTCTCCTGGCTCAAGGAGGAGATCGGCGTCGCTGTTCACCCGCTCCTGGACGCTCCAGAACCCGGGTTCCGGGAAGACGCCAACCAGGGGAACGTTCGGGGAGACGATCCCGCTGTGTTTTTGGCCGACGAACCGGACGGAGACCGTGGCGATATCGATCGGCTCGCTGCCGGCCGTCAGGCCGATCCGGGACAACGATCGATTCCACGAACCCGGGTGCGGCGCTGATGCCGTAGACGATACCGGCCACCATGCAGCTCGACCCCGCCTGCCCGATACCGTCGTGAATGACCGACTGGCCCCGCTGTGCAGAGGAGAAACCTGCCTGCAGGACGACGAACCCGAAGACGGCGGCAACGACGACGAACGCGAGCAGGACGACCGCCGCCTCAAGCCCGGTGAACCCGGCATCAGAAGAGCTCGATATAGACATTCTCCCCGGCACCGGCAGGAATCGTTCTCGTCAGCGAAGCGGTCTCTCCTCCCGCGGCGGTCACTCCGATGGTGAACGTGTCCCCGCGCCCGATGCCCGTGCTATCCATGGTCAGCCTCACCGTGACGACCTCCCCTGCTTCCAGCATATCGTCGGTGTCCCTGCGATACCGCCAGGTGAGATTTACAGCAGTATCACCGGGGAAACGTGAAGAGCGCCTCCGTCGTGGCGATGGTGCAGGTCATGCTCCTCCATATCGATGGTGGTCGGCCCGGCCGCGGTCTCAAGGATCGAACTCGATGAACCGGAGAAGGCCTCCGTCCAGTTTCGTAATCACCGCATTTCCCGGGCGGAGGGCGGACCCGGCCTCGTCGAGGGCGGCGTGCAGCACCTCCTGGTTCTTCTGCGACGTCGCCATGCCCGCCCCGAGAACGACGTAGGCGAAGACCGATGCAACGACGACGAAGGCGATGAAGATGATGGCCGCCTCAAGGCCCGTGAAAGCCTGCTCATCCCTCTCTTCCCGGGGCATGATGATCGGGGGTTGGTCGCGCCTCGATTAAAAGGTGCTGATATCGCCCGCGGCGGCAGGGCCGCAGGGTTCCGCTCCCGGTGCGGCGCCGCACCGGGAACAAGTGCACCGATTCCGGATGATCGGATTCTGCCTGGCAATCGCCGGTGCCGGGCCCGGATATTCCCCCGTGGCGTTGCCCGGGCACTGCACCATCCCGACCTTCCAAAGAGCGCGAAATCCGGTCGGTAATCTACTGCCCCTGAGGGTTACCGGGTATCGAGAATCGATATGCGAGGCAGGGGGTCTCCACCGGGAACCTATTTATAGTTGGCTTATCATGGGGTAACAGAATGCCCCCTGAAGCCTCCGCAGGTCTTCCCTCCGGTCCCCTGCGCTCCCGCAATCGTCCCGCCCGGGCTGCGCGGCCTCTCGCCCCGGATCGCCCCGCCCTGGTCGCATCCTCTTTGCCGCCGGCGCCATCGGTCGCGATCGCTCAGGCGGCGCCCGGCTGGGGGAGCCGCCGCACGGCGGCAGCCCCAAAAGACCTCTCCGGCGGTTCCGCCCCCCGGATCGAGCGGACCCTGAGCCTCGTCCTCATCGCCGCCGTCCTCGTGGCTCTCGGGGCAACGGTCTTCATCATCGTCGCCCCGGGAGAGGGGGAGAAGTTCACCGAGTTCTACATCCTCGGGCCGACGGGGAAGGCAGCCGACTACCCGACCGAGTTCATGTCCAGGACGCCGCAGACGGTCATCATCGGGATCGGGAACCACGAGTCCCGGGATATCACCTACACGGTGGAGACCTTTGCCGTGGAGAGCAGGTTTGATGACGCGACGAACAGATCGACAGTGGTCTCGGCGACGCTCCTCGACCGGTTCTCCGTCACGGTGCCGGACAACCGGACCGTAGAGCAGCCCTACACCTTCCGGATCATGGATCCGGACGTGAACCGGCTTGAGTTCCTCCTCTTTGCGGAGGCGCCGCCTGAAGAGATACCGGCGGGCAGTCTCATCGGGGCGGGTTACCGCAACCTGCACCTCTGGCTGCGGGTGCATTGACGAAGGGCGGGGAGTTGCCCGGGCGGATGTGCTCCTGCCGGCCGTTTGCGGATCCTCCCCTGTCCGTGAACGGGGCGGGAAGATCAATCATCTCGGGCCACTGCAGGCTTCGGCGACCCACCAAATGTTTATACTCCAGGACGGCGTATGGTTCTTCGAGGTACAAGGATGAAACGCGGAATGCTGGTCGCCTCCCTCCTGATCCTGTCGCTTATGGCAGCCCCGGCCGGGGCATTCAGCGCAGACAATCTCCGGATAACCGTGGAGACGGACGGGAGCGCAGAGGTCACCTTCAACTACACACTCTCGTGGATCGAGAGGATCGCCGTCTTCTTCCGGATCGCCGAACCCGAGCAGGAACTGAGATCCGCGCTCGAGATGGCAACCGGGGCTCCGGTAACGGTGACCTCGGCCAGGAGCGACTCCGCCACGTTCTCGATCCAGGGTTTCGCCAAGGTCAGGAGTACCGATGCCGGCAACGTCTACTCAACGCCGGGACTTGATTTCACCGGGGCGCAGAAGATGCTCGACCGTTACTGGTTTGCGCCGCTGGTCGAGGCCGATTTCTCCCCGGACCTGACGGTGGTCCGGTTCCCGGACGGCCACGAGGAGACCTTCGCGGACCAGAGCGCAATCCCGGCCCTCTCTCACATGGTTCCCTGAGCCGGCCCTTATCTTCTCTCCTTTTTTCATTACCTTACTGCAGGACAGTTACCTGGATTCCGCATTATAGGACCCGGTTTCGCGGTCCAGGGTGCTGGAGCCGGATCTTCCCTGAACCCCCCACCCCGCCCCCACGGGGGGCAGCCATGGCGATACCCGGGGATGAGCCGTGCCCGGAAGTGCCACCGGAAACGCTTGCGAAGGGGAGCTGCTATACCCCTCGACGGGGCGCCATCCACCACGGCCCGCCGCACGGGGCCGGAGAGCCGCGGCTGCCGGGTGCAGCCTGCCCAAAAATAGAGGGGATCTTCCCCTTACTCGAAGATGTTGAAGATCTGGTCGCTGCCGGTGTCGGCGAGGCGCTTCCTCTCCGTCTTCTCCTCGACGAGCGCGAGCACCGGGAGCTCCATGTCCACACCCGGGGTGTGGCCGAACATCTCCTGGAGGTCGACCTGCAGGGCGTGCATGAAGAGCGAGTTCGGGATCTCCATCGCACAGTGCTCTTCGCACTGGCCGCAGTTGATGCACGAGTCGGAGATGTGGGCGTAGCGGATCAGGTGGAACATGAACGGCGGCGGGACCTGACCGGGCTCGACCAGGTAGGACTTCTTCGTGCTGCACTCGACGCAGTAGCAGATCGGGCAGTTCTCGATGCAGGCGTAGCACTTGATGCACCGGGAGGTGTCGTTCATGATCTTCTTTAAGCGGTCCTTCCCTTCGCCGAGGCCCTCGAAGTATCTCTTCCGCCACTTGTCGCCGAGTTTCAGCATCGCGTTCTCGACCTTGCCGCGGATCTCGATGCCCTTCCGGTTCGCGGCGTCGGTCTTGACGGCGCCGGCCTTCACCGCCGCATCGAGGAGGTTTGCGCCCTTCTCGGAGCAGACCTCGACGAACGTGGCCTTCCCGGCCTTATCACCGATGACACCCCAGTTCCCGCAGGCGAGGTCGGCCTGGCGCGGGACCTTCATCTTACACCGGCGGCAGTTCGCCCGGCGGCCGAACCCCTTCTTCTTCGAGTTCGTCCATCGAGATGCCCTTGTGCTGGCCGTCCTTCGTGACGATGATGAACTGGCCCTTGTCGATCTCTTCCTTGACCACATCGTCGGGGTCGACCCCGAACTTCTCGCGGATCATCTTCCGGGCCAGGACCGGGCTGACCGAACCGCCGCAGTTGAGGCCGATCATCAGGATGTTGTCCAGGTTGACCTGGTTGCGCTTTGCAAGCTCGTAGAGCCCCATCGCGTCGCAGCCCTTCACCGGGATGGCGATCCGCATATCTTTCGCGCCGTCCAGGAACTCCTTGACGAGCTTCGAGAGCAGGAGCGTCCCGCAGTGGAGCGACCCGGATGTCTGCGCGATCTCGGCGGGGTCGGTGATGAGGATCGGGACCGCATCGTAGATGTCCTGTCCCTTCTTGACTGCAAGGACGGCGTCCACCATGCCGGTCGAGAGAGCGTGCGTCAGCAGAGCGGTGACCGCTCCACCGCACTCGCCCCTCTCCTGGCAGGCGGCGTCGGCTGCCCATGCGTAGAATGTATCTCCTTTTGCTACCATCTTCAGGCCTCCGTAATCTTCTCAACCTTCACAGCACAGGCCTTGAACTCCGGGATCTTCGCGATTGGGTCGAGGGCGTTGTGGGTCAGGATGTTTGCCGCGCACTCGGCGAAGTGGAACGGCATGAACATGACACCCTTCTTGATGTCGGGGGTCACCTTCGTGGCGACGTCAATGGTCCCGCGGCGGGAGGTCACACGGACCATCTCCTTGTTCTGGATGCCGAGCGCCTTTGCGTCCTCGGGGTTGATCTCGATCCAGCCGGTGGGGACCTCGGCGTCGAGGGTTGCAGACCGGCGGGTCATGGACCCGGTGTGCCAGTGCCAGATGCAACGTCCGGTGGTGAAGAGATAGGGGTACTCATCGTCGGGCACCTCTGCAGGCGGTTTCCATTCGATGGCGTGCATCACGCCCATTCCGTCGGGGTGTGAGCACCTGCCGATGTGGAGGATCGGCGTTCCCGGGTGCTCTGTGGTGGGGCAGGGCCAGTGGAGCGCTTCGGGCCTGTTGAGCCGCTCGTAGGTCATGCCGTGGTAGGACGGGGTGACTGCGGCGACCTCGGTGAAGATCTCCTCGATATTCTGGTAGGGGAACTGCTTCGCGTAGCCCATCTTTGCCGCGAGTTCGCTGATGATCTGCCAGTCTTCCTTTGCTTCGCCGGGCGGGTTCTGGGCCTTGCGCCACATCTGGACGCGCCGCTCGGTGCTGGTCTGGGTGCCGTCCCGCTCCGCGTAGCAGGCGGCCGGGAGGACGACGTCGGCCATCTCGGCGGTCTCGGTCAGGAAGATGTCCTGGACGACCAGGAACTCCAGGCTCTCGAGGGCGTGCTTGACGTGGTTGAGGTCCGGGTCGGAGAGCATCGGGTTCTCGCCCATGATGTACATGCACTTGAGTTCGCCGGGGTTGTCGGTCAGGACATCCATCATGACGGTGACCTCGTAGCCGTTCTTCGGCTCGCAGATGCCGTCAGGGAAGCCCCAGGCGTCGGCAAACTTCTTGTGGGCGGCCGCGTCGGTGACCTTCTGGTAGCCGGTGAAGACGACCGGGAGCGCCCCCATGTCGCAGGCACCCTGCACGTTGTTCTGCCCGCGGAGAGCGTTCACGCCGCCACCGCGCTTGCCGATGTTTCCGGTGAGCATCTGAAGGTTTGCGGTCGACTTGACGTTGTCGACACCGACGGTGTGCTGGGTGATGCCCATCGAGTAGAGGAGTGCGGAGGATTCGGAGGTGCCGATCCATTCGGCTGCGGTCTTGAGGTCGGCAGCGGCAATCCCGGAGATCTTCTCGACGTTCTCGGGGAGATACGTGTCGCTGAGCACCACCTTCTTGAGTTCCTCGTATCCCTTTGCACGGGTCGAAACCCATTCCTTGTCCTCCCATCCGTTCCTGATGATCTCTCCCATCAGGCAGTTGAGGATGGCCACGTCGGTGCCGGAGTAGAAGGATGCATAGAGATCCGCCTGCTTTGCGGTCGGCGTGAGACGCGGGTCAAAGACGATGAGTTTTCCGCCGTTCAGCTTTGCCTGCATGACCTTGCGGCCGATCAGGGGGTGCTGCTCGAAGGTGTTGGACCCGATAACGAAGACGCACTTCGATTCGGCGATGTCGAGGATGGAGTTCGTCATCGCGCCGGAGCCGAACGATGCGGCAAGCCCCGCAACAGTGGACGCGTGGCAGAGCCGGGCGCAGTGGTCGATATGCCGCGACTTCATGACGCCGCGGGCAAACTTCATCAGCAGGTAGTTCTCTTCGTTCGAGACCCGGGCCGATGCGAGCGCCGCGAACTCGTCGGGCTTGTAGGACTTGAACTTTGATGCGATCAGGTCGTAGGCCTCATCCCAGGTCGCCTCGACAAACTTGCCGTCCTTCTTGATGAGCGGCTTTGTGAGACGGTCCGGGCTGTTCACGAACTCGTGAGCGTAGGTGCCCTTCGGGCATACCTTTCCCTCGTTGACGGGCGAACGGGTGTATGGTTGTGTGCCGACAACCTTCCCGTCCTTCACGACGAGGTTGAAGCTGCATCCCGTACCGCAGTACGGGCATGTGGTCTGTACATACTTGAGTTCCATGGTAAAACCTCGGATATATAAAAGTCGAAGTTAGGTATATTTAATTGTAGTGATTAACATCGGCATTTTTGATGAATAAGTGTGGGCTACGCCACCCGGATCTTTGGAAAAGATCCTGCGATACCGGAAATAATCGCCCGGATCCGGGTATAGGCGCGTAACGTCATCCTGAATGGGGATGCGCTGCCCATACAGCGGGGGGCAAGGTTGCAGGCTGAAAAAAAATTAGTTGGCGTAGGGCGCCTTCCCGAGCTTGGGCTCGAATGCGCTGTCGCCCTCGGTCCTGATGGCGTGGGAGAAGAGCGCAAGCGGGATATCCATCGGGCAGAGTTCTTCGCACTGGCCGCAGTTGATGCAGGAGTCGGATATGTGCGCAAACCGCCGGAGGTGGAACATCGGGTTCGGCGGAACCTCTCCGGATATGACCATCCTGGATTTTCCTTTGAGGTCCTCTGCAGCCGGGAAGCAGACCGGGCAGTTCTCGATGCAGGAGTAGCACTTGATGCACCGGCCCGTCTCGCGGCCGATGGTGCCCCAGAGGTCGGATGCGAGCGCTTCAAAGTTCTTCTTCCGCCACTTGTTGCCGAGATTGAGCATGGCGCCCTCGACCTTGCCGCGGATCTCTATCCCCTTCGGGATCGCGGGCCCGGTCCTGACAGCACCGGCCTTCACAGCCGCATCGAGGAGGTTTGCGCCCTTCTCGGAACAGACCTCAACGAACGTGGCGTTGCCGGCCTTATCACCGATGACGCCCCAGTTCCCGCAGGCAAGATCGGCCTGGCGCGGGACCTTGTAGAGGCACCGGCGGCAGTTCGAGCGGCGGCCGTAGCCCTCGTCCTCGAGGTCGTCGATCTTGATTCCTTTGTGGCCGCCTTCGTACTCGATGATGAACTGGCCCTTGTCGATCTCCTCTTTATGGACCAGATCGGGGTCGACCTCGAACTTCTCGCGGATCATCTTCCGGGCCAGGACCGGGCTCACCGAACCGCCGCAGTTGACGCCGAGCAGGAGGAGGCGATCCAGGTCGACCGCATCCCGCTTTGCAAGCTCGATGAGACCCATCGTGTCGCAGCCCTTGACGGTGACACCGAGCCGCGCGGTCTTATTGTTGTCCAGGTAGTCTTTCACCAGTTTCGAGAGCAGGAGCGTCCCGCAGTGGAGCGAGCCCGCCGTCTCTGCGACCTCGGCGGGGTCGGTGATGAATGTCGGGACCGCATCGTAGATATCCGCACCCTTCCTGACGGCAAGGACCGCGTCCACCATGCCGGACGAGAGGGCGTACTGCTGCAGGGCGGTGATCGCGCCTCCGCACTCGCCCTTCTTGAGCACATCGGCGTCTGCCGCCCATGTGTAGAACATATCGCCAATTGCTGCCATCTTCAGGCCTCCGTAATCTTCTCAACCTTCACAGCACAGGCCTTGAACTCCGGGATCTTTGCGATCGGGTCGAGAGCGTTGTTCGTCAGGATGTTTGCCGCGCACTCGGCGAAGTGGAACGGCATGAACATGATGCCCTTCATGATGTCTTTCGTCACCTTCGCGGGGACTTCGACGGATCCGCGGCGGGTGACGGCACGGACCTTCTCTTTGTTCTTGATGCCGAGCGCCTTTGCATCCTCGGGGTTGATCTCGATCCAGCCGGTGGGGACCTCGGCGTCGAGCGTCGCGGACCGGCGGGTCATGCTGCCGGTATGCCAGTGCCAGAGGACCCGCCCGGTCGTGAGCACGAACGGGTACTCCGCGTCGGGGACCTCCGCCGGGGGTTTCCACTCGATCGGGGTGAAGATACCGAGACCATCGGGGTGGGAGAACTTCTCCTTGTGGAGGATCGGCGTTCCCGGGTGCTCCAGGGTCGGGCAGGGCCAGTGGAGCGCTTCGGGCTTGCTCAACCGCTCGTAGGTCATACCATGGTAGGACGGGGTGACGGCGGCGACTTCGGTGAAGATCTCCTCGGCGCTCTGGTAGGGGAACTGTTTTGCGTAGCCCATCTTTGCCGCGAGCTCGCTGATGATCTGCCAGTCTTCCTTTGCCTCGCCCGGCGGGTCCTGGGCCTTGCGCCACATCTGGACGCGCCGCTCGGTGCTGGTCTGGGTGCCGTTCCGTTCCGCGTAGCAGGCGGCGGGCAGGACGACGTCGGCCATCTCGGCGGTCTCGGTCAGGAAGATGTCCTGGACGACCAGGAACTCCAGGCTCTCGAGGGCATGCCGGACGTGGTTGAGGTCCGGGTCGGAGAGCATCGGGTTCTCGCCCATGATGTACATGCACTTGAGTTCGCCGGGGTTGTCGGTCAGGACATCCATCATGACGGTGACCTCGTAGCCGTTCTTCGGCTCGCAGATGCCGTCGGGGAAGCCCCAGGCGTCGGCGAACTTCTTGTGGACGGCCGCGTCGGTGACCTTCTGGTAGGCGGTGAAGACGACCGGGAGCGCGCCCATGTCGCAGGCGCCCTGGACGTTGTTCTGGCCGCGGAGAGCGTTCACGCCGCTACCGGGTTTCCCGAGGTTCCCGAGCAGCATCTGGATGTTTGCGACCGACTTGACGTTGTCGACGCCGACGGTGTGCTGGGTGATGCCCATCGAGTAGAGGATCGCGCCGGGCTTCGTGGTGCCGAGCCACTCGGCGGCGGTCTTGAGGCTCTCGACCGGGATACCTGAGATCTTCGAGACGTTCTCAAGGCTGTAGGCGTCTTTCATGACGACTTCCTTGAGTTTCTCGTAGTCCTTCGTCCGCTTCTCGATGAACTCTTTGTCCTCCCAGCCGTTCTTGATGATCTCCTGCATCAGGCCGTTTAAGATGGCGACGTCGCTGCCGGAGACAAACGGCATGTAGAGGTCCGCCTGCCGGGCGGTTGCGGTGTAACGCGGGTCGGCGTAGATGACCTTCGCGCCGTTCATCTTCGCCTGGACGATCTTGCGGCCGATCAGGGGGTGCTGCTCGAAGGTGTTGGACCCGAGGACGAAGACGCACTTGGACTCGGCGATGTCGAGGATGGAGTTTGTCATCGCACCGGAGCCGAAGGCGCCGGCAAGCCCGGCGACAGTGGACGCGTGGCAGAGCCGGGCGCAGTGGTCGATGTGCCGGGACTTCATGACGCCACGGGCAAACTTCATCAGCAGGTAGTTCTCTTCGTTGGAGACCCGGGCCGATGCGAGCGCTGCGAACTCGTCGGGCTTGTAGGACTTGAACTTCTTTGCAATCAGGCTGTAGGCCTCATCCCAGGTCGCCTCGACAAACTTGCCGTCCTTCTTGATGAGCGGCTTTGTGAGACGGTCCGGGCTGTTCACGAATTCGTGGGCGTAGGTGCCCTTCGGGCAGACCTTTCCCTCGTTCACGGGTGAGCGGCGGTACGGTGCCGTTCCAACCACCTTGCCGTCCTGGACGACGAGGTTGAAACTGCATCCCGTACCGCAGTAGGGGCATGTTGTGGCAACATACTGTAACGTCATGTATCTTATCGCCTCTCTGGCGACCGAGTATCTGATGTTAAGCTACTTAAATTATAGTAGTTAACCTGATCCACCCCGCCCTCCCCGGCGTGGGCCGCCCGGTTAAAGATGGACCATATTGCCGCGTTGAGTTCTTGATCGGATGACTGCCCGGGGAACCCGGGTTTGCCTCCATATGACTGCCAGGCAGATCTGCTAAACCGTCGCCCGGGCGGTCTGAGGAGGGGACCCTGCGGGGCCGGATGACGCTCCGGGCCGAAGCGGGCCCTTCCGCGGACTGAGACGGCCCTCCCGGACCGGAAAACCCTGTTCCGGGGCGCGTGAGGCAGACCGTCAGCGCCCCGCTAACTTCCGCGCACGACCCGATCCCGGCCTCCATTATGATAGAGCCTCGCGCGGGAGAACGCGTTGCCGCAAAGGAGCAGGACAGGATGTACAGACGTCGTAGACGGTAGAGGACATCTCGCCATTCCGCCCTCACCGCCCGGGGGAGCTGTTATTATCGGTGGGCGCCTACACCTCTCATACAGTTGCAGGAGAGAATTACCATCGCGAAGAAAACACTGCTGGTTCCGCCGATGCTCGTCGATCTCGTGGGAAACGCCCTGACGGCGATGGATGGCGTGAAGTTCACCAGTCTCGACGCCTGCCCGTCGTGCGGCGGCCAGGTGACCGGACACGACCTGCGGCCGAAACGGTTTGCCGTCATACTTGAAAACGGGAAAGAGCGAACGATCAGGGTCTTCGTGAAGCGGTTCTACTGCCGGCAGTGCGGTTCACTCTGCTACGCGGACGCGCCCTTCTACCCCGACACCCGCCTCGCGTCGCCCGTCGTCGACCTCTGCCTCCTCCTGTCGCAGCGGATGCCCTTCAACCGGGTTGCCGAACACCTCCGCGCGCTGGGGATCGTCGTGGACAGGGGCACCGTCCGGAACTACGCCTCCCGGGACTTCGGCACGATCCCGGCGACCGAACTCTTCGGCCTCCCTCTACCGCTCTCGCTCTTAAACCTCGCCATCTCCACCCTCGGGCGTGAGGGGTGTCCCATCATAGGGACAGAAGCGCTCGCCGCCTGTGGTCTCCCACCCGCAGACCGGGCAGCGCCTCGCGGCAGGGGGTTTCCCGAAGAGCGGGATCAGCGGTATAACTAGGAAGAGGAAGAAGAACGGGAACCCAAGGGCGAGCGCGACCGCCGTGATGGCGATGGATACCGCAAGCAGGATGAGGGTCAGTCGCAGGCGGCCCGCCGTAGCGCCACCTCCCTGACCGCGTACGCCGGCAGCGCATCCGAGACTTCCCCGAGTTCCTGCGCCAGCGTAACCCCGCCCAGTTCCCGGGCAAAGAGGTCCGCCCCGATGCCGGCCGTGATCACCCGCCCGGCATCGCTCTGGAAGAGTGCACGCCCCACCGCGCGGACGATCACCCTCCGCTGGACCTCCCAGAACTGCCGGGCAACCTGGAGGGCCCCGGACTTCCCGATCTCATCGATATCGGCGCAGACAACCCGGGCAAGCCTCCGGAGCGCAGCGTCAACGGTCTTCTCGCCGTTGTCCGGTGCCGGGCAGGTGTAGTCCGCGGGAGCGATGTGACCGAGCACGAGATGCGCATCGGCGCTGGCCGCGAAGTACTCGGTGCTCACCGGGGTCACCGTCCCGTCCAGCGTGACCGACGACAGAAGCGTCGCGACGTTCGTCCTGAGCATCCCGGTGTAGACGAGGTACTGCTTCTGCAACCGCCGGGTGTCGGTCAGCCCTTTGAGGCTCTCGAAGCAGTTTAAGGGGATGACGTCGGCGGTGGTGCTCCCCACGTCGAGGAGGACCGCATCGGCATACTCCTCCCGCAGGTAATCGGCCGACGCCAGCCAGTTCGCGGCGGCAAGGTCCGGGACCGGCCGGGTATGGAACGCCGCATCGGTGCCGTAGAAGGCGGCGTCGGGGATGACCCCCTGGACGGTCCCGACGATCCACCGGATGCCCTCAATCTTGCTTGCAAAACAGTCCGCGAGCTCCCCGCTCATCACCACGGCAGCGGATCCG
Source organism: Methanoculleus sp. 10 (assembly GCF_913757945.1). Lineage (NCBI taxonomy): Archaea > Methanobacteriati > Methanobacteriota > Methanomicrobia > Methanomicrobiales > Methanomicrobiaceae > Methanoculleus > Methanoculleus sp. 10. Next base: position 14,002 of record NZ_CAJYDP010000009.1, on the reverse strand, counting down.
GCGTAGGGTTCGAGGAGATCGGCGAGCGGCGCACCCTGCCAGAGCGGGCAGTAATGGATATGCATGCCGGCGTCGTCGACGACCTTGAGGTTCGCACCGCCGATGTCGATGCCGATCATGCCCGGGTGATCCTCCCGTCCTTATCGAACCTCACCCTCCCGGAGAGGTGCACCTCCGCCGGCGCCTCGCCGTGCGACGCTTTGATGAGGATATCGGCGATCTCCTCCTCCATGACCGCCACGATACCGACCAGGCTGGTCGTGGGCCGGGGTTGACGTCGACCACGTAGATGCGGTCTCCGGCGATGACGTCGATCCCGGCATACCCCTGGCACCCGAGGACGTTCATCGCCCGGACGGCGACATCGACGATCTCCTCCTCCCTGTCGGGGTGGACGGGCGTCTCGCCCCCGAGGTACTGGAAACTCCCGTCGTCCGCGACGGCGATCTCCTGCCGGTTGACGCTGAGCAGGAGCGGCGGGTTGCCCGAGTAATACTCGCAGACGTTGCCGGTCACCCGGCTCCCTACAAGGCTCACGCTCAACGCCTCCCCCTCGATGTAAGCCTGGGCAAACTCCCCGGCGCCCGGCTCTTCGTCCGTCAGCCTGACCCCCAGGGCCCCGCAGCCCATCACCGGTTTGACGACCCGTCGCCCCTTGCCGGCCCCGGGCGGGACCGCTATGCCGTGCCGGGCGAGGATCGCCGCCGTCCGCTGTTTGTTGGCACAGACAGCCGCATTCATGCTCCCGCACCCGATGTTGTGGGTGACCTGTTCGAGGAGGTGCGTGTACCGGAAGAGGAGGTGGTCCGGCGCGATGACCAGCCCTGCATCGCACCCCGGCGCGAGCCTCCGGATCCCATCCTCGAGGTCGGGCCCCTCCGGCGTCACCACGTCGTAGCCGCACCGGTCAAAACTCCCGCTTATCGCGGCGAGCATGGCGGCACCTTCGGGCGCGAGTCCGGGGTCGTTGCACACGGAGTATTCGGCGAGAAAAACCTTCATCGCAGTAAAGGTTGGCTGCCAGGCACTTGACCCTGACGATCGGGCAAGTATTTGATGCGCGGGAACAACCCTATAAACAAGGATGAAACCAAAGATTATGCTCACCAACGACGATGGGATCACGTCCGCGGGTCTCTGGGCAGCCTATGAGGCGCTCGCGCCGATCGCCGACGTCACGGTCGTCGCGCCTGCCACCCAGCAGAGCGCCGTGGGGCGATCGATCTCGATCTTTGAGCCGATCCGGGCGACGAAGGTGACGATGAACGGCGTGCCGGCCTACTCGGTCGGCGGGAAACCGACCGACGCCGTGATCATCGGGCTGTTTGCACTCCGCCTGAACCCGGACCTCGTGGTCAGCGGCATCAACATCGGTGAGAACCTCTCGTATGAGTCCATCATGACGTCGGGGACCGTCGGCGCCGCTCTCGAAGCGTCCAACCAGGGGGTGCCGTCCCTTGCCTTCTCGCTCCAGGTGGAGGACCAGGGCGACAAGTTCGACGACCCGTCACGGGCCACGGACCGGTTCAGCGACGCGAAGCGGGTGGTCCGCGAGGTCTGCGAGCGGATCCTTGCAAACGGGTTCCCCGGGAACGCTCACGTCATCAACGTGAACATCCCCACACCGGTGCGCGGCGGCTACGAGATCACCCGTCTTGCCGAGAAACTCTTCTACACCGGCGTGGAGGAGCGCTTCGACCCCCGCGGGCGCCCGTATTACTGGATCGACGGGCCGTTGCACGAGGATGCGGAGGAGGGGACCGACGTTCACGCGGTGCAGAAGGGCAACGTCTCCATCACGCCCATCACGCTCGACTGCACGGCGTTCGGGGCGACGGATGAGCTTCAGGGCATATTCGACGGCATAGGAACGGAGAGTAAGGCATGACTGCAGCAGGACAGGTAGAGTCGAAGCGGAACGCAGGGTACCGGGCGGCCGCGATGGTCGAAGACGGAATGGCCGTCGGCCTCGGGACCGGGTCGACGGTCTTCTTTGCGATGGAGCGACTGGGCGAGCGGATCGCCCGGGAAGGCCTCCGCATCACCGGCGTCCCGACGTCCTACCAGGCGGCCATCCGCGCACGCCGGTATGGTATCCCGCTCTCCAGCCTTGACGAGCACCCTGAACTCGATATCGCCATCGACGGGGCCGATCAGGTCGACCCGGGCCTGAACCTGATCAAAGGGCGCGGAGCGGCGCTCCTCCGGGAGAAGTGCGTCTGCGACGCGGCCCGGGAGGTGCTCATCGTCGTCGACCCGACGAAGATGGTCGATACCCTGAACGCGCCCGTCCCCGTCGAGGTGCTCCCGTTCGGCGTCGCGGGTGTCTCCCGGCGCCTCTCTCTGCTCGGGGCCGCTCCGGTCCTCCGGGAAGGGGTGAAGAAAGACGGCCCGGTCGTCACCGACAACGGCAACTTCATCCTCGACTGCGGCTTTGGGGCGATAGGAGAGCCCCGGGACCTGGAAGCAGCGATCGCCGCCATCCCCGGTGCGCTGGAGTGCGGTCTTTTTACAGCCTATAAAGAAAAGATAACGGTTATCGTCGGCGAGGAGACCGGGTGCCGCGTCGTCTCACTGCATTGATATACATTCCCGCATCTTCTGGATAAGGTCTAACTGGTGCCGGGCTTCTTTCTTCTTTTCTCTCTCGATTGTATCCATGATCTCGGTTATCGGACGGGAGAGCATGTAGATCTTCACCGGCCGCCCCTTGCTCTCCGACTTGCTCTCGCGGGTGTCGATCCAGTCGCATTCCTTGAGGTAGCGCATGGCGATGCTGACTTCGGGCTGGCGGAGATCGGTGCCCCGCTCGATATCGCGGGACGTCGCTTCGTCTGTGTTTGCAAGATATACGAGCACTTTGGAGACGTTTCTCTTGATGCCGATGCCCATGAGGAGCTCGGCGAGTTCTTCGTCGCGTGGCGTAAAGTATCGTACCTTGTCTGACCTCATCCGTTCACCATCAGATAGTATCTATTGTTTTAAATCTGACTATAAAAATATTATTATTTCAATGGGAGATCTGGCGATTATGATGGTTTTAAGAGAATCAATAGGGCATTGCGTCGATGCGATCTCTCTTTTCTTCGCCGAATCGCGCTTCCCGGGGCGGTGAGGGTGACCCCCGGGAGAGAGGGGCAGGGTGCGGATCAGCCAGAAAAACCCGGTCGGCGACCCCGGCTCCGGTATACGGCGCCCTCGCACCCGCCCCGGTGCCCGTTCCCTCTACGCGGCGGGACCGGCGGCTCTCGGGTGGAAGCGACAGGCCCCCCGGCGACATCTGCGGCACAACGGGTGTGCCGGCCGGGGCGAGCATGCGAAGCCACCGGGTTTTGCGGTGACGCGGCGTTGCGCGAAAAGGGGGTTGCCGGGCCAAAGCCCGCGGAGCATCCCGGGGGTCCCAAAAAGAGGCAGAATATTCACCGGAGTTCAGATGAGCCCGAGACTGGAGAGTTCGGAGAGGATCCGCTGCACCGCACGCCTCGCATCTTCGGGCACCTTGCCGCCCGTGATGATCAGTTTGCCGGACCCGAAGAGGAGGACGACCACCTTCGGGTCGTCGAGCCGGTAGACGAGCCCGGGGAACTGCTCGGGCTCGTACTCGATCTTGTCCAGGTTGAAACCCACGGCGATCTTGTTTAGGTTGATCGGCGTCCCGAGGTCCGCGGACGTGACGATGTTCTGGATCTTGTAAGTCAGGCCCTCGGGGATATCGATGCCGAGCGCCCGTAGCTGGTCGGCGAGGATCTCCAGCCCCCGCGAGAGGTTGTCGATGCTCTTTGCTCCCGTCAGGACGACCTTGCCGGAACCGAAGACGAGCGCGGCGATCTTCGGGTCCTGCATACGGAGAACGACGCCGGGGAACCGTTTTTTATTGTATTCCGCGTCCTTCAGTTGGGAGGCAAGGGAGGGGAGATCAAGAGAATCAGTCACTTTCGCTGAAGCAACGATGTTTTCTATCTTGAGGGACTCCTCTGGCTTATGCTCATTCATATTTATAACATATTTAAAAGAGTATATAAAGGGTTGGTTGCCTATTCCTCAAGGGTCGAGACGTCTCCGGGGTCCATACCCAGTTCCTGTGCTTTTAAGACCCGCCTCATGATCTTGCCGCTCCGGGTTTTGGGGAGCGACTGGACGAAATCGATCTCGGACGGTATGGCGATGGGGCCGAGCGTCATCCGGACGTGGTAGGTGAGGTCGTTCTTCAGCTTATCGCCGGGCTGGCGGCCGTTCCTGAGGATGACGAAGGCCTTGATGGTGTTCCCCTTCAGGGCGTCGGGTTTCCCGATGACGGCCGCCTCCGCCACTGCTTCGTGGGAGACGAGCGCACTCTCGACCTCTGCGGTGCCGATGTTGTGTCCGGCGACGACGATCAGGTCGTCGGACCGCCCGATGACCATGATGTAGCCGTCCTCGTCCTTCACCGCGAGGTCGGCGGCCGTGTAGCAGCCCGGGATGGTATCCCAGTACTTGCAGTACCGCTCGTCGTCGTTCCAGATCGTCCGCATCATCGACGGCCAGGGCTCCCTCATGACCAGGAGGCCGCCCGTGCCCGGCGGGACCGGGTTCCCCGCTTTGTCGACGACATCTGCGACGACACCCGGTAACGGCCTTCCGACGAATCCCGGGCGCATCGGTTCGCCGATCGTCGTGGTCAGCATGTGCATCCCGGTCTCGGTCTGCCACCAGGTGTCCACGATCGGGCACCGGTCTTTCCCGATGGTGCGGTAGAACCACTCGAACGCCTCGGGGTTGAGCGGTTCGCCGACCGACCCGAGGATGCGGAGCGACGAGAGGTTGTAGCGGTTCGGCCACTCTTCTCCCACCCGCATGAACATCCGTATGGCGGTCGGAGCGGTGTAGAAGATCGTGACGCCGTACTCCTCGATGAGGTCCCAGTAGGTGCCCGGGGTCGGGTAGTCGGGGGTCGCCTCCGTGATGAGGCAGGTGGCGCCGTTCAGGAGCGGGCCGTAGACGCCGTAGCTGTGGCCGGTGATCCAGCCGGGGTCGGCGGTGCACCAGTAGATGTCGCTGTCTTTTATGTCGAAGACGTGCTTCGTCGTGTAGTAGGTGCCGACCGTATAGCCGCCGCAGGCATGCACGATACCCTTCGGGGATCCGGTGGTGCCGCTCGTGTAGAGGATGAAGAGCGGGTCCTCGGCGTCCATCGCCTCAGGCGGACATTCCCGCTCCACGCCGTTCATCAGGTCGTGGTAGTCCACCTCCATCTCGGGGTGGAGTTCGACGGGTTTGTCGGCGTCGCGCCGGAGGATGACGATCCGCTCGACGCTCGGGGCGTTGACGACCGCCTCCTCCACGATGTTTTTGAGCGGGATTGCCTTGCCGCGCCGGTAGCTGAAGTCGGCGGTGACGACCACCTTCGCTGCGGTGCCCCGGATCCGCTGGTTGAGCGCGCTGACGCCGAACCCGCCGAAGACGACCGAGTGGATGGCCCCGATGCGGGCGCAGGCAAGCATCGCGACGATCTGCTCGGGCACCACCGGCATGTAGATGCAGACCCGGTCGCCCTTCCTGACGCCGAGACGCGAGAGGCCGTTTGCGAACCGGCAGACCTCCTGCAGGAGCTGGCGATAGGTGAGGATCCGCTCCTCATCCTCGGTCTCTCCCCGCCACATGAGGGCGACCTTGTTTCGCCGCTGGCTGTGGGCGTGGCGGTCCAGGCAGTTGTGGGTGATGTTCAGTTTCCCGTTCACGAACCACCTGGCGTGCGGATATTCCCATTCCTTCACCCGGTCCCAGGGCTGGAACCATTCAAGTTCTCTGGCGACGTCATCCCAGAACCCTTCGGGGTTCGCAAGGAATGCCTGGTAGGCACGGTTGTAGTCGCCTATCCAGGAGTGCTCCCTGCAGCTGGCTTCGGGAGTATAGTACTTCGCCTCATTGAGCCTGACACTAAAATTTTCAGCCATCCTATTACCCCAATTATACATTATTAATAATGTATATTCTATATCAACATTCTGGTCGAGGGGGTGGATCCGGTGAGGATGCGCCGGCACGGGTGGCGGTTACGCCGGAGCGGGATCGTCCGGGGGGACTCTGAGGGGAAGGTGGGCGGTGCCGGGATAAGAGCGATCGGGCCCCGGGGCGGGGTCGCACGGAGGGGAATGGGCCTGCCCTTTCGACGAACCCGCACCCTCCCCCCGGGGCTATGGTTGATCACCGTTCGCCGGCCCGGGAGGCTCCGGAGACGCCGGCGGCGCTGCGCCCCTCTCCCTCCGGCCGGTCCCGGGAACCCCGGTGCAGGGGGCAGAGACCTCACTTCATCGGTAAGATGCCCTGAGACCGCAGCCACCGGATCTCCACAAGAACGCAGAGCGAATCGTACTCCTCGCGCGACAAATCCTGGTCGAACAACGACTGGTACAACTCCATCCTTCCGAAGTCGTCCTCCCACATCCCTGCTCCCTTGGCATACGCCTCCTCAAACTCACTAGAGCCTACCAATGTCGTTTCGAGAGCATCAACCTCCGTTCCGGCTTTATCGGTCTTCCATGCGACGTAGGCGTGTTTCGGGGTGATGACGATGTACGGCTGCATGCCGAGCCGCTCTATCGCGGAGGCGAAGAGGACGGCACCGTCGATACAGTTTGCGCTCCCGCTTGCGAGCGACTCGTCCGGGGTGCTGACGCGCTGCGAGTCGCCCATGCCGAACGCTACCGGCGCATCGACGTAACTCAGATTATAGTCGTATTTCAACGCGTTATAAATGGCTTTGACCTGCAGCGCCGTACGGTTCTTTGTATCGCCGTAGGTTGTCCTGCAGTCGGGAAGGACATAGCCCGGCAACGTCCGCTCCATCCCGTAGTCTGCATACCTCTGGTCAAACTCCCGCGTCGCCCGCTCTTTTGCCTTCGCCACCAGCTCCGCCACCCCCCTGGACTGCGGGGTCACGAATATGGCGATGAGCCCGTGATAGATCGTGATCTCCCCGCCCGGATCCTCCGTGGCCCATACCATCTGGTCCATCGGGTAGAACGTGACCAGGTCCGTCTGCTCGTCATGAACGGTCCAGTTGCCGCCATCCCAGTACTCGATCCTGTAGTGAATGGCTGCCCTGGCCGGCGCCCTGATCTCCTGAATCTCCTCGCGATCCAGGACGACGAAGTGGTCGAACGTGGCCGTGCTCCCGGCACCGACCTCCGATACGCTGACGGTCGGGGTGCTGTAGCCCGGGTACTCCGATGTGAGCCGGACCCAGACAGGTGTTGCCGTCGGGTTCCGCACGGTGTACTGGACGTCCGATACGTTCAGGAACCATGTAGGCCTCAGGTTATGCCAGGCTAAAGGATAATCGGTCCTATGTTCCACGGAGGTCAGGAGAGGGGAGCCCGGGTGCCCCGGCGGCAGATCCCCGGAACCATCGGTTCCCAGAACGGGGAGAGAGCAGGATGCCAGCGAGAGCAATATCACCAGCCAGCACATCACGATGCGGCGGAGAAGGGTTGGTACGAGGGTCATACAATCGCCTCCGGCCGCAGTGTCGATACGACGGCAGTTAAATACCTTGCCTCAGGATCCCGGCCGGCCGCATGCATCTTCCCGGGCGGCAACGCTCCCGGCCAGGCCAGTCACCTGCCCGTTCGGCGTTTCCTACCGGGAGCGTTGCCGCCCGCAGGGGCGTCCGCCAACCGGGTCCGGCAGCACCGGGGCATCATCCCATATCTATATGGATAGTATTATATTATGAGATACATATTGTGCGCCGGTGAAGATCGGCATGACCCGAATCTGCCGTATTGTCGGATTTTTCCTCCTCGTAGTCATGATCTCTGCGACCGCCCTGGGCATGCAGCCCGGCGATGCGGTTTTGGTCGACAGCTCAGACCCTGCACCACGGGCGGCTCTGGGGGCAGGGGAAGGTGCAGACAACTTCCAGGTTGTGCAGATAACGAACAGCACGAAGGACCAGATCCTGCCGCGCATATCAGGCAACAGGATACTATGGATGGAGGTTGAGCGCGGCGGCACCGTGAGCCTGTATCTCTACGACATTGCAAACCGGTCCGCGGAGAGGATCATCGAACGTTTCTCGCCCCTGACACACCCGGAGATCTCCGGCAACTGGATCGGGTGGGTTGAAGACCTGAGCGATTCCTCCGGCCAGTTCTTTCCGTGCATCCGCGTGTACGACATCCAGAGCGGCACAACCGCCCAGATCACGCAGTACCCCGCCATGCCGTACCAGACGAGCGAGTCACAGGATATAACATGGGAGCGGGAGTCGACCCTGGCCATATCGGGCGACGGGATCGTCTGGCACGACAAAAGGGACGGAAATATGGATATCTACTACGGTAACCTCTCTTCGGGTGACTGGGATGTGGTAGCCGACTCACGAAAAGACGAAACCTGTCCGTCGATATCGGGCGATCGGGTCATCTGGGCGGAGCAGCACGGGATGAAGGGCTATACCATCCACCTCTACAACCTGACGTCACGCGAGCGAAAACAGATCACTGATCTCCCCGCCATGCGAAGGAACCAGGTGATCTCGGGAGACTATGTCGTCTGGTCGGAGTGGAGGGAGGGGGATTACGACATCTGCTGCTACAACATCTCGTCGGGCAACACGACCTGGATCACCGAAGAGCCTGCACATCAACTCTGGCCGAGGATCTCCGGCAACGTAATCGTCTGGTCGAGAGGGCGCGACGGCTACGGAGTCTCCGCGTACGACCTCTCGACAGCGACCGAAACGCGGATCCTCGCCGATCTTGCCGGCCCGGTCTGGCCGGATGTCGACGGCAACAACATCGTCTGGTCCGACAACCGGACCGGCAATTACGACGTCTACTTATGCTCGCTTGGGAATCGATCAGACACTGCGCCTCAACTGTATACCGTTCGGCTCAACTCCGTCCCCCGGGGGGCCGACATCTCTGTAAACAACGAGTCGCGGGGCCGTACGCCAGCGACGCTCTCCTTCGATCGGGCAGGGATCTGCCCCATCAAGCTGGAGAAGAATGGTTTCAGGCCCTATACGACGACGCTTGACATATCCGCATCGATGACGTTTGTGGTGAACCTCGAACGGGAGGGGCCCGGCACGATAAGCGGACCTCGCCCGATACTGATGAGCATAACCGTAGACTCAGTCCCGCGGGGCGCAAATGTCTCGGTGGATGGGGCGGTTCACGGGACCACGCTCTTCAAGATGGACAGACTGCCCTCCGGGGACCACGAGGTCGAGTTGACCCTTGAGGGCTATCAGTCCAACCGCACGACCGTGAACTCGTCGGAGCCGATCAACATCACCCTGATCCCCGAGACGAACGAGACGGATGGCGACCGGCCTCTGCTGATGGGGAGATACGTCTGATGTGGTGGGAGAGACCTGATGCTCTCTTACCTCTCTAAAAAGCAGATATTCATTGCAATCACCCTCGCCATCCTCGTTTTCCTGGTCAATTGCGGGTTCAGCATACTGTTTCCTGTGTATCTCCCCCTGGAAGATGCGTCCGATGTCGTCGCAATCGCTTCGGTGAGCGGGGCGATCGGGTTCCAGCTCGCCGGCGTCTGGTACCTCATCGCCCGGCTGGAGAGGACGTTTAAGGATGGGTTTCCGGCAGCTCCCGGGTCTTTGGGCGATGATTGCCCGTATACGGCGGTGAAGCGGATACTCTGCAACAAGGCGTATTACATCACGTTCATTGCCGCTTTCCTCTCGCCGTTCATCGTCATCACGTTCGTCAATCTCCAGTCAGGCAGCGCACGCTACTATCTCCTCTCTCTTGCGAGCGGGTCGCTCTCAGGTCTTCTCTTCGACGTGTTCAACTACGGGGTGGCGTATGCCAACTACTGGTTACTCGGGACGATCGCATGGGTCCTTTGGCGTTGTGATTGCAACGAACGAGATGAAGCGCGCCGGATGCGGGTATACGATGTTGTCGAGATCTACTGCCCGGACAGGATCGGGGGCCTTTCTCCGGTCAGGAAACACTTAATGGGCACCCTCTACGTCTTCCTGATAAGCATCGCCCTGCTGGTGATGGGGTACATCAATTTACTGGGCAGTTTTCTCAACTTCAGCCAGGGTCAGGGATTGTTCCATTTTTTCTTCAGTGTTATCGCAGAGTTCTCCATACTCTCGCTCCTCTCGTTTTCAGGGGTTGCTCTAACCGTCATCGGGCTGAACCGGCTCTCCTCCATCTGCTTAAAGAAGATTGAAGACCGGGTTAACGGCATAAACGAGAGGTACCGCATCTTCCAGGAGAAGCTCTTCTCCCTCTCGCCCGACGGGCTGGAGACCCGGGAAACGAGGTTAACAACCTCAAACAGGTCGTCGAAGTCTTCAGCAACGAACGGGAACGACTGCTGCAGTGGCATTCGGATTGCAGCGGATTCAATACCGGGACGGCGCTCCAGATCTTTGTAGCGTATATCCCGCCGCTTGTCACGATAGCGTTCCAGCTGTCGCAGCTGCTGCCCGAGTTACTTGCCGCGAAACCGTGACGGGGAGGTTTTCCCGAACAAGCTGATACGGTGATCCGGGTGGGAGCGGACCGTGAACCACCGGACTACCGTCCCGGCGCCGCAACTGGTATCCTCCGGAAAGGCGGGTGCGCCACCCGGGTCACCCCCGGGAACTCTCCGCCACCATCCTCTTTGCTTTCATCGCCTTCGCCCGATCGATGAGATACTCGAGCCTCGCGAGTTCGTCGGCGGTTCCCCAGGCGTCCCTACGGCGGGCCTCATCCTGCAACCGGCGACACTCCTCTTCGATGCGGCCGAGGTCGTCCATCGTGTACCTGTGATACCGGGCAAGGATGCCCTCATATTCATCGGCGAACGCGGCGATCTCCGCGATGAGGTCTATCTGGCCCCTTCTCGCGGCAGCGGGACCCCGGTCCGCCCCGGAAGCGGTATGTTCCATACTATCTTCTCGCCGCAGGGAGGGTTATCCTTTCCGCAAACGATTGGGTGAGCGCTCCGAGGATCGCCGGCGGAGCCGTGAGATGACCCCCGTCACGCTCCCCGAGACGATGAAAGCCACTCCCCGTATCCATACCGCAAAATAGTCCAGGGCGACGGATGCAAGCGTCTCATCCGGGTACATGTGGGTCCGCACGTTGGAAAGCGAGAAATACGCGAGCAGCAGCCATACGGACGCGACGAGCGCCTGGCCGGCCATCGATATCCAGAGCCCGAGGGTGGCGAAGACCAGCGCCATGATATAGCCGAGCATGCTCGTGAAGAAGGCCGAGAAGCAGTTCAGCACGGCACCGCGCGAGACCACGTCGCGGAGCTGTGGCAGGAGCATGACCGCAAAGAGTATCGTAATCCCGGTTATGGTCAGGTCCTGCCAGGTCGTTTCGATCACGTCCGTGCACACGCGGTGCTGCCTACAGGTATCGGCGTGCGGGCATATCAGATCAGCATATCCGGGCTGGACTCCTGCCTGCCGGGTCCGATCGAACCGGAACGTCAACTGCAAAAATGAGCGGAGTGCCGGAGACCGGGATTCACGGCACCGCCACCTGCAGGTAATCCTTCTCCGCGGCGACTGCCCGTTCCCGCCACCCGGCGACGACCCGCGCGTGCTCCTCGAACCGCGGCGAGACGAAGAGCCCGGTGCCGCCGTTATCAAGCGTCCAGACCTCCTGTCCCGGCGTGAACCGGCCCATGATCTCGTTTGCCACCGCGTGGTAGACGATCGTGTCGATCTCCTTTACCACCGACGCGACAACAAGGCTCGGGGCGAGGTAGGACTGATCGGCGTCCTCGCCGATGAGGTAGACGTCCCCGGTCTCCCGGGCGGCATCCACGATCCCGGCGTTCGAGGCGCCGGCAATCATCAGGATGACGTCGGCGCCCCCGGCACGGAGGTCCCGGGCGAGAACACCTGCACGCTCCGGCATGTTGAACCCCTCGAAACCCTCGCCGACGTAGAGGACTGTGACGTTCACGGAGGGGTCGTACGCCCCCGCTCCTGCGGTGAACCCCTCGACGAACGGGTCGATGACGGCGACCGGCGCCCCGGCGACCGCACCGATCTTGCCCGTCTTTGTGATGTTTGCCGCCAGCACGCCCGCGAGGTAGGACGCCCCGTAGGGGACCATCACGACGTCGCATGCGTTTGGAAGGCCATAGTCCGCCTGTTCGAGGGTGAAGAACCGGATATCGGGGTTCGCCGCGGCCCACGCCCCCGAGGCTTCGGTGAACTCGAACCCCTCGGTGATCACGAGGTCGGGTTTCTCGGTGAAGTTCCGGGCTGAGAATACGCCGTCAAGGAGGCTGAGGTCATCGTGGGAACACTCTCTTTTCGTGAACGAAAACGACTCCTGCGCCCGGAAGAGGCCCCGGTATGCCGAGTCCGCAAACGACCGGTCGCCCTTCACCAGCGGGTAGACCATCCAGACCACCGGGAGGTCGCCCTCACCGGCGGCCGGGCCGTAGGAGAGGCCGGGAAGGGTCGGGGTTACGCCCGCTGAGGGGACGGGGGTGCTCTCGCAGAACGTTCCGCCCTCGACGGCCCAGCAGGTGTAGTACCCGGCGAGCGGGCCGGCGGAGGACTCCGCGGAGAACCGGAGCGGCCCCGAGGCGCCGGTGACGGCGGGGTGAGCACCCGCACGGATCATCGCCGCGGCCTCGCTCGCCTCCTGGGGGTCCCAGCCCTTGACGGTGCCGTCGCCGGAGACAACCCATCGCAGGGAGGCGGCGAGCGGTTCGGCCCGGGCCGCCTCCTGCCGTGCCGCAGTGTAGACGGCGAGGAGGAGGGCGTCGTAGGTCTGTGCGGCAAAGGCCGGCGGCGCCTCGCCGAAGGTCTCCTCGTAGGCGATCGCGTACCCGGTCGAGGGGTCGGGGGCAAGCGACGTGCCCCGGATGCCCTCCGCCCGCTGCCCGAGGCTCGCGAGCAGATACGGCGAGCGGCCGGCATCGGTCAGGAAGAGGCCGGCGGGCGAGCCCGCCGCGGAGAGCGCATCCGATAGCCCTGCCGCCTCTTCCGGGTACACGGCGGCGACGACGATATCGGGTTCTTCTTCCACGATCCGTGCGGCGATCTCCAGAAGATCGTCTGACGTATTGAGCGATACCGCCCCGGTGATCCGGATGCCGTTCATCGCGGCCGCTGCCGGGGCAAGCCGTGCAAACGTCTCCCCGTAGGGCGTATCTCCCGTGACAAGCGAGACGTCTTCGACGCCGTCCTTCCGGAGGAGCCCAAAGATCGCCTCCGCCTGCCGGCCGTCTGCGGGGCAGGTCCTCCAGAAGAGGCCGCTATCGTTGAACTCTCCCGTGACAAGCCCCGTCGTGACGCTCGGGGAGATGAGGAGTTTGCCCCGCCCCGTGACGATGGGAGCAACCTGCACCAGTTCCGCGCTCGTCGCGGGGCCGATGATGATATCGATGTCGTCGCGCCCGGCCAGTTCTTCTGCGTATGCGGAGATGTTGCCGGTGCTCGTGTCCCGGTAGGCGAGTTCGATCGTGTGGCCGCCCTGCCGGTTCATCGCATCCGCCGCCCAGGCGAGTCCTTCTGGCGAATGCATGGCAACGGGCCCGCTTGCAGGCAGCAGGACGCCGATACGGACAGGATCAGGATCGGTCGCGGCGGTGCATCCTGCAGAAGAGATCGCCAGCGTGACGATACAGAAGAGCGTGAGAGCCGGGAACAGGCCGGTCCATAAGAGCGGTGATCGGGGGGTCATGGCAATGTCCAAAGGCCGTTGATCGGCAGTTGATCGTTGTACGTCGGCGGCTCAAATATGCCTTTTTATCAGACGGTTACCGAGAAACAGGGCGGCGGGAGAGGAAGAGCCCGCCGCGGTTTCTTAACGAAGAACGCCTGCAGTCGACCGGTACATCCTCCCCATATCGACGCCCGCCACCCCGCCGACGGCGTCACGGGAGTCCCTTGAGGGCATACCCGGAGATCGTGTAGTGCAACGATTCTCAATTACCGGCACTCCCAACGGAGGGGAGTATCGATCTTTTTTCACACTATCCGGGGGGTTGCATCCCGGGAGACGGCTTTTCCCCG
>NZ_CAJYDP010000008.1:0-189345 GCF_913757945.1 Methanoculleus sp. 10 | reverse complement strand
GGAACGTCACCGAAGCAGTGCATGCACAAGAGGGCGAAGGATGCGAACGGCGGCATATGGGACGCAGGGATTTAGGCGGCAACAAGCAGTAGTGCACCGAATCTCAATTATCGGCACTCTCAACGGGGGAGGCATCGATCGTTTTCGTATGAAAATGGCCCCCAATATTTTTATCCGGTATGCCTGTGGCCCCGCGGGCATCATGTGGTTTTTTCCACACTATCCGGGGGTTTGCATCCCGGGAGACGGCTTGTCCCGGGTATCCCTACGTGCTGCCCCCCCTCCGAGAGGGGTTACCGGTGGATGGCAATCTGGAGGGATTGAGTCCGGATGCTGAAGCCACGAGGCAGAGGCCGGGGAGGGGGCTCGCCCTCTCCCCGCGAGCCGCCACCCCTCGTGGCGATAGCCACCACGGTCCACTGCACGGTCCACTGCACGGTGAGATCTCGGAGGAGAACCAGTTCCAGGGCGGTTTTCCCCTGCCTATCCTTCCGGGAAACCGGCGCCAGCAGTATTCCCTGACACGGCTTTCCCCCGGATATCGCCAGCACTGCCCTCGCCCCCGGGAGGGGGCGGGGGAGGAGCGCGAAGCGCGGGCGGAGTGGGGGTGCCGGAGAGGAACGTACGGGTCCCCACCCCCCGTGGCGATAGCCACCACGGTCCACTGCACGGGGAGATCCCGGAGAAGAACCGGATACGGCTTCCCACTGGATATCGCCATGACTGCCCCCGCCCCCACCCGGGGGCGGGGGCAGTCATGGCGATATCTGGTGGGCAGCCGTGCCCGGGAGCGGCGCTGACGGCGGTTTCCCGTTCTGACACCGGTTTCCCGGGGGGAGGCGGGGCGGGGGTCCTCCCCTTCCCCGCAGAGGGATGCCCGTATCTTTTCACTCCAGGAGTAATAGCCGCCTGTCCTGCATACCGGAGGGTGGATCTCATACCGGCGGGGTATCTTCTCTCTCCCAAACCCCGGGATGTTCTCCCCGAAATCCTCCGCCGGCCCCGGGGTCCGGCCGCACCTTCCCGCATCATCCCGAATCCGGAGAACAGTATAAATACCGGCAGTACATCAATACCGCCATTGACCGGACCCGACAACCCATGAAGGAATCTACCAGGTTCGCATTCGACATCAGCTGGGTGTTTGTCAGCCAGATCGTCACCCTCGGCTCGGGTTTTCTCTTAAACATCGTGCTGAGCCGCTGGCTCGGTCCGGCGGACTTCGGGCTGTACACCCTGACGCTGACCGTCTATACCATATCCACGCTGATCGCAGGCCTCGGCATCCCCGAGACGGTCGTGAAGTACGTGGCCGACTACAGGAGCGAGCAGGAGCGGCTGAATGCCGTCGTCACCGCGGGGGTCATCAATGCATTCGTGCTCGGGGCCGCGGCCGGCCTCGCTCTCTTCTTCTTCGCCGGGGAGATTGCAGGATCTTTCGGGATGCCGGAACTCTCCGGCCTCATCCGGATCGCCGCGGCTGCCGTGCCGCTTGCAATCGTCAACACAACGCTCCTCGGTCTCCTCAACGGGCTACGGGAGATGCGGTCCTACTCGTTCCGGTTCATGATCCGCGCGCTCCTCCTGATCGTGCTGGTGGTGCTGTTCATAGCCGCAGGCCTCGGTCCCGGAGGAGCAGTCCTTGCGTTGCTGCTCACCGAGGTCGGGACGCTCGCCTTCGTCGTCTCGATCGTCCGCCGGCACTTCCGCCTCTCGGTCTCGGATTACCGGGAGACATCAGCGAAGATGCTCGCGTTCGGGAGCCGGGTCTTCATCGCAAGCGCGGTCTACCTGATCAACACCTACACCGATACGCTCCTCATCGGGTACATGCTGACGGAGATCGACGTCGGCCGGTACGCGGTCGCGATCGCGATAGCCCGGGTGGCCTTCCTCTCGCTCCCCGGTTCGGTCTCCACGGTCAACTACCCGGCGATATCGGAGTATTACAGCAAAGGGCTCCGGGATGCCGTCGAGGCCGTGATAAACAGGTCGATCAGGTACTGTCTGATCCTCCTCTCGATGATGGGCCTCGTCCTCATCTACCTTGCCGATACGATCATCGGGCTCATCTTCGGCCCCGCCTACCTGCCGGCCGTGCCTGCGTTCACCATCCTCGTCTTCGGTATGATCGTATTCGGGGCGGTATCCTCCGTCGGACCGGCCGTCAGCGCCATGAACAGGCCCGGGCTCTCCTCGAAGGTGAACATCTTCGTGGCGGTGGTCAACGTCTGTCTCGACGTGGCGCTCATCCCCCTGTTTGGCATAACCGGTGCGGCTATCGGCACGTCCGGAGCGTGCACGCTGCTTGCGGTGCTGATACTCTACGTGCTCCGCCGCGTCTTTGACGTGCGGATCGAGTCCGCGATGATCATAAAGACGTTTTTGGTCGTCAGCGTATTTTTCATCGCCTTCCTCCTGTTGCGGGACACAGTTCATCCGTACATCCTCGCGGCGATCTTCTCGGGCCTGTACGGCGTCTACGCCTACCGGTTCCTGCTGACACCGGAGGATAAAGTGGAGATCGTCAACACAATCTCCCCGGTATTCGGGCGTATCGCGACACGGCGCCTCAATGGGCGGTGAGCAGGTATATCCCGGGTTGTTCAGCCGGGATGAAACACTCAATGGGTATCCAGGGCATCCGCTGGAACAGACCATTATGATCCATCCGTCGTCCTGGAAGGTCGCCTTGTGGCGATAGCCACCACAGCCTACTACCCGGGCAAGGACCTGATCCGGGCTATCCCTGCATCAGAAAGAACGAGCCCGGGAGACGGACCGGGGCGGGGAAGATGAGACCGGAACGGGGTTCCATCACCCCGGATTATCCCGAAGATTTCCGGAGATACCCCGGCCACCAGCCCGTCCGCGCGAGCAACGCCAGCCGGGACGCGATCCGGTAGGTCTCAAGGTCGACCTGCACGGCCCCGAAACTCTCTTTAAACTTCCGAACCCCGAGGAGGTTCCCGCTCCCCCCGAAGTTCACGAGCGAGAATCCCTTCTCCTGCGCAGACCGCAGAGCGTCGTCGAGGAGGAGGTGCACCGGGCGGAAAGGGCGGGATGTCGCCGGGGCTGCGTTGCTCCACGCAAACACTGTATCAGCGTACTCGAACGTCACGAGGCCCCCGATCACCGCGCCGTGCATCTCCGCCAGGCGCACCTGGACGTACGGGCGGCCGTAGCGGTGGAGGAGATCGTAGACCTCCCGGGGATAGGGCGGCTCCTGGTATCCCCACTCCCGTGCCCTCATCTCGTAGAGGGCGTAATACTGCTGAAACTGCGCGAGGCTATCCTTTTTGACGATCTCGACGTGGTTGCGCTCGGCAATGCCGATATCCCGCCGCGCATGCCTGTTATACCTCTGCTCCACCGCGCTATCGGGGCCATCCAGGCGCAGGATATGGGTATAGTTCCACTCGGACAGCGTCTTCTGGATACCGGGGGCTCCCTGTGCCTGCAGCGCGACGCCCGGCGGCAGGGCGAGATCGAGGGAGAGGTGCCTCCCCCCGACCATGCTCCCGATGAGGTCCGGGAGAACCCTGCCCGAGAGGCCCGAAGGCGAGAAGATGCCGCCGTACCCGTGAGGGACGGACTGGTAGACGGAGAACCCGAACCGCCGCGACTCCATCATCGGGATGAGGACGTCGCCTTCAGGGGTATGGTAGAGCCTCGTCGCCACCCGGTAGCCGAACGCCTCCTCCATGACCTTCGCCCACTCGGGGGTCTGGAAGAAATAGACATTCTCCCCGCCGCTGAGAAACGATCTCCAGACGTCCGGAGAGACGGAATCGGTGTAATCAAACTCCATGCGTCACTGCCTCTTCCCCGGGAACCCTCAGGCGATCCCCCACACCGGGCCCGGCGCCGCCGGCAAACTCGCGAAGGCAGGCAGCCATACCCTCGATATCCTCCGGGGCCACGCTGCAGTGGATGGGGATGTTGATGATCCGCCCGGTCACGTACCCGGTCAGGGGGAACGCGCCCCGCTGCCGTTCCAGCACGTGCCGGAACCGGGGCAGCAGGTGCACCGGCCTCGGCCACTGGATGTTCCCCACCTCGTATCCCCGGTCCCGCGCCCTCCCGATGATCAGAGAGAGCGGGTGATGTGTCTGGTTCAGGACGTTGCACTTGAGGAACGCTGGCACCTTATCGGGGGAGACTTCCGGCAGCAGAAAACCCGGGGTATCCTGCATGGCGCCGTAAAAGAGGCGGGCGTTCCTGTTCCGGGCTGCGTTCACCGCCGGGAGATCCAAAAGCCCCAGGGCCCCCACAAGGGCCCGCGGAGCCCCCATCAGCAGGTTGCCGGACCCTATCGTCCTGATGGGCGGACAGAAGACCCGTGACCTGACCTCTTCTGCGCGCCGGAGTACCTTCCTCACGGCCGCGTTCCTCATGTGGGGCGGCACGTAGCCGGCCCGCTCGATCTCGCGCTCGACGTGCGGGAGGAGGGCGGCCCGGATATCTTCCCACGCCTCGCACTGCAGCACCAGGTCGTCCATAAGGCCGAAGATCTCCGGGTCGTCCCGGCAGCAGTTCTGGCCGAAGTAGGCAAGAAGATCCCGTTTATAGACCGTCCGCTCCGTGGCCGTATGCTGCACGAGCATACCGTAGACGTAGCACTTCTCGTCGTGGAGCGGCACCCGCGTGCAGGACTCGACGACCCGCTCCACGTCCCCGGCGAAGGCGGGGTTGTTGACAGCCAGCATCCCGCCTTCGCCGGTTGTGAGGTGTTTCTCGTAATTGAAACTGACGACCGCAAAGTCCCCAAACGACCCGACAGGCCTTCCTTTATACTCCGCGCCGAGGCACTGGGCGCAGTCCTCGATGACGACGCAACCGTTCTCCCTCGCGATCGCCGGCAGGTCCCCGATCTCGCAGGGGATCCCGAAGAGGTGCGTCGCAATGACCGCCCGTGTTCGTTCCGTCATCTTCTCCACAAAATGCGACGCCGGGACGTTGAAGTCCCGAAGTGCTGGTTCGACGAAGACCGGGGTCGCCCCCGACTCCAGGATGGCGTCGACGACGCCCTCGTAGGTGAAGTCCGGCACAAGCACCTCGTCGCCCGATGAGAGGTCCAGAGCCCGTAACGCGATCAACAGGGCTGCACGGGCCTGGTTGGTCGCATAGCACCGTTCTGCCCCGATGTAATCACAAAACTGGTTCTCAAAGGCTTTGACATGGCTCTCATCCTCAAGGTCCTCACGTGATAGAGTACCGACGATCTGTTCTACGTTCAGGTATGCTCGAGACCGTGCTAACATTCCTTTCCCCCAGGCCGGTAGATACGGAGCGATGATTGTAATCCAAATATATAACTATAACCCTTCGCGAAACCCTGGCGGGACCGATACCGACCGGTATTGATCAAAGGGACTCCGGGAAACCAGATCCCGGGGAGGAGACGCCCGCCGGCAACCACTCAACCCCGGCCGGGGGCCAGGCGTTTCAGTCTCTCGATGCCGCAACTCAGCCCGTGCATGACGTAGTAGTTCGATTCCCGGCCTCCCCCGGCAGTCTGCCCGGCCCGGAGCGCCTCCTCGATCTCCTCCCCGGCATAGACCGTCACACCCCTTCCGATCTCTGCGTAGACGTGCGCATCGCTCCCGCCGACCGTCCCCTTCCCGGAGGCCCGCCCGAGCGTCATCGAGAGTGCGTTGGCCTGCCGCCTCGACCTGCTGTTGAACCCTTCGACGAGGTCCACCCTTCCAGCAAGGCGCTCAGGTGACGGGTACCGGCGGTAGGGGTGCGCGAGGACCGCAAGGCCGCCCTGGGCACGGATCTCGGAGACCACATCATCAAACCGCCGCGCCGTGATCTCCCGGTCGAGGAAGAGGCCCAGGACGTCGCCGTACTCCGTTTTGATCTCAGCACCGACGACGACCTCAAAGCCCTCATCAGGGTTCGCCTCCCGGGCAAGAAGACCCCCGCGGATGGTGTTGTGGTCCGTTACGGCTATGGCAGCGAGGCCCCGCATCCGGGCTACTTTCACGACCCTGGCCGGGTCCATGAGCGAGTCCCGGGAGCAGCGGGTATGGATGTGCAGGTCGGCGATCATCCCGTCCCCCGGAGAACGCCCGGTGCGGCACCGGCGATTGCGGCGCAGACGTACTCAACCTCCTCGTCGGTCATGCCGGGGTAGAGCGGCAGCGTCATCTCGTGCTCCCCGACAAACTCCGTCTGCGGGAGCGATCCTGAGGTATCCCCGAGCAGCCTCTGGTAGTAGGTGAAGAGGTGGATCGGGGGGTAATGGATGCTCGTCTGGACTCCCAACTCTTTCAGCGCTGCCTGGAGTCCGGCCCTCGGGAGATCCCCGGGGAGGACGACAGGGAAGATGTGGTGGGAGGACTCTCCGTCGACCTTCCCGGAAAAGGGGCACGCGATGCCTTCAACCCCCTCGAGCATCTTCCGGTACCGGGCGGCGATACGCTTCCGTCGCGCGTTGTTCTCCGCGAGGCGCCGGAGCTGGACGATGCCGAGCGCGGACGCGACCTCGTTGATCCGGTAGTTGTAGCCGAGAGCGGTGACGTCGTAACTGTACCCGTGCCCCCGGTGCCGGTCCCAGGTCAGCGTGGTCATGCCGTGCGAGCGCATGACCCTGATCCGTTCGGCAAGGTCGTCGTCGTTCGTCACGACCATGCCCCCTTCACCGGTGGCGAGGTTCTTGTTCGCAAAGAAGCTGAAGCACCCGACATCCCCGATGGTCCCGCACATCTTCTCCTTATAGGTCGCACCGACCGCGTGCGCCGCGTCCTCGACGACCCGGAGATCGTGGTCGCGGGCAAGATCCAGGATCGGCTGCATGTCGCAGGGATACCCCCCGTAGTGGACAACGGTGATCGCCCGCGTCCGGGGCGAGACCTTCGCCGCAATATCCTCCCACGCCACGTTCAGGTCGTCAGGGCCGGCGATATCGGCAAAGACCGGTCTCGCGCCGCAGTAGAGGACCGAGTTCGCCGTCGCGACGAACGTGAGCGACGGGGTTATGACCTCGTCGCCGCTGCTGATGCCGAGCACCGCATGGGCGATATGCAGTGCCGCCGTCCCGTTCGAGACCGCAAACGCATGTTTGACACCGAGGTACCGGGCAAAGGCCGCTTCGAACTCCTCCGTCACCGGCCCCATCGAGAGCCACCTCGACTGCAGGACGTCCCTGACCGCGTCGACCTCATCGCCGCCCATAGCGATATCGGATAAGGGGATCTTCCACGCCATCTCACTCGCCCCCGACGCCCAGCGTCCCATAAAGCCCGGCGATCTCGTTGTTCGCCTTCTTGTAGTCGTCGACCCTCCCGATGTCCAGCCAGTAGCCGGCGTACTTGTAGGCTTTGACGGGCTCACCCGCCGCGAGCAGGACCTTGATCAGGTCGGGGAAGTCGATGTAGTCGTGCGGCGTGATGTACTCGAGGACTTTTGGGTCGAACGCGTAGACACCCATGCTCACGAAGTGCTCAAACCCCGGTTTCTCGGTATACCCGACGATGTTCTCATCCCCGTCGGTGTCCACGATACCGAAATCGACGAAGTAATCCCTCTTGTTGAGGGCCACCGTCGCGACGGCCCCGTTCCTTTTGTGGAAGTCCATAAGCCCGGAGAACGGGAGGGTCGTCAGGACGTCGCCGTTCATCATCAGGAACGGTTCGGTGAGGTCGTCCCTGATGAGCCCGAGGCAGCCCGCGGTCCCGAGCGGCCTGTCCTCCCGCGAGTAGGTGATCGAGAGCCCGAACCTGCTCCCGTCGCCGAAGAACGCCATGATCAGTTCGGCAAGGTGCCCGACCGCAATCGTCACATCCAGGATGCCGTGCTCCCGGAGCTGGCGGAGGATGATCTCAAGGATCGGTTTATCCCCGATCGGCATGAGCGGCTTGGGGATGATGGTCGTGTAGGGTTCGAGCCTTCTTCCCTTGCCGCCGGCAAGAATAACCGCTTTCATATCAGGTCACGTAGTGGTTGGGCTGATAGAGGCCCAGGTGTTCCCGAAACCATGCAATCGTTCGCAAAAGCCCTTCTTCCAGGGGCACAGCCGGAGACCAGCCAAAGAGGCGCTTTGCCCGGGTGTTGTCGCACCAGAGCCGCTCGACCTCGCTCTTCTCCGGCCGCAGGCGTCCGCTCTCGGTGACGATCTCGATCTCCTTCCCCATGAGGGATGCAACCATCTCGGCGACGGCCCCGATCGAGATCTCGTAGTTCGATCCGACGTTGACCGTCTCCCCGATTGTTCCCGGCGACTCGGCGACAAGGAGAAACGCACGCACCAGGTCGTCGACGTAGGTGTAGTCCCGCGTCGTGTGCGTCGCGCCGAGCGCCACCTTCCCCTGCACCAGCGCCTGCGTGATGATCGTCGGTATCACCGCCCGCGCCGACTGCCGCGGGCCGTAGGTGTTGAACGGCCGTATCGTGGCGATGGGGACGTCAAAGGACCGGTAGAAACTCTCGGCGACCTTGTCGGCCCCGATCTTGCTTGCCGAGTAGGGGGACTGCCCTTGGAGCGGGTGGTCCTCGTCGATGGGGACGTAGCGGGCGGTCCCGTAGACCTCGCTTGTCGAGGTGTGGACGACCTTCTCGACGCCGGCATCCCGGGCCGCCTCAAAGACGTTGAGCGCGCCGAGGACGTTCGTCTCCACCGTCTCCCGGGGACGGGCGTAGGAGTAGGGGATGGCGATGAGCGAACCCAGGTGGAAGACGACGTCGACGTCCCGGACAGCGCTCCGGACGGCGTCGGCATCCCTCAGGTCGCCCATGAGGATACGCACCCGGTCCAGCCTCTCTCCCGGGAGCAGCCGCAGGAGGCCCGGGTCGTTTCTTGAGTTGTAGCGGACAAACGCCCGCACATCCGCGCCGTGGTCGACCAGGCGCTCGGTCAGGTGGCTGCCGATGAAACCGCCAGCGCCGGTCACAAGCACTCTCTTTTCAGTCCAGTCCATCAAACATGACTCCTTTTACTCTGAACGCGCATATGGCTGCGAGCAGACTCTGGATACGCGATCCAGCATATAATACTATCTCAAAACCCGGGATCGCACCTGCTCCGGGCATACCGGTTCCGGCAGATCCCCGCATCGGCCCGGCGCGGAGGCTGCCGCTCCGGTGTCCGTGGCGGGCGTTACAACGTCTCATCGGGATCACCCATTTCACGGATCTGTTTTCCGGCACGGGCTGGATACCGGTGCCCGATGCCGTCGAAGGACTGCAGCTGCAGCGTGGGTGCGCTGACCGGCGGGACGGCCGGGTCGTCTCTCCCCCCCATCCCCCGGAGGGGGCGGGCGGAGACCGCCGGGACCGGGGCCTCCGGGGAGAGGAGCGACATCCCGTCAAGAAGCGTTCCAATCGGCATGAACGGGAACTTCATCAAGAGCATGATGAGTTTCTCAAGCGATGTGTGGACGCCGTGGTAGGTGACGAACCGCGAGAAAAGCGGCACCTTCAGGGGGGGAGGGCCCGGGTAGATGTCGTGGGGGTGAAGGTAGATGTTTGCCGGCCTCTTTGCGGCCACCCTGCCGATACCCCACGAGAGGACCTGTTTTGGCAGGGAACGGAGGTAGAACCCTCCGGAGATGGGGATGTTGATGCCGAGCCTGACGATCGAGAGCGGGAACTCGATGATCGGGCCGTCGGGGTCGTGGACGGTGAGGTCGTCCCGGGAAGGCCGGTAGATCCCGACCGGCGCGTCCGGGACGCCGTAGAGCTGGGTCCTCACCGGGAAGATGCTCGAGTCATACTGGAAACCGTACTTCTCGAGCGAGAGAAGTGCCCACTTTGTCCTGTTGTCCAGGGAGAACGACGGCGCCCGGAACCCGACCGGGTTGTAGTCGGCAAGCAGTTCGAGGGACCTGCTGAGTTCTCCCTCAAACTCCCTCCGGTCCAGCGAGTAGAGCGGTTTATGGGAGTAGGCGTGGCACGCAATCTCGTGGCCGCTTCGGTGAATCTCGTGGACGACCTCAGGATACTTCTCTGCGACGGCACCAAGGACAAAGAACGTCGCCTTGACGTTGAACGCGTCGAGTGACGCAAAGAGCGGCCTCAACGATTCCATGAACATATCCTCGCGGTCGCGGGGCAGGTATCCGTTCAGGAACTCGTTGCACCACCAGAACTCAAGGTCGATGCTGAGTGCGTTGGCGGTCACGTTATCGCCTCAGGACAAACCGCCACATGTCAGGGTCGAGCGCGTAGCGTGCCGTGGCGAGCGCGAACCCCAGCGTCGGGCCGGGGTCGTGCAGCGACAGGATGTCGTCGGGCGTATCGAACCGGAGAAACGCTTTGAGGTTCTGCCAGGTCTTCGGGGCGCTCAGGTACCAGAGGATATCCCCGGGAAGCAGCCAGCGGCACTGGACCCCCTCCCGGTAATCCGGGACCGGTTCGACATCCCCGTCCATGACCATCCGGTAGAGGAGGTAGGGGAAGTCCACGCCGCTGAGGATCGAGAGGTGCAGCGAACCCCAGAAGCGGGGGTTCACCTCCATGAGTTTGAGGCTCCCGTCACGCGCATCGACCCGGAACTCGACCATCGCAACCCCGGACCACCGCATCGCCTTCAGGAGGCGGAGGGCGATCCCTGCGGCCTCCCGGGAACGTTCGTCCTTGACGGTCTCCCGGAGGGTGCTTGCCCCCCCGGAGACCGGGTAGGAGCGGATCCGTCTCTGGACGGTCATTGCACGCGGTTCGGATCGCTCGTTGAGGAGGGCGTAGACCCCGAGCTCTCCTCCGTAGGGGATGAACTCCTGGACCACCACGGGGCCGAACTCCACTTTCGATGCCGCATAGGCCCGCACGAGGTCCTGTGGGTCCCTGCAGATCCGAACACCCCGTCTCCCCGAACTCACGCGGGGTTTGACGACGGCCGGGTAGTCGATCGCCTCTGCGATGCCGGCCGCATCGTCCGGGTTCTCCGGGAAGAACGTTCGCGGGCAGGGGATGCCGTTGTCGAGGGCGATACGGAGGGTCGTGCCTTTGTCATAGCCCGTCATGAAGACGTCGCGGGGCGGCAGGGCGACCCGGGTGTACCGCGAGATCTCCTCTTCGTGGTCGACGATGGGCTTTAAGCAGGCGTCGGCGACCGGGAAGAGCACGTCGATCTTCCTGGACCTCAGGGTGTCGAGGAGAAACCCGATGAACCGCTCCTCCTCTTTCTTCGGCGAGGGGTATACCAGGCCCCGCTTGCAGTACCTTGAAAAAGCTCCCGTCGCACACCGCGTCTCTTCACCTGCAGTTACGTCCAGTCCCTGTTTGCCAAGTGACCGGATGACCGCAAGAGAGCTGCGCATCTGTGCGTCGGTTACAAAGACAGCTCCCCGACTCAACACTTCCCCCCCAAGCCTCTATGATGCGTTGTGACGAGCGATGGATCCCTTTTCGAATATTTAAATCTATCTTGAATCCCGGCGGTTTCGATCCGGTATCAGGACAATGAGAGATGGCATAAGGATGAGCGGGACAGCATCGCACCATCACGGGATAACCGGACCATCGAGATGCAATATGCGGTATAATTCCAGAAAATGGCGGCGCCCTTGAGGGAGAGAAATCCTGTAGACCATACGGTTTCCGGCGCAGGAGGATAAACGTATATCACGGTGCCGGGGACTGGAGAGGCGTTCGCCGAACATGCCGCCCCCGGGATGGTGCGGCCAATCCCGGACGGCGGGGAGAAAGACCGCTCCCGGGAGATCGCAGCCGGCGGAACGGCTCCCGGTACCGGCATAACCACCGTTATTCTGCACCGGGCGATCCCTCTCCCGGAGATGCCACCGGGCGCGGCCTTCCGGGTGTGGGATAGACCGATCGGCAGGATGCCGGTAGAGCCGCTCGCGAGAGGTAACCTCTCGCAGGCGGTGGTCCTCTTCACCTGCCAGGCCCCTCAAAGTGAGATGAAATAGCCCACTACTGCAACGACTCTCAATTACCGGCACTCTCAACGGAGGAGATCATCGATCGTGTTTCGCACGGTCCGGGGGTTTGCATCCCCGGGCACGGATTTTCCCGGGTATCCCCATGCACCGTCCCTGCCCCCGGAGAGCAGGGCTTTGGAGGAACATGCAGTGCCCCGCCTGCGGGTGGGAAACCCCTCTCCGGTCCACTCCATGGAGGATCCGGAGAAGAACCGGATACGGCCCCGCTCCCTCCCCTCCGGAAACTGCCGCCAGCACTATCCCTGGCGCGGCTTCCCACCGGGTATCGCCCTGACTGCCCTCGCCCCGGGAGGCAGGGAACGCAGCGCGGGCGAGTGGGGGTTGCCGGAAGGAACTTTCAGATGCCCATTTTGCCCGGGAGGGACGAGCCCCCTCCCGGTCCCCTCCCCATGGCGATATCCCACGGTCCACTCTGCAGGGAGATCCGGAGGAGAACCGGATAGGGCTCTATCGCCACGCACTGCCCGCCCGGGCGGGGCAGGATGGGAGGACGGAGAAGCGTATGGGTATTTCACCCTGTGAAACGCGGGCGGGGTGGGGTTGCCGGAGAACGCGTATGAGTATCCGTCAGGGAAGCTTCAGAGAGGAACGTACGGGTCCCCTCCCCCCATGGCGATAGCCACCACGGTCCACTCCATGGGGAGATCCCGGAGGAGAACCGGATACGGGCCCCCTCTCCCCTCCTCCCGGGAAACCGGCGCGAGGACCGCTCCCGGGGCACGGCTCACCCCGGATATACGCCCGGACCTGTCCCCGCCCGGGCAGGTGGGGGGCGAAGAGGAGCGCTATGGGTGGGGATGGATAAAGGCCAGATAGGGTCTGTTCGTTTGGAATCGATGCACTACGGGGCGGAACGGCGTGTACACGTCCGGGTTGCCTCCCCTCTGCCTACCCCGCGGCCGGGCCGGGGGTGCTGCACCACCATCGCCTGCTCTCCGGTGAGAGTCCGGGGGGACCTGAAAGCCCCGCAGGCCGGGAGATACATTTATATGAGCGATTGTGCACTCTCACCCCATCAGGAGGGCGATAGAGCGTGAAGGCCATGGTGGTGACCCCATATTTCTATCCGCACATGGGTGGCGTGCAGAAATATGTCTACGAGATCAGTACGAGACTGCAACGGGTATTCGGGTACGACCTGACCATCGTCTCCTCCAACTGGCATAAGGAGGAGAACACCGCAAAGACCGAGCAGATCGGCGGCCTTGAGGTGATCCGGCTGCCCTACCAGTTCAAGGTCTCAAGCACCCCCGTCAGCCTCGCGTGGGAGAGGGCGCTTCGTGCCCTCATCCGGTCGGAGCGCCCGGACGTCGTGAACGGACATATGCCGGTCCCTTTTATCGCGGACGCAGCCGCCCGGGCAGCGGCCGGGATGCAGGTCCCCTATGTCCTGACCTACCACAACGACCTGACCGGGCACGACCTCCCGACCCGGATCATCGGGCAATGCTACTATCCGCTCCTCGGTTCCCGGACGCTCCGCCTCTCTGATACGGTCATCGCCACGTCGGATTATTACGCGAGGCAGTCTTCCCACCTGCGGGAGCACCTCCCGAAACTGCGCTACGCCGCCCCGGGCGTCGACCTCGAACGGTTCCCGGGCGACCGCTCGGATTTTCTGCGCCGGAAGTATCGCCTGGGAGACGAGAAGATCCTGCTCTACGTGGGCCACCTGGATAAAGAGAGCCAGCATAAGGGCGTCCAGTACCTGATCCGGGCCATGCGGGCCGTCAGGGAGTCTCTGGACGCAAAACTGATCGTCGCCGGCAGGGGGAACTACATCGACCATTACAGGAGGCTTGCCGCCAGTGAAGGAGTCCTGAGCGACGTGATCTTTGCCGGTTTCATCCCCGAGGACGAGGTGCCCCTGTACTTCAACAGCGCCGACCTCCTCGTCCTGCCGAGTTGCGACCGGGCGGAAGGGTTCGGGATGGTGCTGATAGAGGCGCAGGCGTGCGGAACACCGGTCATCGGGACGGACGTCGGCGGGATACCGTTTGCCGTCGAGGACGGCGTGACCGGTCTCATCGTCCCGCCAGGGGACGTACCGGGGCTCGCCGGCGCCATCGTGCGGGTGCTCGGCGACCCGGACCTTTACCGGCTGATGGCGCAGAACGGGCCGAGGAGGGTGCGGGACCTCTTTACCTGGGAGAAGAGCGCTCGCGTCTACGACCGGGTCTTTTGCGAGGCGGCCGGGGAGCGGG
Organism: Methanoculleus sp. 10; assembly: GCF_913757945.1. Classification (NCBI taxonomy): domain Archaea; kingdom Methanobacteriati; phylum Methanobacteriota; class Methanomicrobia; order Methanomicrobiales; family Methanomicrobiaceae; genus Methanoculleus; species Methanoculleus sp. 10. Next base: position 175,232 of record NZ_CAJYDP010000008.1, on the reverse strand, counting down.
CGTAGCTGGACCGGACCGGGGAGTGAACATCCCGGCGTCGGGCACGACGGCGGGGTTCGCCGGCAGAGCCGGATCCGCCGTGGCAATCCCGGGGAAAATCCCCGGCTCGTGCATGCTGCATGAGGCTATGCCTCATCGGGTTTTATCAAAGGGGAAGGGCAACATTTTTCTGTATTTCACCGGCCGGGTGCACTCCCCGAGAGCGCCGGTGCCGCACGCCCGGCACCCTGGCGTGGGGCGACCCGCCGGATGTGACAGCCAGGAACCATACCATGGATACAGCCTTTCTCGAACAGGTCCTGATCATATTCGCCCTCTCCATCGCAGCGCTCGCCCTCTGCTACCGGATGAAGATGCCCGGGATCGTGGCGTTCTTCCTCACCGGTATCATTGCCGGGCCTTACGGCCTCGGCCTCATCACGAACCGGGCCGATGTCGAGATCCTCGCGGAGCTCGGTATCATCTTCCTCCTCTTCACCATAGGGATGGAACTCTCCTTGAAGAGCCTCCTTGATATGAAGAAAGGGATGCTCACCGGCGGGGTGCTCCAGATAGGCCTGACGATCGGCGTCGTCGCGGTCATCGCATCGGCCTTCGGCCTCGCGCCGCCGGAAGCGATCTTCTTTGGGATGCTGCTTGCCCACACGAGCACCACCGTGATGCTGACCGTCTTCCAGCACCGGGGGGAGGTGGACACGCCGCCGGTGCGGCTCGCGCTCGGGATATCGGTCCTCCAGGACCTGAGCACCGTGCCGATGATCCTCCTCGTCCCCATGCTCGGCGGTATGGGATCGGCCGGGGTCGTCCCGTCGCTCATCAACTTCGTTCTCGGCCTCGTCCTCCTCGGCGCCGTCACGGCAAGCGCTCTCTGGGTCGTCCCCCGCCTCCTCTACCGGGTCGCAAGCCTCCGGAGCCGGGAACTCTTCATGATCACCGTCATCTCCCTCTGCCTCGGGACGGCATGGCTCACCTCACGGGCCGGCCTCTCCCTCGCCCTCGGGGCCTTCCTTGCCGGCCTGATCATATCCGAGTCCGAGTACAGCAACGCGGCCCTCTCGACCGTCATTCCCTTCCGCGACATCTTCACCAGTTTCTTCTTCGTCTCGATGGGAATGCTCCTCAATACCGGGTTCTTCGCGGCCCATGCGCTCCTGATCGTCGCGATCATCATCGGCGTCATCGTCCTCAAGGCGATCATCGGGGCCGTTGCCGTCCTCCCTGCAGGGGTCTCCCTCCGGACCGCCGTCCTCACCGGGCTTGCCATCGGCCAGATCGGCGAGTTCGCGTTCATCCTCTCGAGGACCGGGATCGAGTACGGGCTTCTGGGCCCCGACCTTGAACAGATCTTCCTCGCGGTGTCGGTCGGGACGATGGCGGTCGCCCCGTTCGTCATCGCGTCGGCGCCGCAGGCGACCGCCGTCGTCCGCCGCCTTCCCCTGCCGGCATGGCTCAGGGCAAGAGACGCGCCCCTGAAGGTAGCCCCCGCAAACGGGCCCAAAGAGGGGCATATCATCATCATCGGGTTCGGGCCGATGGGGCGGCACGTCGCCGAAGCGGCACGGAGCACCGGAGTTCCCTACATGGCCGTCGATCTCAACCCGAAGACAGTGCGGGAGGGGCGCAAGATTGGTGAACCGATCTTCTTTGGCGATGCCATAAACGAGGGGGTTCTTGCCCACGCCGGGGTCGAACGCGCCCGCGTGGTGGTCGTCACCATCCCGAACGCGGCCACGGCGCGCCAGGTGACGGCGATTGCACGGAAGATGAACCCGGACTGCGCGATCATCACCCGGACCCGGTACATGGAGGATTCCCTCGCCCTCTACGCGATCGGAGCAAACGACGTCGTCTGCGAAGAGTTCGAGACCGCAGCAAAAGTGCTTGCACGGGTCCTGGTCAGGTACCCGGTGCAGAAGAGCGATATCGACGGGCTCGTCGCTTCGATGCGGACCGGGAACTACGAGATGCTCCGGCAGGCCTCAGGGCAGGTGCCGTCGCTCCAGGACATAGGGCTGCACCTGGACGACGCCGAGATATCGATCGTCCGGGTGGAGGAGGGCGCCCCGGTCGCCGGGAAGACCCTTGCCGAGACCGACCTGCGGCGGAGGTACGCGGTGACGGTGCTCGCGATCAGGAGAGGCGCGGAGACGCTCGCCGGGCCGGATGGCGGGACGTCGATCGAGGCCGGGGACCTCTGCATCCTCATCGAGGCCGGGCCCGGGAACCCGGAGGTATCCTCCCTCTTCCGCCCTGCGGCGGAGGGGTAAGACTCTTTTACCCGGGTCGCGCGGCGAACCGGGGATGCGCGCTCACGGTCCGGAGGGGGGCGGGCTCCGGCGCCCGGTCTCGTACGTCGCGCAGATCCGGGGCCTTCGCCGGCCCGTGACTGCACCCTCTTATACCCGGCCGGGCGACTCTCCCATATGGACTTTCTCTCTGCCGGCGCCCTCACCCCGGTCCTCATCCCGCTCCTTGTCTTCGGGGCCCGGGTGATCGACGTCAGCCTCGAGACTCTCAGGATCATACTCCTCGCCCGGGGCGGCCGCCTCATCGTCCCCGTAATCGCTTTCATCGAGATCATCTTCTGGATCGTCTCGCTCGGCCTCGTCGTCAACGAGTTCACCAATCCGGTCTACCTCATCTCCTACGGGGCCGGTTTTGCCGCCGGGAACTATGCCGGTATCCTCCTTGAGGAGAGGCTCGCCATGGGGGTCTGCGTGCTCCGGGTGATCACCTCAGAAGAAGACCACGCCCTCATCGACGCCATCAGGGGCACCGGCTACGGCGTCACGGTCGTTGCCGCGGAGGGGCTCCATGGACCGTGCACCATCTTCTACTCCGTAGTGCGGCGGTGTGACCTTCTCCCGATCACCCGGATGGTCGAAGAGATGAACCCCCATGCGTTCTGCACCGTCGAGGACGTCAGGTCGACCACCCGCGGAACCTTCCCCCGATCCGGCGAGGGGGCCCTGTCGGGCATCTCCCGCCGGACGGTGCGGATCGGGAAGTGAGCGGGACCTCCGGGGCCAGCACCGTCCTGAGAAACGCCGCCCCAGAACCCTTTTTTCCCGGCGGAGAGCGTCCCGGGCATTGCCCCGGAGGGAAGATCCAGATCCGGCACCCACCCTATCGGGGTGAGGACGAATGCTAATGCGGCCCGACGGTTCGGGATCAACGCACGACCGAACTTTTGCGGATCCGCAGAGGGTGAATGGAGCCAACCGGTGCATCCCTGCGGGCCAGAGACCGGGGACCTGCCGCTACACACCGGAGGTGTAAGGGAGCGATCGGTATTCTGGACCGGAGGTTCGGCCGGAAAAAAGAGGATAGGAGAGGTTGAAGGTTAGTTCTTCTTAGCCTTGTCCTGGGGCTTCTTCTCCTGGGGTTTCTTCTCCTGGGGTTTCTTATCCTTTGCCATGAATGACACACCTCCCTCCCGAGGTGGGATATATCTGATGTTAACCGGTCCGGATATATATTTTACGCTTGTTCGGCCACATTTTCCATAAATCAGGTGAAATTAAGCGTTATTTGCAACCGTCCGGCCGGGGGGTGATCGCCGCTCGCACCAAAGGATCGCTGCAACGTGGAACCGGAGAAAATCGGGCGCCGGAGCGGGGAGGAACCTACCTCTCTCGCCCGACGGCGGATAGCATGTAGAGCGCGATCAGGGCGAACCCCCCCACCACCTCGACGCCGACCATGAGGGCCAGGACCGGGATCGTGCCGAGAGCTCCGAACTCCCCTGACACCGGGCTGATCTCGATCGGCGTTCCCACAGGGGCCGAACCGGGTTCGGCGAGCCAGTCGCAGAAGAGCGCGGCACCGGCCGCGAGCATGACGACCGCCATGAGGATGAAGATGAGCAGCCCGAGGATCTCGGTCTTCCGCATCGGTCTTCGCGCGGCCCGCACCGGCGGCACTTCCGTGCCCGATGTGAAGAACGGCAGGACGGCCCCGATCGCAATCGTCGCACCCCAAAGAAGCGCCCCCCCGGGTACGAGGCGGCCACCCGCCGCATAGAGCCCGATCGCCAGAGCGAAGACGGCTCCGAGGGCTAGAGCGGCAATTCTGCCCTCATGCATGCGGTTCACTCCAGGCGTCGTGTCCGGAGAGCAGGCCGGATGCGGGAGATGCGGCCGGAAAACCGGCCGCCGGGCGCTTCACGGGAGCAGCCTTCCGTGCAGGACGAACCGAAGGTTCAGGCTCCGCGGGCAACCCGGCACGCGGACCCGGCCTTCCGGTAGTTGTGGCTTTCTGCGTGGCCGGATAACCGGTCGTCGCGAAGGGAAAGCCAGAAACTGCACCTGCGACCTTAACGGCCGGCGGGAGGGGGGTCGTGAACATCACCCGGTACATACGGTATCTCTCCTTTCATCAGGCAGAATCGCATACAGGCCGAGAACGGGGCTGCGAATGCAATTCTACATGATTGAACATGATAATGTTATGAGACAGAGGATATATTTAATGGTATGTATTAGCATCCCGGTGCCGGCGGAGGGCCGCATTTCCAGGAGACGGGATACCCACCGGGCATTACATCTTCCGGAGCCGGTAGAGAGAGACCGCCGTGAAAGAGAGGCGACTGCCATCCTGGTAAAGGGCCGCCGCCGGTAGACCCCGGCAGGGGATCCTCTCCCGGGGAATATCACGGGTATCGCCGGGAACGCGCCAAGATATTTATCCATTTCTCCCCAACGGGTATAAGAATGCCTCGCCTCTACCTCGGAAAGATCCCGCTTCGCTGGTGCGACGCCTGCCATGCCCCGGTGCTCTCTGGAACCTGCGCCTGCGGCGCCCCGGCCCGCCCGGTAGCCGTCACCCCGCCGGGAGACGCCCGCCCCGCGTTCCCGGACGACATCGAGCGGGTCAACCGTATATTCTGCGAGCACTTCGGAGCGCCGCTGATACCGGAAGGGCATCTTGCACTCCTCAACAAGGTCCCCGCCGATGACCGCATGGACGAGATCGTCCTTGGCGGCGCGGTCGTGGGCGCAGTCCGTTACATCCCCGGAGAGCGGCGCTGGGAGCCCCTCCCGCGCCCGAACGCCGCTGTCTTCCTGCGGCCGACGAAGCGCTACGTCGTCGTCGACGACGGGGCGGTCCCCTCCATCCGCGACGGGGGAGCAAGTGTCCTCGCACCCGGCCTCCTCTCGATCGACCCCGCCGTCGCCGAAGGCGATGAGGTCTTTGTCCTGACGAAGACCGGCGAATGCATCGGCGTCGGCAGGGCCAGGGTCGACGCCGCCACCGCCGCGACGATGGAGCGGGGGCTCATCGTCCGGACGCGCAGGAACGTCCCGTCGGTCTGTGTCCCGGGCGAGGCGACGTGGGAGGACACCGTCACGGCGAACGAACTCGTCCTTGCGGAATACGAGGCTGCAAGCATCCGGTTCGTCCGGGACGTGGCGGAGAAGAACCCCAGGGCGCCCACGGTCTCCTACTCGGGCGGGAAAGACAGCCTCGCAACCCTGCTCGTCGTCTTAAAAGCGCTCGGCCCGGTGCCGCTCCTCTTTGCCGATACGGGGCTTGAGTTCCCGGAGACGTATCAGAACGTGGATACTGTGGCGGAACGCTACGGGCTCGACATCCTCCGGGTATGCGACGAGGAGGCGTTCTGGAGTGAGTTTGAGAAGAACGGCCCGCCAGCCGTCGACAACCGCTGGTGCTGCCGGGTCTGCAAACTCCGCCCCGTCGGCCGCCTGATCGATGAGCACTTTGGAGAGTGCCTCTCGTTTATCGGGCAGCGGAAGTACGAGTCGGTGCGGAGGATGCAGAGCAGGCGGGTCTGGCGGAACGCCCATGTCCCGCAGCAACTCTCGGCGGCCCCCATCCAGCACTGGACTGCGATGCACGTCTGGCTCTACATCTTCCGCGAGAAGGCGCCCTACAACCGCCTCTACGAGCGCGGGCTCGACCGCATCGGGTGTTTCATGTGCCCTTCAAGCGACCTTGCGACGTTTGCGATCATCAGGGACGCCTGCCCCGACCTCTGGGAGATGTGGCTTGCAAAACTTGCCGGGTGGCGGGAGAAGCAGGGCCTCTCCCATGACTGGGTCGAGCGCGGGTTGTGGCGGAAGCGGGGAGACGCCGATGAAGAAGAGGATAGTTATAATTGATTACGGGCTCGGCAACCTCCGGAGCGTCCTCCGGGGGCTCGAACGGGCGGGAGCGGCCGCGACGATCACGGCGGACCCGGAGACGATCGCGGCGGCGGACGGCATCGTCCTCCCCGGTGTGGGGGCGTTCCGCGAGGGGATGGAGATGCTCGGGGGTCTTGAGCGCACCGTCCGCGCCGCAGCCGGCGGTACGCCGCTCCTCGGTATCTGCCTCGGGATGCAGATGCTCATGGATTCAAGCGAAGAGCACGGCATCCACCGGGGGCTCGGCCTCGTGCCGGGGGACGTGAAGCGGTTCATCCCCTCCGCCGGGGAGAAGGTCCCCCACATGGGGTGGAACACCATCCGGGTCGGGCAGGAGACTCCCCTCTTTGATGGGCTCCGCACAGAGGAGTATGTCTACTTCGTCCACTCCTACTACGCGGAGGCCGCGCCGGAGCATACTCTCGCGAGCACCACCTACATCCGCCCCTTTGCCTCCGCCGTCAGGAACAGACTCACCTACGGCGTCCAGTTCCACCCCGAAAAGAGCGGTGCGGTCGGTCTTCTCATCCTTGAGAACTTCATAGAACTCATCTGCTGACCGGGGCCGGGGCCGCGGGGAGAGGGGCTGCCTCGTCCCCGGTTCCCTCCCCCAACGGCGATATCCACCACGGTTCACTATATGGGGACATGCCCAGAAGGAACCGGGCACGGCTGCCCACCGGCTATCGCGAGCACTGCCCCCGCCCTCGGGGCGGGGAGGAGGCCGAAGGCCGGGGGGTGGGGATGCCGGAGAGCGGCACGGGGTATCTCTCCCGCGTGGAGAGGCCCCTCCGGTCCCTCCTCCCCAATAGCGATAGCCACCACGGTCCAGTATCCGGAGATAGGCCTGGAGATAACGGGTCCGGTCTGCTGTCCGGCCTGAAACAGCACACCACAGGCGTATCCCGGGCACGGCTGTTCCCGGATATCGCCGCACTGCCCCGCCCCCGAGGGGCGGGGAGGAGCGCGAAGCGCGGGCGGGTGGGGGTGCCGGAGAGCGGCATACGGGTATCCCAGCCGATGGGAGGCCCGAGGAGTTCGACCGCTGGGTGTCCCAGGCGTACGGGTATCCCAGGGGGGCGGGGGAAGAAAGCGGTCATCACGGTCTTTGCGTGCGTCGGCGGCGCCTCCCGCCGGAGCGCCCCCGCGCGGTAAAAAAGAACGGGTGGATCAGTTCCCGTTGGCGTGCTTGCGCAGCTCCTGGTCCCGCAGGATGTTGCGCTGGATCTTTCCGGATATGGTCTTTGGGAGCTCCGGGACAAACTCAATCGACCTTGGATACTTGTACGGGGCGGTGGTGTTCCGGACATGAGCCTGGATCTCCCTGACCAGTGATTCGGAGGGCTGGTAGCCGGGCTTTAGCACGAGGAAGGCCTTGACCACCATCCCCCGGATGAGGTCCGGCGACCCGACGACCGCCGCCTCCTGGACGGCCGGGTGCTCCATGAGCGCGCTCTCCACCTCGAACGGCCCGATCCGATAGCCGGACGACTTGATGACGTCATCGTTGCGCCCGATGAACCAGAAGTAGCCGTCCTCATCCATGCATGCCTTGTCGCCGGTGTAGTAGAACCCGTTCTGGAACGACTCGCGGTTCGCTTCGGGGTTGTCCAGGTACTCCACGAAGAGCCCGACCGGCCGGGGGTTGAGGCTGACGGCAATCCTTCCCTCCTCCCCGACGCCGACCGGGTTTCCGTCGTCGTCGTGGAGTTCGATATGCCAGCCCGGAACGGGTCTTCCCATGGAACCGGGCTTATGCTGCATGCAGGGGAACGTGGCGATGCAGCAGACGGTCTCCGTCTGGCCATACCCCTCGTAGATGGGCTGCCCGGTGCCGTCCTGCCAGACCCGGATCACCTCGGGGTTGAGCGGTTCGCCGGCACTGCAGCAGTGCCGGAGGTCCCGGAAGTCGAACTTATCGAGGTCGGCAAGGATCAGCATCCGGTAGACCGTCGGCGGTGCACAGAACGTGGTCACCTCGTACCTCTCTATCAGCGGAAGGAGTTCAGTCGCGCCGAATTTTCCCCGGATATCGTAGACAAAGATGCAGGCGCCGGCGATCCACTGGCCGAAGATCTTGCCCCAGGCGCACTTCGCCCACCCCGTATCCGAGAAGGTCAGGTGAAGGTCGTTTTGTGTGAGGTCCTGCCAGAGTGAGGCGGTTATGATATGGCCGAGCGGGTAGTTCTGGCTGTGCAGCACCATCTTGGGCTCGCCGGTGGTGCCCGAGGTGAAGTAGATCAGCATCGGGTCGGTCGACTTCGTCTTCTTCGCGACCGGCATGCTGACGGTGTGGTGCGATACCGGTGCAGGGTACTCGAGCTCGTGCGGGTAACTCGCCCAGCCGTCACGCTCCCCGTCCGCGAGGAAGAGGGTCTCAAGCAGCGGGCAGGCATCGGCGACCTCGTCGACCTTCTCTGCGTTCTCGGTGTCGGTGATGATCATCCTGAACTTCCCGGCCCGTATACGGTATTTGATGTCCTTTGGGGTCAGCATCGTCGGGCAGGGGCAGAAGACCGCCCCGAGTTTGATGAGCGCGATGGCGAAGATCCACCACTCCGGTATCCTCGGGAGCATCAGCATGACCCGGTCGCCCTTCTTAACGCCGTACTTCAGGAGGATGTTCGCGGCGCCGTTGGAGAGGTTCCGGAGGTCACGGAAGGAGTACTTCTTCTCGTTCCCCTGCTGGTCCACCCAGATCATCGCCAGTTTGTTCCGGTCGGTCCCGGCCCACCGGTCGATCACATCGTACCCGAAGTTGAAGTACTCGGGAACATCGATCCTGAAACTGGCGCAGGCGGCCTCGTAATCGGTCATATTGGGGCCGGGGACATTCAGGGGCGGCATCGCCGCCGGGGTCGCGCTCTGCACGCCGCCGTTACCCGGTGCACCACTCAGGTGGGCCGTACAGAGTTTATTGAGCCATTCGGACCGGGACATCCCGAGAGAGTCGCACATTTTGTCGATCGTCTTCACAAGGTCATCGTCCATCGTGACCGAGTATCGCACCATATGTACAGTTCTGTGGTGCAGGATATCACCTTTTTGATTCATCTCGCACCAGGAACCGGGAACCGGCGCTCCCCCAGGTGCAGGAACCCCCGGGAGCGGCCAGGAAAGCGGTGAGCGACGCCGAACCGGTGGGAGGGGCGCACCCGGCCTGAACCGGGAGAGCCCGCGCCTGCCCTCCTTCTATCCCGAAAAGAGGACGGTGGTGCAGGGCACAGGCCCCGTACCCGCCCACTGCCGTTTCCGGCGTGGATGGTGCACCGGCTCGCCGCCCCGGCACACAACATTCAAATAGCAATGGTGCGCACCCGGGCCGCGTATGGCGAAGAAGACCATCCTGATCACGGGCTCGACGGACGGTATCGGGAAGGCGACGGGACGCCTCCTGGCCGGGCAGGGTCACCGCGTCCTGCTCCACGGCAGGAACCGGGCGAAAGGGCGTGCCGTCCTCGAGGAACTGGAGACGGTCGCCGGTTCCGAACAGCCGGCTCTCTTCATCGCGGATCTCTCGATGCAGGACCGGGTCCAGGACCTTGCAGAGGAGGTCGCCGGGGCATGCGACCGGCTCGACGTGCTCATCAACAACGCCGGGGTCTTCATGCCGGAGCGGCGCGTTGCCCCCGGCGGGATCGAGACGACGTTCGCCGTGAACTACCTTGCAGTGCTCCTGCTCACCCACGACCTCCTCCCGCTCCTGTCGAAGAGCGCCCCGGCGCGGGTCGTCAACGTCGCGTCGATCGCCCACCGGAGCGTGCGGGCGGTCGACTGGGAGAACCTCCCGGGTTTTGAGGACTACGACGCCTACGACGCCTACGCAACGTCAAAACTCGGAGTCGTCGCCTTCACCGCCCGGCTTGCCCGCACCCTCGACGGGACGGGGGTGACGGCGAACTCTCTCCACCCGGGGGTGATCGATACCAAACTCCTCCGCGCCTATACCGGCGGGCGGGACGGCGGCGCACCACCGGAGCAGGGGGCGGCGGTGGAGGTGCATCTCGCCACCTCCCCGGATGCCGGGAAGGTGAGCGGCAGGTACTTCGAGGCGACCCGGTGGACCCGGCCGTCGTCACTTGCTCTCGACGCGGATGTGCAGGAACGGTTCTGGGAGATGGGGCTCGATCTTGCCGGGGTGGAGTGGCGGTGATCCAGGGGAAAGCATATGCCGGATGGAGAAGAGCAGTAACCCGCCCGGTCCCGGGCAACCGGGCGCGCAGAGGGAGATCATATGAAACGTGACAGGAAAGGCGAGGGGAAAGAAGAGACGAAAGAGTACTGGTGCGAGATATGCGGAGCGGCCTGCGACGAGATCACCGAAGAGACGTTCCCGGACCTGAGAAAAGCCCGGACGCTCTGCCCGGAGTGCAGGAAGTCCTACGAGGAGGCCTGCCGGCTGCGGTGACGGGGCGGGAGGCCCCGGCATACGCCCGCCCCCGGACCGGGATGCGCTGATTGGTAAAAGTACTTATCCTTCAGCGGAAGAGATCCTCAAGTCGAACCGCAGGACCGTTTCATCCATGACTCCGGCGATACCCCCGGGTAGGCGTAAGGCCCTGCCATCTGCTCTGGCGCAGGGTGACGGGATCCTCATCGTCGACGCCGACCTGACGATCATCCAGGCCAACGCGCAGTTACAGGCCCTCTTCTGCGCGACACAGGAAGAGCTCCTCGGAGCGGATGCTCCCGGGGCCATCCGGAGGTATCTTGGGCCGCTGCTCACAGAGGGCGAGTCTCCCGGAGAGGTCGTCGCCCTTCTCCGGGATGGATCGTGCCCTTCGCCGGTCACGCTCGATGTCCGGGTTCCCGGGACCGGCGCCCGGAGGGTATCCATCTCAGTCAGCACGGTCGACGCCGTCACGCCCGCGCTCCGGCTCCTTGTCTTCCATGACACCGGGGAGGGGGGCGCCGGCCTCACCCGGTACGCCCCCGGGGAGGCACCCCTGGCCGCCTTTGCCCGGGACCGCGACCTCCCCTCCACCCGGGCCGGCAACCCGGAGGATCCCGGCCTCCCCCCGGTTCCCAACGCCAGGAGCACGGATTCCGACCTCTTCTGCCCGGAGGACGCCACCTGCCTGCGGCAGACGATCGAGGCGCTCGCGAGGAGCGAACGGCACCTCGCCACCCTGATGAGCAACCTCCCGGGTATGGCCTACCGGTGCAGGCCCGACCCCGGGCGGACGATGGAGTTCGTGAGCGAGGGGGCGCTCAGTCTCACCGGCTACACCCCTGAGGAGATCGTCGGCAACCGGCGGATCGCCTACGGCGACCTCATCCACCCCGGCGACCGCCGGAGGGTCCGGGAAGAGGTGGTTTCCGGGCTCGCGGAGGGGAGGCCCTTCCAGTTGGTCTACCGCCTGATCGCCGCGTCCGGCGCGGAGAGATGGGTCCGGGAGCAGGGTCGGGGCACTCCCGGCTCCGGGGGCGGGGCCGCCACGGCGGTCGAGGGGTACATCACCGATATCACCGACCGGGTGCAGGCCGAAGAGGACCTCGCGGAGAGCGAAGACCGGTTCCGGAGCATCTTCTCCACGAGCCACGCGGTCATGCTGATCGTCGACCCGGAGACCAGCGCCATCGTCGATGCGAACCCGGCGGCGAGCGCCTACTACGGCTACCCGCTCGAGACCCTCACCGCGATGCGGATCGCCGATATCAACGCCCTCGGGGAGGAAGAGCTGCTCCGGGATATGCAGAAGGCGGTGACCAGCGAAGAACAGCATTTCTCGTTCCTGCACCGGCTGGCGGACGGCCGGTGCCGTGATGTGGACGTCTTCAGCGGCTGCGTCGTCATCCGCGGGCGGGTGCTCCTGCACTCCATCATCCACGATGTCACCGGGCGGCGGCGGGCAGAGGAGCAGTTCCGGGCGCTCCTCGACGCCACGCCCGATGCGGCCATGCTCATCGATCACGACGGGACCCTCCTCGCCCTGAACGAGGTGATGGCGGCACGATTCGAAAAGACCGTCGGGGAAATCCTCGGGACATGCGCCTACGACCTCCTCCCACCGGAACTGGCGGTGAAACGACGGGAGCTTACAGCACAGGCCCTCATCGCGGGGAGCCCTCTCCGGCACGTCGACGAGCGTGATGGGCGGATCCTCGAAAACGTCCTCTTCCCGGTCCCGGGCGGCCGGGAGGACGGACGGAGGGTGGCGGTCATATCCCACGACATCACCCGCGAGCGGGAACTCGAACGGGTCCGGCAGGAGGCGTTCGACCGGATCAGGCAGAACATCGAACAGTTCGCGATCCTCGGCGACCACATCCGGCAGCCGCTTCAGGTGATCCTCGGCACAGCGTGCCTGCTTGAGGACGAGCAGGCAATCCAGAGGATCCAGCAGGAGGTTGGGCGGATCAACGGGTACATCCGGCAGCTCGACCAGGGCTGGATCGATTCGAGGAAGATCCAGGAGTACCTCCGGCGGTACGAGTGGATGTAGTGCATCGATTCCAGATGAACAGACCCTATCTGGCCTTCGTTCCATCCCAGACGGAGCGCTCCCTTCGCCCCCACCCCGCCCGCGCTGCGCTCCTCCTCCCGCCCCTCCGCAAGAATAGTGCTGGCAGCGGTTTCCCGGGGAGGAGAGAGCCAGAATCCGATTTTCCAGGCTTGTCCCGGCACTGGACCGTGGTGGCTATCGCCACGGGGGAGGGGACCGGGGGGAGACCCCTCCCGGGCAAAATGGTACCTGAAAGTTCCTCTCCGGCAAATCCCCACCCCGCCCGGCCTTCGGCCTCCTCCCCGCCCTCTGGGGGGGCAGTGCATGGCGATATCCAGTGGAAAGCCGTGCCAGGGAATGGTGCTGGCGGCGGTTTCCCGGAGGGGCGGGCAGAGAAGGACCTGCTACTGCCGGTTCGATCCCGGGGTCCCCCGTGCAGTAGTGGACCGTGGGGGTATCGCCACGGGGAGTGGGGACCGGGAGAGGGTCTCCCCCCCGCAGGTGGGTCCCCGCACGTTCCTCCTCAGCCCCCGCCCCCGGAGGGGGGCAGTACGTGGCGATACCGGGGAAAAGCCGTCTCCCGGGATGCAACCCCCCCGGATAGTGTGAAAAAAGATCGATATCTCCTCCGTTGAGCGTGCCGGTAATTGAGAATCGTTGCAGGAGTGATACCCGGCCTGCTCATTCCGGAAAGTCACATCCCGGTTCACCGCCGGTAACCCGGAATCGATGCATCAGGCACTCCGGTCCGCTACCGGCTCTCTCCGGTCCGCCCTCGGATCTTCTCCACCGCGCCCTCCGCCGCCTTCCGGACGTACCAGTCCTCATCGCTGAAGATGCCCCTGAGAGGCTCGATCGCCCGTGCGTCCCCGATCTCGGCGAGCACGTCCGCCGCCCGTTTCCTGACGTCGCCGTCCCGGTCCCCGAGGGCGGATATGACCGCCCCCATGGCCGGGGCCCCTATCGCAACAAGCGCCGCGGCGGCCTCCCGCCGGATGCTGTAGAAGTCGTCATGGAGGAGGGCCATGAGGGCGGGGACCGCGCGGGGGTCGCGCACCTCGCCGAGGGCCTTTGCCGCCCGCCGCCGGACGCTGTCGTCGCGGTCGTCGAGCACCTGCACCAGCGGCTCGACCGCGAGCGGGCCCGTCCGGGCAAGATCGCTCCACCGTTCCTTCGCGATCAGGTAGAGGGGCGTCTCCTCCCCCGGGCCCGGCGACCAGCCCAGGCGGTCGAGGGCGTCCGCGGCCCCGGCACGGATGCGGAAGTGCCCGGCGGCAAGTGCGCCGGGGAGCAGCCTCCCCGCCGGCTCGCCGATCAGGACGAGGGCCGCCACCGCACCTTTCCGGGCCGCATCGTCCCCCTTCTCAAGGACGCAGAGGAGGGGATCGACCGCCGCCTCGCCCATCATGCCGAGCGCCCGCACGACAACACGCCCCACGCGCCAGTCCTCGTGCAGGAGCGTATCCGTGAGCGGCCCGATGGCGGCCGGGTTCCCGATCTTGCCAAGCGTTGCGGCCGCTCCCATCTTGATGCCCGGGGAGCCTCCGCGAAGAGCCCGGACCAGCGGTTCGACGGCGGGGTTCCCGATGCCGACGAGCGCCCGCGCCGCGCCCAGGCGGGTATGCCAGTCGCGGTCCTGGAGGGCATCGATGAGCGGATCGACCGCCGCTTCCCCGACCATCTTGAGCGCCTCGACCGCCTTCCTCCGCCCATCCTCCTGCCCGTCACGGAGCTCGCCAAGCAGCCTCATGACCGCAGGCGCTCCGATCATGCCGAGCGCCCGCGCCGCACCCATCTGGATCGCGGTGTCGGGGTCGTTGAGCGTCCGGATCAGCGGTTCGACCGCGTCGGCCCCAAACTCCGCTACAGAGGCCCACTGCTCTTTTGCGATCAGGTAGCCGACAGTCTCCCGTTCGGTCTCCGGCACCCAGCCGACCCTGCCGAGGGCCTCCGCGGCACCCAGCCGGACACGGTAACGCTCATCGAGGAGCGCCCCCGTGAGAGCGGCGACGGCCGGCCTGCCGATCCGGATGAGCGTATCGACGGCCTCCAGCCGGACGGCGTCGTCTGGATGCCCCAGTGCCTCGATGAGCGGCCCGATGACCGCGTCACCGAGACCGATGAGCACGGCCCCGGCCCTCTGCCGGATCAGGGCATCGTCGTCCCCGAGCGCCCCGACCAGCGCGCCGATGGAGGACTCCTCCATCGCCCCGAGAACCTCCGCCGCAGCCTGCCCGGCACCGGGGTCCCCGAGAGCCCGGACGAGCGGGCCGGCGGCAGGACTCCCGATCCGGACCAGCACAGCGGCGGCCGGCCGGCGGAGCGTCTCCTCGCCCAGGGCCCGGATCAGGGGGTCGACGGCCGCCTCCCCGATCCGGACCAGCGTCTCGCCTGCGGTCCCCCGGCGGGCCTCGTCGCCGAGCAGGCGGACCAGGGGAGGAGCCGCAACGGCCCCGAGGCGGAGAAGCGATTCCGCCGCCCCCGCCCGCACCCCCGGATCCAGATCGCCGAGCCGCGCCGCCAGGGGGTCGACCGCAGGGGCACCGAGAGCCGCGACCTCCGGCCACTGCTGCAGCGCGATCAGGTACGCGGCCTGTTCTTCCACCCCGGCGGGGGCCCGGCCGAGCCTCCTGAGGACCATCGCGGCCCCCATCCGGGTCCGGCCGTTCTCATCGCCGAGCGCTTCGACAAGCGGCTCCCGCGCGGCGTCACCGATCCCGGTGAGCGCAGCCTCCGCCCCCGCGTGCCCGTCGCCGTCTTCGCCAAGGAGGGGAATGAGAGCGTCTATCGCGGGCGCACCGATGCCGACCAGGGCGTCGACGGCCTTCCGGTGGAGGCGGTCGCCGCCGCTCCTGACGAGTTCGACGATGGCCGGGACCGCCTCGTGTGCACCGAGCCTGCCCAGGACCTCGACGGCGTTCTCCCGGACGGTGCCGCTCCCCCCTTCGAGCAGGGCGAGAACCGGGGCGACGGCCGGTCTCCCGATGGCAACGAGCGCGTCCGTTGCCGCCGGGGCGACGGCGCCATCGCCAAGGGCGTCTACGAGCGGCCTTACAGCCGCGGGGAGACCGATCTCGCCGAGTGTCGCCGCAGCCTCGCCGCGTATACGGTCGTCGTCGCCGTTGAGCGTCCGGACCAGGGGAACGACCGCCGGCGCGCCCATCAGGGCAAGTTCTATCCACTGTTCCCGGGCGATGAGGTACCAGGCCCGCTCGGTGTCGTTCCAGGGCTCCCAGCCCATCCCGTCAAGGATGTCGGCGGCATGACCACGGACCCGGGACCGGCCGGCCGCCAGCGCCTGGATCAGGGGCGGGGCCGCCGCCTCCCCGAGCGCACCGAGGACTTCCCGGAGCGCCTCGAGCGCCCCCCCGTCCGCATCGTCCAGGGCCTGAACGCACGCTTCCGCCGCCGGCTCCCCGATCCTGAGCAGGGCGGCCGCCGCCGTGCCGCAGAGAGAGGGGTCGGAGAGCAGCCGGATGAGTGAACCGACCGCAGGGAGACCGATCTCCGCGAGCGCCATGGCCACGAGCCGCCGGATCTCGTCGTCCGCATCGGGCAGGAGATCGACCAGGGGGCCGACCGCGGCCTCCCCGATCTCTCCGAGGGTCCGGGCGGCATTCCACCGGGCCTCCCCGTCCGGCGACTTCAGGACGGCGATGAGGGGGCCGACCGCGGCCCCGCCGTACTCCGCGACATCAAGCCACGCCTCGCCGGCGATGAGGTACCGGATCGCCCCGGGATCGTCGGGCGGTTTCCACCCGAGTTCCCGGAGGATCCTTGCGGCAGAACGCCGGGTGTTCCCATCGGGGGCATCAAGCGCCCCGACAAGAGAGGGGATCGCCGCATCGCCGATCTCCCGGAGCGCATAGAGGGCGCCGAACTGCACCTCGCCGTCGTCGTCGCCGAGCGCCGCGATGAGGGGCGGCACGGCGGGCCCCCCTATCCGCACGAGCGTGGCGGCAGCCCCGGTCTGCACCGCGTCGTCCCCGAGCGCCGCGATCAGCGCCGGGACTGCATCGTCGCCGATCGCGGCGAGGGCCTCCGCGACGCACCACCGCCGTTCGTCATCCGCGCGGGCGAGGGCCTCTATCAGGGGAGCCACGGCAGCAGCCCCGCGCCCTGCGATGGTATCGAGGGCGCGCCCGCGGACTTCGGCGTCCAGACCGCCGAGGTCGTCGATGAGCGACTCCAGCGGACGATCCCCGCCGGGGGTCTCTCCACCGGGGTCCGGTTCGTCCTCCGCCAGGCAGGCGTCATACCCAGGGGTCTCCAGCGAGAGTTCATCGTCTCCGTCGTCGAACCCGAGCAGTCTCATGAGTTCCGCATCGGTGAGGGGCTCGGAGCGCCGGGCGGACGGGTCGTCCGGGGGGAGTTCCGGGAGTCCACCCGTCCCGCCGGAGGGAAGATCGTCGTCGGGGTCCTGCCGGAGAGAGAGGTCCGGCGAGAGGGGATCGTCGAACCAGAAGAAGTCCTCCGGGGTCTCCCCGGCGGCATTCGTTTCGCCCGGGGAGGCAGGGTCATCGAACCGCCGGAGATTCCCGGGGATTCCCTCAAGCCTCACAGGGACGCCTGTTCCGTCCCCGGCCCCGGAGTGTTCACCCCGGGGTGATTCGGGGGGTACTCCCGGGTCCGGGCCGTCCTCCCCGTCGTCCTCTTCATCCCGCCGCCCTATCCAGCGCCTGAAGAAAGAACGTGCATCCCGGCCGAATACGCCCAACAACCCCACGACGGGAGAGAGGGTCTCAACCTCCGGAACCGCCCCCGCCCGGACGCCTGCCGGCGTGCAGAAGAGGAGGGCGAGAAGAGCAACCCCGGCGATCACGCACAGAAGGACGCACAGCCGCCGCCTGCAGCCTCTGCCGGGCCCGGGCGCGCACCCGCCCGCACGGCCTGCCCGTTCTGCCTCACCGTCACCGAATCCGGTTGCAGGATCGATGGAAGAAGCGTTCGGGAGTTCTCGTGGGGCCCCGGTGCACATAAGGAGAACTATACGTCTAGAAATTAAATAGGTTTGTTTTCAGTGCTCCGTCAAGAAGGCAACTTTTAAATATTACCTTGCTCACGAGGCCGGCGTCGGCCCTCCTTCCCCCCGCATCCGTGGTGCCCGGGTTATACCTGTACCGGGCGGGCCGCCCGCCCGGCGATCAGGGGAATACCGGCGCCGGTTCAGAAACCTTCGTCCATGATCCGTTCGAGTTCCGATCGCTTGATCCGCCACGATCCTCCGCACTTGACCGCCGGGATCCGCTCTTCCCGGATGAACTCCCGGATCCGGCCGGGAGTGAAGTTCAGGGTCGAGGCGACGTCGTCGACGGTGAGCATCCGGTCGCCTGCGCTGTGGTGGCCGCACCCGATCGTCTCCCAGTCCTCATCCGGCAGCATGATGGTGATGACCGGCTCGCCGTCATCTCCGGGGGAGACCGCAGCTTTGAAGGTGAGAGTGGGGACGAGGCCGTTGAGGTAGAGGCTCGCCTGGAACTCAAACTCCTCTGCGGTCGTCGTAAGGGCTTTATCCCTGAACGCATGGAGGGTGTCCCAGAGGTTCTCCGTAACGGTCTCCTGTGGGATGTTCGGGAACGGGACCATGCTCTGCGCAACCCGTGCCGAGACCGCGAGAGGGAAGGTGATGCCGATATCCCTGCCCATCTGGGTGATCTCGATCAGGTCCCCGTCATCGATAGCATCCTGACGCGTCTTCCTCTGTTGCTCCGGGTCCGCCAGCCCCCAGGTCTCGGCCGGTGTCCGCAACCTCCCTCTTCTCATCTCCATGGAACATAACCCTCCGGGGTGTCTTCACCTCGTCTATACCACTATGAGGAGACCCATCATAAAAAATTTACCAAATTTTTTGCGACATTTTGCGATTTCTTTCGCATTAAAGGCTTATCTGGAGCATCCCGGGAGCAAAATGCCGCAAAAATCCGGCCGGATGCCGGGCACAGCCCCCGGGGAGACGGATAAACAGAAAAGAGAGCAAAAAGGATGAAGTACGTGACCCGGAATGCCTGCCGTAAAATCCTATCCTGGAAGAAGGCTCCCGGCAAAGCCTATATAGCAAGCAGGGCGAGTCTTCTGCAGTGATCCCCCGATGATGCCCGCCCCCGGCGATGTCTACATAACACTTCTCGGGCGCTCGACATGGGCGCTCGTCAACGCGTACCATGCAGTCCTGCGGGAGAAGGGGCTGCGCCCCGAACGGGTCGCTATCGTCACCGAAGAACCTTACGCGGCGAACGCATCGACCGCGGCCGAGGCGATCCGGATAGTCTCAGAGGGGTACGGGATCTCTCCAGCGATCGGGGTGGAGGTTCTGCCTGAAGCGGACTTTGTACAGGCCGGCCGGACGATCCGGTCGCTTGCCGGGGATTTCATCCGGCAGGGGTTCCGCGTGGCGATCGATATCACCTCCGGGAGGAAGGTCACGGTCGCCGGGGCGCTCATCGCGGTCTCGCTTGCGGGGCTGGACATCCGGCACATCTACTACCTCGCCATGAAGAGCACCGACGACGTCGCAAAGCCGTATATGATGATCCCGCACCAGATCCAGGAGATCCGGGACATCATGGAGGATGCAGGGGCGCTTTCGTGAACGACGTGGTCATCAGGGAGGCCGAGTTGCAGGTCCTCCTCAACAGCCTCGGCGAGGTCCGGGTCTCGTACCCGCTCTACGAGGGGGACCTCCTTGTCGCGCGCCCCGAAGGGACCGGCTTTCGGCTTGAACTGCCCGCCACCCGGGAAACCTTCCAGGGCTGGCTCGCCGGGTACGGGCCGATTGCCGGCGAGCTCCCCACCTACGCCGACTTCCTGGAGTGCATGTTTGCAAGCGGGATCGTCCGGTATGTGAACCAGGCCGCCTTTGATGCGATGCGCACCTCCTACGGGCAGCTGAAGAAGACGGTCTTCTTCGGCCTGGATACGAACCTCTTCTACCACGGTTTCGCATCGAACAACCCCGGGATCAATCACGCCTCCTACCTGATCGTCGATACCGTCCGCGACGAGATCGCGTATGCCATCAACCGCAAGTACCCGGCGAAGATGATCGCGGAGATGATAGCGCATGCGCCCGGTTGCCGGGAGTTCATCGGGGAGCTCGAGAACAAGCGGATGAAACGGTCCCGGAAAGCGGCATACCTCGCGCTGAAAGAGTACCGCACCATCCGCGACCGGGCGACGGAGATAGCCTCACCAGGCCCGCACACGCACCTCCCGGAGGAGAACGACCGTAACATCGTCAGGGCGCTAAGGAAGTTCGAGGAGGAGCGGTACGCTCTCCCGGTCCTCCTGACCGCCGACATCTACATGGCGGACCTCTGCATGACCGAGGGGCTCGAGTACTTCTACTTTGACCGCCCATACATGCTTGAGGCAACAACCTGCACGGCGCCGGCGTTCCGGCGGCTGCTCTTCAACCTCGCCGCGGTCTTCGGGTTCATAGGCTGCAACGGCACCACGATCTTCGGGGAGTACGGCGGGAAGGGCAACGATCTCGACGAACTGAAGGTGCGCTTCCGGGACGATGAGGTCTGTCGTGAAAATTCACGGGAACTCTGGATATGCAGGCAACTTTCGGCACTCGGCATAACAAGGTAGAGGCGGTCATCTGCGACATGGACAACACCCTCTTTGACCTCGTCGGAGCGAAGCGGGAGGCGTGCCGGTGTGTGGTCGACTACCTCGGGACCGGCGACCCTGAAGCGCTTTTCTCGCGGTTTCTCAGCGGCGCCTACGGGTTTGAGGACCACAGGAACATACGCGACTACCTTGAGAGTCTCGGGGTGTACGATCCGGGGACGTTCGAGGTCTGCTGCCGCACCTACGAGGACGTGAAACTCGATATGGTCGAGACCTACCCGGGCGTCGAAGAGACGCTCCGGTGCCTTGCGGACGCCGGTATCGGGCTTGCGGTCGCCACCGACGCGGAGTTGTTCCAGGCACGCCGGAGGCTCGGGAAGACCGGGCTCATCGATCTCTTCGAGGTCGTGGTGACCCCTGAGATCTCGGGAAAACGAAAGCCGGAGCCCGACTCTCTCCTCTACGCCCTCCGGCGGCTCGATACGGCCCCGGCGGAGGCGATGATGGTGGGCGACAGCCCGGTCCGCGATATCGCCCCGGGGAGGCGCCTTGGGATGGTGACCGCGTTTGCCGCCTACGGGGACTGGCGCAGGAGCGGCCCGGCGGAGGTCGGGGCCGATATCGTCCTTGCGAACTTCTCCGAGCTCGCGGGCCACCTTGGCATCCCGGGCCGGTAAGGCGTCAGCAGAGCGGCGAGGGAGACTGCGAACCCGGCACCGGGAGACGCGCTCCGTGGACGATGAGCTGCTGGTCGGTTTCAGCGACCTTCCCGAGGATGACTGCTTTTCCCGCCCGGGTCATCGCAAAGACCGGTATCGACGTCCCTGCCTGCAGGAGCGCGGTCTTCGCCGCCTCTTCCCGGATATGCTTTGAAGCGCAGGCGGTGACCAGATCGGCCGCGCCGGCCATCAGGGCCGCATCCTCCCGCGATATCCCGGTCGTGTGGACGGCGACGATCACGGCATCCGGGAACCGCTCCCGGATAGCCGCCGCTTCGGCGGCAACTGCGGTGGTCACGGCGATCCGGCGGTGGCCGAGCGTTGCCGCGAGGGCGACGCCGGCGGCCTGGTCGATGGCGGCGGTCTCCGGGTCGAGGACCACACCACCGTTCTCTTCGATCCGCGCGATCACCGCGGGGATGGGGCTCGTCTTCACGAGGCCGGACATCCGGCCGCCGATCCCCTGGATGAGGGCGGGGCTCCGGGCGACCAGCGTTCCGGCCCCATCGGAGACGATCACCGCGGCATCGAGGTCTCCCCGCCGGACGGCACTGCTCAGGAGTTCTGAGGCCCCGAAGATGACGAAGTCCGGCCCGGCAAGGACTTCGCGCTCCGGCGTGCACATCCCGAAGGACCGGATGCGCGCTTCGATGTTTCGCCGTACCGCGTCCGGCGTCATCTCCTCGACCGGGCAGGCGAACCGCCGTGCCAGCGGGCAGTCGTTTATCTGCGGCGTCCCGACCTCGACCACCCGGCCGTTCCGGATGACGACCCGGCACCTGCCGGCGGCTTCTACGATGTGTTCGTCACGGTCGCTCATACCTGAGGTTGGGCGTGGACGGGGAATAATAGTGCTTCTCCCGGGCCCACGGGTAAATACTTATCCGGTAGTCCTTCCATGAGCATGTAGACTATGGTGTGGCAGGAAGATGGGGTGAGAGAGCGTGGGCCGGATATGTAGCCCGTTCATCGTCCTTGAGTGCAGCAGGGGGTGCGGTTTCTCCCGGATTTACAACGAACCGACCGCGGAGCAGAGCGCCGAGATCGCCGGGACGAAGACCTGCCCCGCCTGCGGCGCTCCCGTCCGGAGAAGGTTCTTCTGACGACGGGAGCCGTGCGGGGGGAGCGCTACTGGGAGATCGACGTCGCCCGGGGGACCGCCGTCGTGACGATGATCATCTTTCACTCCGCTTTCGACCTCAACTTCTTCGGCGTCCTGCCACTCTCTGTCTCCGGCGGGTTTCTCCGTATGCTCGCCTACCTGACCGCATCGACGTTCATCTTCATCGTCGGGGTCTCCTTTACCATCAGCTACGCCCGGGCCGCCCGGCGCCTCACCCGGCGCGACCTTGCGCTCAAGTATGTCCGGCGCGGCCTCTCGATATTCGGCTACGGTCTCATCATCACCGCCGTCACCTGGCTCTTCCTTCCGTCCACCTACGTCGTCTTCGGCATCCTGCACTTCATCGGGGTTGCAATCCTTCTCGCGCCGCTGTTTGCGCGGCTCAAACCAACGGATCTCATCCTCGCGAGCATCGCCTGCATCCTCGCCGGCTACGCCACAAACGCCGTCCCAGGCCCGTGGCCTCTCCTCTGGCTCGGGATCCACCCGGAATCCTTCGCGAGCCTCGATTACGTGCCGCTCCTCCCCTGGTTCGGCCTCGTCCTCGCCGGCATGGCCTTCGGGGCGCTCTACTACCCGGAAGGGCGGCGGGGATTTGCACTCAGGACGGCGGAACCGGCGTTTGCCCGGCCGTTCTCGCTCCTCGGCCGGCACTCGCTCTTCATCTACTTCCTGCACCAACCCCTCATCCTCCTCCTGATCGCGGTGCTGGCGCCGGGCGCCGTGCCGGTGTTCGGGTAAGGGGCGGAGCGGGCGTATGGGTGCAGCGGGGACCGGGGACTGCCCCGGCGAGCCCTCCTCACCCCAAAAAGAGCGCAACGTCCTCAAAGGCCCGGACGTCAAAGACCCCCCGCTCCGTGACCCGGATATCGGGGATGACGGTCAGGGCGAGGAACGAGAGGTACATGAAGGAGTTTTCGATCGCTCCGAGCCGCCGGGCGTGCTCCTCGAGGGCCGCGAGGCTTCGCGCGACCTCCTCGTAGGGGAGGGCCGACATCAGCCCGGCGCACTCGAGGGGGAGTGCGGTCACCTCGTCCCCAAAGACCACCGCAAGCCCGCCCCCGAGCCGGACCACCTCGCCGACGGCGCGGACGATATCGGTGTCGGCAACCCCGACGGCGACGATGTTGTGAGAGTCGTGGGAGACCGAGCCGGCGATCGCCCCTTCCCGGAGCCCGAAACCGTGGACGAGCCCAACGCCGGAGCCTCCCCCCCGGTAGCGGTCGGTGACGACCGCCTTGAGGATGTCGCGGCTGATATCCGGGACCCCGGCGGCGTCCACCGGGCAGCGCAGGTCACGGGTCACGATCTGACCGGGCACGAGCCCGATCACCCGCGCCTCGCCCCGGCCGGCGACCCGGATCTCACGCGGTTCCGGCACGCGGGCCTGCAGGGGGGCCGCGGGACAGGCTGGCGGGCGGTAGCCGGCGTCGACCGCCTCGACGCCGCGCTTGAACGTCCGCAGGACGCGGAACCGGTCGGGGTCGTCGACGACGCAGAAGTCGGCGAGCCTCCCGGGAGCGAGAGCGCCCCGGTCATGGAGCCCGAACCGGTCGGCGGCGGAGAGCGTCGCCATGCGGAGCGCCAGCTCGATCCGGAGCCCACACGCGACCGCTTTCCTGATGCAGTCGTCGATATGCCCCTTTGTGGCGAGCATGTCGGCGTGCCGGTCGTCGGTTGCAAAACAGCACCGCGGCGCCGTGCAGGCGTCCACGAGCGGCAGGAGAACCTCGAGGTTCTGCTCCGTCGAGCCTTCCCGGATCATGATGTACATCCCCCGGAGGAGTTTCTCCCGTGCCTCCGCAAGCGTCGTGCACTCGTGATCGCTTCCCGCCCCCGCGTAGATGTAGGCGTTTAAGTCCTTCCCGGAGAGGAGCGGCGCGTGGCCATCCACAACCTCAAAGAGGTCCATCTTTGCCCGGAGATCCTCGTCCCCGGCAAGGACGCCGGGGACGTTCATCACCTCGGCAAGCCCGATGACCTCTTCCCGCCCCCGGAACCGGGCGAGGTCGGCGGCGGCAAGCCGGGCGCCGCCCAGGTCGAGAGATGTTGCCGGGACACACGAGGGGAGCATCACCAGGATGTCGAGCGGCGTCCGCGCCCCTTCGGCAAGCATATACTCGATTCCGGGCGCTCCACAGACGTTTGCTATCTCGTGGGGGTCGGCAACCACGGTCGTCGTGCCGTGTCGAAGGACGAGCCGGGCATACTCCGCCGGCGCGAGAAGGGAGCTCTCGATGTGGACGTGGGCGTCGATCAGCCCGGGAACAACGTAGGTCCCCGCGAGGTCGTACTCCCGCTTCCCCTCGTAATCGCCGAGACCGACAACGCAACCGTCCCTGACCGCGAAGTCCGTGCGCTCCCAGGCGCACGCGAACGGGTTGAAGACATCGCCGCCGGAGAAGACGGCGTCCGCCGGCTCAAGCCCTCGCGCCGCGGCAAGTCCCGCCGGGATCAGGGTGCGACCTCCAGGTCGCGGATGACGGATGTCCTCCGCTCGCCGTCGACGAATATGGTCAGGAAGAGCCTGTAAGAACCGGGCTGCAGGTCGACCGGGACCGTGTACTCGTTCTCCCCCCCATCGAGGTTGATGTACCGCGCTTCAGAGAGGACCTCGTGCTGTTCAAGCGCGCCCACCTCCATGATCGTCACCTGGAGCACGGCGTTCTCAACGGGCCTGTCGGTGTTCTCTACGCGGACCTGCAGGGCGTCGCCGCTATAGGTCACCTCCCCAAACGCTGTGGAGAGGCACCCGGCAGCCCCGGTGAGGACGGCAAGGGCAAGTATCAGGAAACCCACATATCTGGACATTCGCCTGGAGAACCGGAGGATCGCATGCCGTGCCCGCGCGGCGCGGGCCGTACAAACCCCCGGTGCTGCAGATTCACCTCCACTCAACTCATTCACCATTTTGGCTGCTATTATTAAAACGTTATGAAAAAAACGGACATTGCATAGGTTCCCAATCCGGCGCCGTTCCGAACAGGAGCCGGGGGCCTGCGGCATCCCGGTCCGGGAGAGACCGCCATCGCCGGCCGGGTGCGGCACCCCGCTCCCGGCGGCCCGGAACGCTCCACAGCCAGGGATTGCCCCGGAAATGAGATGAAACCGGCAATGGGCGGCTCCGCGGGTTATGGAATTATTTAATATAATATATTGAATATAATATGTCTCGAATGGATGAGACCGACGACACATCCCGCCTCCACCGGATATTCCGCGAGCTCCAGGGGAAGGGGCTGATCGGCCGCGAGAGAAGGCTGGTGCAGTGCCCCGTCACGCTCTCCGTGCGAGGCTGCCCGGCGCTCAACTGCATCCGCTACCGGCGGGCCTTCTACGAAACACACCTCTCCGGGGCGAGCAACGACACCCTGCGATTCGTGCTGCTCCACGAAGAAGGACACATCAGGAAAGGCTCCTCTCTCCTCTCCGCCCTCCCGGCCCTTCCCGTCCTCCCGTATCTCATGCTGCTCCACCACCCCGCCAGCGATTCGCTGCTGCCGGAAGTCCTCGCGTCCCTGCAGGCAGGAGGTCTCCCCGTTGTAAGGCTAGCCTCTGCCGCTCTCCTCATCGTGGCCGTCTTCTTCGCCTACCGGACATACCACCGCTGCATGTGCGACGAGGAGTTCGTGGCCGACCGGTATGCCGCAGAAGCGATGAAACGCTGCTACCGGGTCGGGGACCCGGGTGTCCTTCTCCAGAACCTCCTCTCCGGGCTCCGCGCCGGGACATCGGCCGCGCCGGCCCCACACCGCAAGAGATACGGCGGCCTCTCGCGGACGATCCCCCGGTTCCTCCGCTCCGGGCCAGACTACCTGCCGTCCATCGCCGAGCGCGTGCAGAGGATCCGGGCCGGGGAGCCCGCCGACCGCCGCACGGCAACCGGGCTCTCCCCCTGACCGCCCGCGCCCCGGGCACCCCACGAGAACAGCAATCGGCATTTACGGGCCTGATTTTTCCCTCCAGGATTTCCGAATGCGTTAAATGCCGCGTTCTTCTCTCATATCCGCAATACTATAGAAATAGGTTTAATAATGCATATTGCCAAGAGGGTATTGAGGGGTGCTGGATATCACAATTGTAGCGTTCGCCCACCACAAAGGTGGCACGGGAAAGACGACGTCGTGCCTCAACGTTGCGGGCTATCTCCAGAAGAGCGGGAAGAGTGTTCTGGTGGTCGACTGCGACCCGCAGGCCAACGCCACCGCGGGACTTGGGGTCGACCCCGATACCCTCGAACTGAGCATGTATGACCTCTTCATGAGCGCGTTTGAAGGCTTTCCCGACGTCGTGATCAACGATATCATCGTCCCCACGGCATCCGGGATCGATCTCGCCCCCGCAACACTGGACCTCGTGGGGGTTGAACCCTACCTCTACAGCATCGAGGACAGGGCGGGACTGCTCAGGGAGGCGCTCGCCCGGGTGAAGGGCACCTACGACTTCATCCTGATCGATACGCCCCCGAGCATGGGCCAGTTCGTCATCAACGGTCTCATCGCTGCAGACCACACCATCGTCACCCTCGACCCCGGCACCTTCGCCCTGAAAGGCATGGAGGCCCTGTCGACGGTCTTTCGCGACATCAGGGAGATGCTCGGGGAGAACGTCACCGCAGAGTTTGCCATCCTGACCCGCTGGAAGGGTCAGGACGACCGGGCGGCCGGAACGGGCGGCCTTGCCCTCTTCCTGAAGCGGATCTTCTCACCCGGCCCCTCCGCCGAGGAGGAGAAGGAGAGGGAGCGGTTGAAGACGTTTGAGACTGAGGTCAGAAAAGCGTTCAAACAGGTGTTCGTAGTCCCTTACTCACCTGCAATCTACGAGACGCAGCAGAGGGGATTGCCAATCTCCCACTACGCGCCCGAGAGCGACGCCGGAAGGGAATACCGGGCAATAACAGCTGCGCTCCTTGAACTGGACGAAAAGTATGGAAAGGAAGTGTAATGATGATCGATAAACCTGGAAGAAAAGCACTATTCACCGGGCCGGTTGTCCCGGGTACGACAGGACAGGAACGGGGGCCGGTGGTACTGCCCGGGGCGATCGAGGCTGCACTCCGCTCGGGGATCGGCGGCGACGACTCCGCGAGGATCGACCTTGCCGGCGTTCCGGAGGAGTTCCGGCCCCTGGCCGCCTCGATCAATGCGCTGCTCGCGAAGAAGGAGGAGGAGAAGCAGGACCTCCAGAACCGCCTGGAGGCGGCGGGAGCCCTCCGGCAGCGGTCCGAGACGATCATCCAGGAAAACCCGATACCCATCCTTGTCGTCGACCCGCAGTTTCGGATCACGGTCGCAAACGCGGCGTATGCCGAGATGAGCGGGATACCGAAGGGCCAGGTGCTCGGCAGGAGCCTGAGAGACTTCAAGATACTATCGCAGGAGGGTTCGGGCCTCCGGCAGGCGGTTCAGGAGAAGAAGCGGGCGTATGCCGAAGTTGTCGTCGAACTTCCCTCGGGCATCCATACGCTTGAGCAGTACGGTATCCCTCTCCTCGACGAGGAGGGCGCCGTCGAGAGCATTCTCATCGTCTACAACGATATCACCCGGCAGCGGGAGGGTGAGGAAGAGATCCGGAGCCAGATGGAGAATATTGCCGAACTGCAGCGGCAGTCCGATACGATCATCCAGAAGAACCCGATGCCCATGCTGGTCGTCGATACCGCGATGAAGATCCTCACGGCCAACGAGGCATACCTCCGGATGACCGGCATCGACCGGTCGCGTATCGCCTCGATGACGCTACGGGACTTCAAGGTTCTCACCCAGAAAGGAGAGGGTATCGGTAAGGTGCTCACCGAGAAGGTACGGGTTCAGGGCGAAGTGACGGTCGAGTTCCCTGCCGGCACCTATATTCTTGAGCAGTACGGGATCCCGCTCCTCAACGATAAGAACGAACTGACGGGCATCCTGAACGTCTATAACGACGTCACCGAGAAGCGGAAGGAGGAGGAAGAGATCCGGAGGATACAGCATCGCATCGAGACAATGATCAAACAGAACCCGCTTGCGATCGCAACCCTCCGGGCCGATAAGAGCCGGATCGACATCAACGACGAGTATGCCCGGATGTGGCGGGGGACCCGGGAAGAGACCCTCGCAAAGAAACTCTACGACTACGACATCACCATCCTCAACGGCGAGCACTTCTACGCCTGCTATGAGACGAAGAGACTCGCACGGACCGACGTCATGGTCAAGTGGCCCGACGGCGTGAAGAAGTACCTCACCCTGAACGCCATCCCCATCCTCGACGCGAAAGGCGAGATCGAGATGGCCTTCTACGTCTGGAACGACTGGACAGATCTTCAGGAGAAGGAAGAGGAGGTCGAGAAGACCAGGCACCGGGTGGATGCGATGATCAAGCAGAATCCGCTCGCGATCGCGACCCTCCGGGCCGACAAGAGCCGGATCGACATCAACGACGAGTATGCCCGGATGTGGCGGGGGACCCGGGAAGAGACCCTTGCAAAGAAACTCTACGACTATGATATCACCATCCTCAACGGTGAGCACTTCTACGCCTGCTACGAGACGAAGAGACTCGCACGAACCGATGTCATGGTCAAATGGCCCGATGGCGTGAAGAAGTATCTCACCCTGAACGCCATCCCGATCCTCGATGCGAAGGGCGAGATCGAGATGGCCTTCTACGTCTGGAACGACTGGACCGACCAACAGACGAAGATGGAGGAGATCCAGGAACTCCAGGAACGGGCCGACGTAATGATCCAGGAGAACCCGATGCCCATTATCCTCTGGAACCCGGACATGACCCTGCGGATGGTAAACAAGATGTTCCTGAAACTCACGGGGTATGCCGAGGATCAGGCGTCGCGGCTCACCGCTCGCGACTTCAAATACGTCTCCCAGTCGGGGCAGGGGGCTCTGGACGCCGCCCGGACCCGGCAGGCAAACCGCGGCGAGGCCACGCTGGAGTTCCCGACCGGCACTTATACCGTCGAGCGCTACAACATTCCGCTGCTCGACCGTGCGGGCAACGTGAACTCCGTGCTCACCGTCTACAACGACGTCACCGAGCAGCGGGAGAGAGAAGACCAGATCAGGGCCCTGATGGAGACCGCGAAGCGGGAGGGCGAGAAGCTCGCAAAGAGCGCCGAAGGGCTCGGAACCGCCCTCGCCGCGATGGCAAAGGGCGACCTGACGGCGTTTGTGGAGGCGGGGGCGGACGACCCCCTCCAGAAGGTGAAGAACGACTACAACGCCTCGCTGACCGCCATCCGCTCGCTCCTCGCGGAGGTGGCAAGATCGGCCCATCAGGTCGAACTGACCACAAAAGAGGTCAGCAAGAGCTCTGATGAGATCATCCGGGCCACGGAACAGGTCGCCGTCTCGACGCAGCGGTCGTCGGAGGATGCACGGCGCCAGCTTGATAAGATCGAGGAGATCGGGAAGGATATCAACGATCTCTCGGCGTCCATCGAGGAGATCGCAAGCACGTCGCAAGAGGTCATGGAGCATGCCTCGAAGGCGTCGAAGGAGGGCAACGAAGCCGCCTCCCTCGGCGAAGTCGCGACGAAGAAGATGCTCCTCGTCGAGGGGATCTCCAAACAGACTGTGGACGAGATCAGCACCCTCAACAACCAGATGCGGGAGATCAACAACATCGTGAAGTTGATCACCGATATAGCGAACCAGACCAACCTGTTAGCGCTCAACGCAGCGATCGAGGCTGCCCGCGCCGGGGAGCATGGCCGCGGATTCGCCGTGGTCGCCGGCGAGATCAGGAACCTTGCCGGCGAATCCAAGCGGGCGAGCCAGGATATCGAGGACCTGATCCGGACGATCCAGGCGAGCACCGAGAAGACCGCAGGATCCATGAAGGCGTCTCACCAGGAGATCCAGGCAGGCATCGAGAGCGTCAACAAGGTCATCGGGGGCCTGAGCCGGATCGTCAACGGGGTGGAGGTCGTCGCCCACGGCATCACCGAGATCACGAAGGCCACCGAGGACCAGGCCGGCTCCACGAACAACGTCATGCAGAAGATGGACGAGTCCACCCACATGACGAAGGAGAACCTGGACCGCACCGAGGATATGGCGGCGCTTGCGGAGGAGGTCAGCGCATCGACAGAGGAGGTCGGGAGCGCAGCGCACGAACTGGCAGGTATGGCCGAACAGCTCCAGAAGGTCATGAAGCAGTTCAAACTGAACTGAGGGGGAGACGATGGCAGCATCCGTAGACGTTGTGGAGTTCCAGCTCGGGGAGGAGCACTACGCACTCGACATCCAGATAGCGCGGGAGATCGTGGAGATGATGCCGATCACTCCTCTTCCCCGTGCGCCCCGATACCTTGCGGGCATCATCAACCTGCGGGGCGAGATCACGAACATCATCGACCTCAGGGATCTCCTCGGGCTCCCGGGCTCGGAGAGGGTGGAGAACCAGAAGATCGTCGTGCTGATGCCGGACGTGGCGGGCGGGTCGAACGTGGGGATCATCGTCGACGATGTTCACAGTGTCGTCTCGATTCGCGATGAGCAGATCGAGCGCATCAACGACGGTATCACGTCGTCGATCAGCAGCTACGTCAAGGCGATCATCAAGATGGGGAGCGACGGCGGCGGGAAAGCAAAGACCCTCATCATCTGGCTCGACGTCCAGAAAGTGATCGGCGATCTCGGGCACTACCAGAGCGCGCCGTAGGCGATACCCGGCAAGAGGAGATCACCGCATGGATGCATTTGCGTCGCTCCAGAGAAGTATCGAGAAACTGGTCCGGATCAAGTGTTCAAACTACAAGGAGGACTATATCAAGCGGCGCATCCTCTCGCGGATGCGCCTGACGAACACCACGGACTACGAGGCCTACCACAGGTACCTCCTTGCAAACCCGCAGGAGATCGATCTGCTCAGGAGCGCCCTCACCATCAATGTCACGAAGTTCTTCCGGGATCCCGAAGTCTTCGAGGTAGTGCGGCGGGAGGTGCTGCCGGATCTTGCGGGCCGCGGGAGATCGATCCGGATCTGGTGTGCCGGCTGCTCCTCGGGGGAAGAACCCTACTCGATCGCCATCCTTGCACACGAACTGACGGCGTTCCGTCCCGATGTCAGCATAACGGTATACGCGACCGACATCGACGCCGTGGTGCTGCAGAAAGCCATGGCCGGCGTATACGACGCAAAGGCGCTTGAAAATGTGGACGAAAAGAGAATCCGCAAGCACTTCATCAGCCGCGACGACGGCACGTTTGAGGTCCGCCCCCACATCAGGGACCTCGTTAAGTTCCGGCAGCACGACCTGATGTCGGGTATCCCGATCGCCCGGTACCTCGACGCCGTCACCTGCCGCAACGTCACCATCTACTTCACCGAGAAGCAGAAGAACGAGCTTGCACGCCTTTTTCACTCCGCACTCGGCGTTGACGGCTATTATATCATGGGAAAGACGGAGTACCTGGCAAGAGAGGTCGAGCACCTCTTTGTGCCCTACAACGTCGCGCAGAAGATACTGCGCAAGGCCGCATAGCGCCCCGCGGTAGCAGGTGAACGAGAGGCACACCCCGGACACCGCCCCCGATCCTCGCGGGGCAGGCTGGGGAATGCCAGAGAGGAACGTATGGGTACTCACCTGCGGGGGGGAACCCCCCCCGGCCCCTCCCCCGTGGCGATATCCACCACAGTCCACTGCACGGGGAGATCCCGGAGAAGAACGTATGAGTATCCCCCTACGAAGGCGCGGGCGGAGGCGCCGATCGGTCCCGGGCCTTACCAGCGGCGGCCGAAAGAGTCCGTTTCCGTCCTGGTCTCGCCGGGCTTCGACATCCGGCGCATGAAGGCCTTGCGGGCCTGGTGGCGCTTCAACTCCGAGAGCAGCAGGAAGAGGTTTACGCCGACGACGATGAGAGTCAGCATGAGGCTGATCCAGCGCCGGCCGTCGTCCTGGGTTGTGATGCAGATGGCTACAAGGAGCACGACAAACGAGAGCAGATAAAATATCACCCATGTGCGCACCTCAGTGACTTCCATGCTCTCATCTGGACGGTGGCACCGTCTCTGTATTAACCATTCCGTTTTGCAGTACCGGCTGAGCTGGGGAGTTACGTGAAACCGGGACGATCCGGCACCGGTCCGGCGCCCTGCGGCCGTGCACGGGCGGCGCTACGGACTCAAATACGAAGGCCTTTTACCTTGCACATCCCTCTACACCTGTGGATAAAGGCGACGCCCTCAGCATCCTTGCCGCCCTGATCATCGTCTCCGCGATGGCACTGGTCTTCCGTCCGCCCGTAGCGGAGGCCGGGCCGGAGGTCCCGGAGATCCTCGCGCCGGAGAGTTCCCCGACTCCTGCCGCCACGACTCCCCCCATCCCGGCGTCGCCCGCATCCCAACCAGGCCAGGATCTCTTATGCGACCAAAATCCAGGATTACCCTCTCTGGCACCTCCCGGACAACCTGACGTCCCGCGGGGGGTCCGATCCGCCGTGGAAGGAGACCGGCGTCGTCCCGTTCGCGTACGTCGAAGAGGCGAGGGGAGGCATCACCAGGACATTCCACGTGCCGTACGCGATCTGGAGGCTGAACTGCAGCGTCTCTGCAACGGTCAGGCCCGAGGCGGCACACTTCCGGATGGCGCTCGTGGAACGGGAGAGTGGGACCATCGTAGAAGGGGCCGACCTGCGCTACCCGGGCAGTATCGTAAAGAACGTCGAGAGAGGGAACAGGGACTTTTACCTCATCGTCGGCGTGGATGAGATCGACTCCTACCGCATCACGCTTGAGACGCTCCCGGAATTCCTCTGACGTCAGATCTTTTCGACGGTGATCCTGACACGATCTCCGGCCCGCACACCATGCCCCTTCGGGACGTCGATGTTGAACCAGAGCACGTCCGGATTCTCATAACTCTTGTCCTGGGACATGAGGCAGTCTTTCTGATCGTTGATGGTTGCCACAAACTCGACGGGTGCTTCGAACTCGATGATCTTCATGCCATAGGATAAAGCGTTCCAGGATAAAACTATGATGCACGGGGAGTAACGCGCCACGTAGTACTGTTCGAGTAACTCCAGCGCCTGATATCCAGCTCGTCGCAGATCTCCGAGAGGATGGCAAGGTTGATGCCGACCTCTTTTGGGGAGAGGCCCAGATCGGTCGCGATGTACTTTGACTTAAAGTAGGATTTGCCCGCTTTTAGCCCTGATTTGAGGTGGTACAGGATCTTTCGCTGGGTATCGCTATATCTCTCTTTAATACGGTCCTTTGTCGACATCCACTCTTTCCCTCGTGAGCAAGTGCTTTTAGTGCAGAGCAATATATAAATCTGTCCATTTTGGCCCCTGGAATTTCAGGATGAGTATACAACTATTTGTATACAAATGGGCATCACCGTGCTGATCGGTGGAACGGGGAGCTTCTTCTGCTGCCACGGCGCAGGGCGCGGGGCCACCATCCTCACCATTTCACCCGGCACGGGGCCGGAGAACGGCGCCGGGAGCAGCGCCGGTGTCGTTGACGGCCGGTCGCCTCCGGTCGTAATCCCCATCGCGCCGTGCGCGAGCGTGCTCGCGCCGGAATCCTCCCGCAACCGCCGTCATCGGCCCCGCCCGCCCGGGTGACGCCGGGGCCGGATCTGATCCGCTACTTCCGGTTCCTCCGGAGAACGATAAGAAGCCCGGCGACTGCAAGAGCCGCGATAACGCCGGTGAACGAGAGGGGGGCCGACGCCGTCGGGCTGGAGTCCACCTGTGCCGCCTGCAACGGTGTGAACGTCGGCAGCTCGGCCGTGGACGTCTCTGCCGGCGTCACTTCCGTCGTCACCGCATCCGTCGCGACCACGATGGGAGGCCCCGTCTCCACGGCGGTCTCGTTGGCCGTCACGGTGGTCTCGTTGGCCGTCACGGTGGTCGTGTCGTCGGTCGCGTTGCTGGCCGTCACACCAGTCGTGTCGTTGATCGTATCACCGGTCGTGTTGCTGATTATCCCCGCCAGGGTCTCTTCAGGGGTCAGAGTCTCTTCAGGGGTCAGAGTCTCTTCAGGGGTCAGAGTCTCTTCAGGGGTCAGAGTCTCTTCGGGGGTCCCGCCGGGTGTCGGAGGAAGAGTCCAGGTCAGAGGAGTCGCAGGCGCCGCATTCTGGGCAGTCACGGGGAGCACAAAGGCTACCGCCGCCACAAGCAGCACAACCAGGAGTCCTCTCCACATCCATCTATCTCCTGCCATGAGGACACCCATATGATATAACCTTATTTTTATATTTCGGTCTTTTTTAAAACCACGCCGGCGGCAAATCCCCGGCCCTGCACCATGAGGCAGCCGGAGAGTGTTCCGAAACATTGATCCCAAACAAACAGGCCATATCTGGCTTTCATCCCATCCCACCCATAGCGCTCCCTCCATCCCCCGCCCGCGCTTTACACCGGTGGCATACCCATACGCTTCTCCGGCATCCCTCGCCCCACCCGGCCTTCGGCCTCCCCCCCCCTCCCGGGGGCGAGGGGCAATCATGGCGATACCCGGTGGGAAGCCGTGCCCGGGGAGCGGCGCTGACATCGGTTTCCCGGAGGGCGGGGAGAGCAAGCCGGACCCAGTTCCAGGCTCATCCAGGCTCATCCCTGGACCGTGGTGGATCGACCGTGGGGGCCGGGGGGGACCGGGAGGGGTCTTCCCCTCCCCGCCGGTGGGAACTCATACGTTCCTGTCTGGCAACCTCCGCAGGCGGGCTACTCATACGTACCTCTCCGGCACCTCCACCCCGCCCGGCCTTCGGCCCCCGTCCCCGGAGGGGGGCAGCGCGTGGGAATACCCGGGAAAAACCGTCCCCGGGGATGCAAACTCCCGGACAGTGCGAAACACGATCGATGATCTCCTCTGTTGAGAGTGCCGGCAATTGAGAATCGTTGCATCAGGGCGCAGGTCGCGCGAAGAGAAGAGTTACAGTATAACACCTGACAGGGGCCGTGGCCGGCATCGCGGAGGCCCTTCTCGCGCCGGTTCCCCGGAGGCGATCCGGCCGTCTCCCGCACCACCTCGCGAGGCGGGAAAGAAGTAGCGTCAGATTGGTGCTTCACCAATCTTCTGGATCAGGCTCTCGATCACCACGTCGCGCATACCCTCCACGAACTTGATGCTCCCGACGACAAGGTGGCCGCCGCCGCTCACCCCGCCGCCGGTGATCTCGGTGTGGAGTTCGCGCACCATCCTGGGTATGTTCATCATGACGCCCCGGGAGCGCAGGACGGCAAAGTCCGGCCCGAACCCGAGCGTGACGACCGGTTCTCCCGGGTGCTCCCGGACCAGCCGGTCATGCACCTCCCCCGACGTCTTGCCCGGCGGTGGGAACGTGAACCGGTGGGCGAAGATCTCCACGTCGAGCATGAAGAGATGGGCGCCATTCGGGAGCATCCGGCTCTCGACATGGGGCATGATGGCCTCCATCTGCTCCTCGATCGCCTTGTTCGCCTCTTCAACGAGCAGGTCGACGAACTTCTCGTGGCGCTCCGGGTTCCCGCCGAGGTTCAGGATGTCCTTGATGACCTCCCTCCCGTCGCTGAACCTGAGCCAGAACTGCTCGTAGTCGAGCGCCAGCGCGATATCGCGGCAGTCGTCCTCCGAGTACTCAGGTGCGGCGAGAGCGAGATACCGGGCACGCTCCGGCGCCTCGCTCCGGTCGCCGACCCCCGCGATCGCCGGCAGGTGCCGGATCTGGTTCTCGATCGCCGGGTTGACCAGGCGGGCAATCTCGGTTCCCAGCATCCCGGCCGTGATCCCGTAATCGCCGCCCACGTGGTAGGGGTTGACGTGCCCGATCAGGTAGTCGTCCACGATCGCGTCAGGGTGGTGGTGGTCCACGACCAGCACCGGGAGACCATAGATCCGGGTGACCTTCAGCGACGGCATATCCTCCTCGGTCGACCCGTTGTCCATCAGGAGGATCATCGGCATCTTCTGCCCGTAGCGGGCGTTGTCCTTGAGGGCAAAGTCAAGATCCCGCGTGACGTCTTCGATCTCGTAGAACGGCGCCTTGGATGGAGACCGCTTGAAGAGGAAATACTCCGCGTCGAAGTCCCCGCCGCTCTCCCGGAGCAGCGCGGTCACCGCCTGCTCGATCGCGACGGCAGCGCATATCCCGTCCGCATCCGCATGGTGCCGGAGGATGATCGGCCGCGCGGTCAGGACCGCCTTCCTGATCTCCTTCGCCACCCGGCGCATCTGCGGCTTGAGCGCGCGAAGGACATCGCTCTCCACGAGGAACGGGAGATCGACCGGTTCCGCGCGGAGATCGAGCGCCGCTTCGATCCGCTCCCTGACCCGCGCCGCATCCTCCGGTTCCAGGACCGCCATGGACCCGACCTCGATCTGGAGCTGGTTGTTGCGCTGCATCACCTCACCCGTGAGGCCGACGATATCCCCGAGTTCGACCTCCGGGTAGGCACGGACACCCGCCTCGATGAACGCGGCCGCGTTCGCGGTGCCGGACTCATCCACGACCGTGAAGATCGTCGGCCCCGACGTCTGCTTGATCTGGGCGACCTCGCCCTCAATCAGGACCGTCCTGCCGATCTTTTTGCCGATATCGGCAAGGAGCACGCTCGTCGTCTTCTTGGTCACGTTCTGGGTCTGGTAGACCGTCGGCGTGACCTCCTCAAGGTCGATGTTGCCGTTGCTCCGGATCTGGAGGACGTGAACGATGATAGGGTCGCGCTCGCTATGCTGCACCTTCACGTTGCTCTTATGGACGAGCCCTTTGACCCGGTCGTTTAACTGGACGAAGACCCCGAACGGGGCGAATCCCTGCACCCGTCCAAGATAGGTCTTTCCTTCTTCCACCTCGTCGAGATCGCAGTTTGATCCGAGGCGGTAGACAATCGTATCTTCTGTATCAGTCATGGTAGTTCACCTGGTTATTCTTCGGGCACCCCGACGGCATACCCCGCAAGTTCATGCAACCGGCACTCACCGTCACGTCTGCCCTTTGCAATGATAATGTCACCGTTTTCCAGCCGGACCCCCTTCCCCGGCCGATAGACCCACCGGTCGCCGTGCTTGATGGCGAGGACAACCATCCCCGTCACCGTCCCAAGCGACGCCTCCTTGAGAGTCCTCCCCACAAGCGGCGACGATTCCGCCACGGGCATCCGGGTGATGATCTCGTCCGACTCCCGGACGATCTTCTTAAAGACTGGCGGGATCTCGATGTCGCGCAGGAGGACGTCGGCGATGGAGTGGGCGGAGTCGCTGATCGCCTGTGTAAACGCGGACATGTACAGGAGCCCCCGGAGATAGCGCACATCATCGATCTTTCGTGCCGCTTCAAGGATCCAGAGGTCCAGGTCGTAGCGCATATCATCAAGCGTCGAATCGAGGGCGACCACCTCGTGCGCCACCTCCTTGTTGTTGAAGAGCAGCGAAGTGTACGCGAGCCCTACGGAGAGCTCCGAGAGGTTCTTCATCTCGATGATCAGCCCGACCGCCCGGTCGAGGTCGTCGACCTCGCCGGCCGGCGGGGGTTCGACCCGGGGACGCTCCGCCGTCCCCGCCATCAGGGAGAGGATATCCGCCCCGGCCTCCGGACCCCGGGATATCAGGATATCCCCTATCTCCACCCGGGTGGTCTTGTCGGGATCGTAGATCCAGCCCTTTCCGCGCCGGATGGCGATCACCTGCATGCCCGTCGTGCTCTGGACTTTGAGGGCGCCGAGCGTGCGGCCGGCAAGTTCGCTGCTCTGGCTGACGATCACCCGCGTGACGATCTCTTCAGCCTCGGGAAAGACGCGCTTGAGTTTTGCCGGGAACCGGACGTCTTTCAGGATGAGTTTGGCTATGTCTGACGCCGAGTTTGCAATCCTCTCCGCCGCCTCGGCCACCTGGAGCATGCCGCTCATCGCCTCAGCCTCCTCGAGGCGTCTCGCGCCGAGAACACTCTGGATCCTGGCCTGATAGACCAGTTTGTTCATGCTCTCCTCGAGATTGATCACTTCGAGGGCTATCTCTTTACTGTCAAAGAGTATCGCAGAGTACGAGAGATCAACCATCAGCTCAGAGATGTCCTTCATCTCGATCAGGACGTCTTTGAAGCTGATCGGCTGGTATTCACGTTCCATCATGGGTCTGTCAACCGTTCTTCTCATATATCCTTTCACTACAACAGCAGGTTTATCACTGATACAAGCGTGGCTGCACCGATCAGGTCAATCAGGCTTGTGATGACAGGGATGCCGAAGTTGTCGGGATCGAGGCCGTACCGGAATGAAAGGCTCGCGGTGGCGTATGCCGCGCCGTTCACCAGGGTCATGACGATCAGACCCGCGACGAGGCTGATAGTGACCAGTATTCCAAGGCCGGGGCTGTTTAGCCCCATAAGCACCGCCGCACCGTGCGCTATGAGCGCCAGCAGTGGAAGCAGTATCAACGTATAGAGATAGGAAATGATAAAATGATGCACGACGCCGCGCCCGGGGAGGGGTGAGGGGGCAAGTTCGCCGGTGTGCATCCCGGTCGAGAGGCGCGACCCGAGAATACCGCCTATCGAACCGAGGCCGCCCATAAACGGCGGTATCAGGATGAGAAACGCCGCAAACGTCACCAGATCGTCAAGGTTGAGCGAATAGGTCAGCCCGGCCAGCGTACCGAGGACGCTGAGCGGGATGAGGAGGAAGAGGTTCTCCCGGACGATCGTCCCGATCCCTGCCGGCCGGCGCCGGGTGTAGAGCATGGCGGCGCCGGCCGCGGCGATCACGGCAGCCCCGAGCGCCAGGCGCGCCCAGGGAGGGAGCTGCACGACGAAGACCGCGGAGAGCACGAGGATCGGGAGCGTGACGACGTCCCCAGATGTGGTGACGGTCGGGGCGGCGATCATGTCGAGGTCGAGGCCGTAACGGTAGCTCGCAAGCGCAATGACCACGGTGATCCCCATCACCACGAGCCCCGAGACGATCCCGCTCGTGACCGAGATCAGCACGAGGTCGGTGATGCTCACCGTCGGGAGGCCGGACAGGAGGCTTGCCGCGTAGGCGAAGATGCCAAGGATGAATGCTATGAGGACGGTTATGATAAACGAGGCCCGAATGTTGTCGCCGAGGACGGATCCCTCCTCAAAGTCGATGGAGAAGACCCCAAGGTGCATCGACGACGAGAGACGGGATGCGAGGACCCCGGCGATGTTGCCCCGCATATCGATGATCGACGGCAGGAGCACCATCAGGCCGGGTATCAGCGCGAGGACTTCACGGGCGGAGCCGAGGTAGATGCCCGCAACGCTCGACGCGGCGGCGCTGACGAGCAGGGCACCAAGACCGGTCAGGACCAGACGGCGGCGGCTCTGGCTGCATAGACCCTGCTCCATCACCATCACCGTCCATTGTCATCAACTCCGAAAAGGGATCTCCAGCACCGCAAGATCGGCCGGGAGGATCACGTCTCCCTCATATTGTCGCTTTGCATCGCGTATATGGTTTGCTGTACTCGCATAGCGGGAACTGATGTGTACCAGGGCAAGCATGCGGGCGCCTAAAGCCGCCGCCGCTTCACCGGCCTCGCCGGCGGTGGAGTGCAGGACCTCCCGGGCGCGGTCGCTTTCCTGGTCATCGAACGTGGCGTCGTGGATCAGGAGGTCAGCGTCCCGGACCATCGCGGCGACCCCGGGCTGGTCCTGGATGGGCCGCGTGTCTCCGGTGTAGACGACCTTCCTCCCCGGGCGCGGTTCACCCAGCACGTCGCCGGGCCGGACCTCGGTCTCGACACCGCCGCGGACGACGCGGATCGTCTCCCCGCGCTGGAGCCGCCCGAAGAGCGGGCCCGGCGGGACGCCGAGGGCGATCGCCCGCTCGCGGTTAAACCTCCCGGGCCGCTCGTCCTCCTCCAGAACGTAGCCGAGCCCGGGAATGCCATGGAGTGTCGCAAACGCCCTGACGGTGTAGCCGTCGAAGGGCACGACCGAACCGTGCTCAAGGACATGACCGGTGACGGAGTAACCCCGGGTATGGCCACTGATCTTCTGCACGAGGTCGACAAATTCGCTGACCCAGGGCGGGCCGTAGATCGGGAGCGGGTCGGTCCGCCCCATGAACCCGAGCGTCTCAACGAGCCCGAAGACGCCGAGGAAGTGGTCGGCGTGCCAGTGGGTGACGAAGACGGCGTCCACGGTAAACCCGGTCCGCGCACGCATCATCTGCTGCTGGGCGCCCTCCCCGCAGTCGAAGAGCAGGGTATCGGAGCCCCGCCTGATGAGGAGCGAGGAGGGGTTCCTTTGCGGCGACGGGAGCGCTCCCGCCGTGCCGAGGAAGTGGACGTGCAGGGTCTCGCCGGCTATACAAACCACTTCCTGAAGGTTGCAAGGCTCCGTTTGGCCTCCTCAAGCGTCCGGCCCTCGATCACGGCCGGGCCGGAGTAGTCCCGGGCGATAGCGCGCCCGACCTTCTCCCAGACGATCGTCCCGTCGCCGAGCGCGAGGTGCTCGTCAGACTGCCCGTGGTTGTCGTGGATGTGGAGATGATTGACCTTGCCGACATGCGCAAGGAACGCGTTGACCAGGCCGTTGGTATTCGCGTGCCCGACGTCGAGCGTGACTCCTATCCCGGGGATTCCCTCCGTGAGGCCGAGGATCTCCTCAGGGTAGCGGCAGAGGAAGTCTTTAATGCTGATCATGTTCTCGACGCACGCAAGCACGCCGTGGTCCTCTGCATATTTCCCGATCTCGACGAGTGCGGTCTTCTGCATCTCCCAGACCTTCTCGGGGACGAGTTTTCCTACGGGGGAGACAAACCCGGGGTGGATCGTCACCCGATCAGTCAGGTCGGCCGCATGAAGGATGCAGCAGCAGGTCTGGCGGATGGATTCACGCCAGATGGGGTAGTTCAGCGACGCGAGGTTTAAGTCGCTGTAGGGGGCGTGAACGGTCACGAGAAGGCCGGTACTCGCGAGGTTCTCCTGGATGGCGGCAAAGTTCCCGGGGTTGTCCAGGCGGTACTTCCCGTCGGCGACGATCTCCCACCCGGCGTACCCGATCTCCTCAAGGCCGAAGATCCAGTCGCGTGACTCCCAGACTTTCGATGAGGAGGAGAAGTACGGGGTAAGGCTCATGGCAGCCCTCCCAGGCGGCAAAGCAGGCCCCGGACCTCGGCAGCAAACTCTTCCAGCGTGCCCTCGTTCGTGATCCGGTAGTCCGCCTGCGCGAGAGCCCGCAGAAGCCCCCACCCGAGTTCCCGCTCGTCACGGGCCCGGAGTTCTCCGGCGGTGAGGGAGTCGTCCGACCGGCCCCGGTTCGCAAGCCTCCGATAGCGCGTCTCAAACGACGAGGCGATCGCAATAAGCGTGAAGTCGGGGAAGTGCCTCCGGAACGTCGCCACCTCGTAGTCTCCCCTGATGCCGTCCACGAGGACCACCGGGGCGGCCGTTGCCTCGATGACCGGGATGGTGATCCGGGCGACGGCGTCCATACCAAGGTCCGCGCGCAACTTCCCCGAGATTGCGCCGAGGTTCGCATCCGTCAGGGGAAGCCCGGCCTCCTTCACCTTCTCCCGTATCGCGTCTCCCATGACCACGACCGGGATCCCGAGGTCCCGGGCGATCCTCGACACCTCTCCCTTCCCGCTTGCCGGCATACCGACGATTCCAATGACCTTCATCAGGGATTCTCCGTCTTATTGTGCTATATCGAGAACAGCCGTGCCGGTGATCCGGACTCCTGACGCCGATGGTGCAGGTTGTGGCGGCCGCCACAAATATCTCCATGAATCTTGCGTTCCCGACGATATTATGCTTAACGTTACGGGGAGGGGCCCTGTCCGGGGTCGTACCCGACCTCACCGTCCTCCCTTGTCCGTATCCGGACCTTCCGCCCGAGCGGCGCTGCCGCCGCTTCGAGTTCCTGCCGGGTCAGGGGGACAAACCCCTCTGCCACCCCCTGCTGGAGGACGAGGGCGAGCCCGCAGGCAGCCTCTGCGATTGCCGGGAGATCGCCCTCGCGGCCCCGGAAGAGGGTGACCACGATCTCACAGGTTCCGAGGCTGCCGTCGGCCTTCGCCCGCCTGCAGGCGGCGAGCGACCGCTTCACCCCGTCGACGGCAGCCACGCCCAGGAGGTCGTCGTAGTGCTCCCACGTGGTCTTGACGTCGAGGGCGATCATGTCCACCAGGCGCTCGCGGAGGAGTTCCTCGATCACCCGGGGGAACATGCCGTTCGTGTGCAGGCCGACGGAGAGCCCCATCCCGCAGGCGGCGGCGGCAAGGCGGATGAGCGCCGGCCCCTGCAGGGTCGGCTCCCCGCCGGAGAAGACGACGGCGCCGGCAACCGGGCGGGAACCCCGGATCATCGCGACGATCTCATCCAGGGGGCGAAGGTCCTCTCCGTTCTGGAGGGCGGCGTTATGGCAGTAGAAGCAGCGGGCGGGGCACCCGCGGAGGAAGACGGTGCAGGCCGCCCGTCCCCGCCAGTCGACGGTGCTGATGGGGACAAAACCCCCGAAATTGACGTACAAAGCAGTTCACCGGACGGTATACTGGTGCTCCTCGATCGCTTGTAAGCCTTGGCTTTCCGGCTACGAAACCGGGCCTGAATAAGAGTAAGTCAATCTTACTTGATGAGAAAACAACCATATCTTAGCCCAAATCCTAAAAACAAGCCTTTATCAACTATTTCTCCCAAATATACCGTCATGGGTCTCATAGAAGACGCCCGGCGCGGCGTCGTCACCGAGGAGATGCGGATCGTCGCAGCAGCAGAAGGCGTAACCGAGGATTTTGTCAGGCGCGGCGT
Organism: Methanoculleus sp. 10; assembly: GCF_913757945.1. Lineage (NCBI taxonomy): Archaea > Methanobacteriati > Methanobacteriota > Methanomicrobia > Methanomicrobiales > Methanomicrobiaceae > Methanoculleus > Methanoculleus sp. 10. The sequence continues at coordinate 132,514 of NZ_CAJYDP010000008.1, read as the reverse complement.
GGCCGAGGGCCACATCGTCATTCCGGTATCCCCCTACCGGAAGGTCAAGATCTGCGGTATCGGCGAGGGGCTCCGCACGAAGGTCAACGCGAGCATCGGGACATCGTCGGACATCATCGACGTCGATATGGAGGTCGAGAAGGCGCGGCAGGCCGAGCGTGCCGGTGCCGATACGCTGATGGAGCTCTCCACCGGCGGCGATTTTGCAGCGATCCGGCGCCGGGTCGTCGGGGCGACCACCCTCTCGGTCGGGTCGGTCCCGCTCTACCAGGCGTTCATCGAGGCCGCCCGGAAGCACGGGGCGGTCGTCCACATGGAGGAGGACGACCTCTTCCGGATCACGGCGGAGCAGGCGAAGCTCGGGACCAACTTCATGGCGATCCACACCGGGATCAACTACGAGACGATGAAGCGCCTGCAGAACCAGGGGCGGCACGGCGGGCTTGTCTCCCGGGGCGGGGCATTCATGACCGCGTGGATGCTCCACAACGAGAAGGAGAACCCGCTCTACGCGGAGTTTGATTATCTGGTCGAGATCCTGAAAGAGCACGAGGTCACCCTCTCGTTCGGCAACGGTATGCGGGCGGGGGCGGTCCACGACGCGACCGACCGTGCCCAGATCCAGGAACTGCTCATCAACGCGGAGCTCGCCGACAAGGCGCACGCACAGGGTGTGCAGGCGATCATCGAGGGGCCGGGGCACATCCCGGTCGACGAGATCGAGACGAACGTCGTCCTGCAAAAACGGGTCACGAACCGGAAGCCGTTCTACATGCTCGGGCCGCTCGTCACCGATATCGCGCCCGGCTACGACGACCGGGTGGCCGCGATCGGGGCCGCGCTCTCATCCTCCTACGGCGCCGACTTCATCTGCTACGTGACGCCGGCGGAGCACCTGGCGCTCCCCACGCCCGAGGAGGTCTACGAGGGCGTCATCAGTTCAAGGATCGCCGCCCACGTCGGTGATATGATCAAACTCAAGAAGCGGGACGCCGACCTCGAGATGGGGCACGCCCGCCGCGACCTCGACTGGGAGCGGCAGTTTGCGGTCGCGATCAATCCCGAACGCGCCCGCGCGATCCGGGCCGAGCGGATGCCGGCCGACGCCGACGCCTGCACGATGTGCGGGGACTACTGTGCGTTGAAGATCGTTGGAAAGCACTTTAACTTCTGATAGAGATCTGGTAGAGCGGGAGGGTGCTCCTCCGGGATCTCCTTTTTTGGGCATTATTTTCCGGATAGCAAAGGGTGCTCGTTCTTCCGGGTGGTGGACGGCACGGGCTGCAGAGCTATCGTGCTTTCTTGCTCTTTGCACGCATCGGAACGGCCACTATGGGCAAGTCCCGGTACAGTGGACCGTGGGGGTATCGCCCCTGTCTCCACCCTACAGATATGCCTGTAGCCCCATTTGAGCCTGCCTCGGCCTCCTCCCGCCCGGACCAAAAACCGCACCATTATCCTCCTCCCCGCCCACATTCCCATAAGAGGATAGCCAGATGAAACCCGATAACGAAGAACTTATCAACGATTTTCTCGCCCACGCAGACGACCTCGGCGACGACATCACTGAAGACGTAAAGGAGATGCTCGGCACCGTGCCGTTCATCTTCACCATCCTCCGGGACCGGCCGGACACGTTCGCGCTCTCCGCCATCGCCGATTACCGGATCTCCCGGCCCGCCTCCCTCGACCCGAAGACCGCTGAACTGATCGCCGTTGCGGCCGCCGCGGGAGCAGGGGCGGACAGCTGCCTGAAAGTGCATATGGAGGCCGCCCTGAAGGAAGGCGCATCCCGCGACGAGATCCTCGACACACTCCTGATCGCCGCTATGATCGGGAAGACCCGGGTCCTCGCATCCTCCCTGCGCCGGTTCAGGGAGGTCTGCGATGCGGAGCAGGCTTCAAAGAAGTAGGTTGCACGGTCCCCATCCCCGAGCGTGCATATTTTATGGTTTGATTGAGCCAAAACTTCCTACAATGAGCCAGACAAAAGCGGCCCTCCGCCAGCAGTCAAAGGAAACCCGATCTCTCCTCTCCCCTGCAGAGATCGCCGAGAACAGCCGTATCATCAGGCAAAGGCTCCTCGACCTCCTCAACGGGTTTGATACCGTCATGGTCTACGCCGCAAAAACCCCGGAGGTCGAGACGAAAGACCTGATCGCGGACTTAAATCGCCGGGGCGTGCGGGTCGTCGTGCCCATCATCGAGCGGGAGACCGCGAGCCTCCGCCTCTCCTACCTGCCGGACCCCGCGGTCCTTCGCCCGAGCACGTTCAACGTGCCCGAACCGATCGGCCACGAACTCCCGGCCCGGCCGGCGGACATCGAGGCCGTCGTCATACCGATGCTCGCCTTCGATGCCGCAGGAAACCGGCTCGGCTACGGTGCCGGGTACTACGACCGCTTCCTCTGCCGCTACCCGCACCTGCAGAGGATCGGCATCGCATTCTCCTGCCAGAGGACGGAGAGCATCCCTGCCGACGAAAACGACGTGAAGATGGATTGCATCGTTACAGAAACGGGGATTACCCGGTACAACAGGAGGGGAATCACAGAAAACTATAAATAGCTGACATCACTTACCTATGGTAAACCTAAAAGGAGGAGATTGTTCACATGGCTAACACCGAATCCGTTGAGGTGACCATCAAGGAGGCGGCTCATGAAGACGCCGGCCGGGGGATCGCCAGACTGAGCATCGACACCATGAAGGCGCTCGGCCTTGTCAGCGGCGACGTCATCGAGGTTGAGGGGCGCCAGAAGGCAGCGACGCTCATATGGCCGGGATTCCCGCAGGACACCGGCAAGGCGGTCCTGCGCATCGACGGCAGCACCCGGAGCAACGTCGGAGCCGGGATCGACGACAAAGTCCGGATCAGGAAGACCGAGGCCGGATACGCAAAGAAAGTGACCATCCAGCCGACCCAGCCCATCCGCCTCGTGGGCGGCGAGCAGTATCTGGGAAGACTCCTCCGCGGCCGACCGGTCACGGAAGGGCAGCACGTCCGGGTCAGCATCCTCGGGAACCCGCTCACGTTCGTCATCGCGAAGGTGGCCCCGAAAGGCATCGCCATCGTCACAGAAGGCACCGAGATCGAGCTCAAGGAGACCCCATACGAGCCCGAGAAGGGAAGGCGCGAGGCGGCGACCGACGTCCACTACGAGGACATCGGCGGCCTTGACCGGGAACTGCAGCTTGTCCGGGAGATGATCGAGCTCCCGCTCCGGCACCCCGAACTCTTCGAGCGTCTCGGTATCGAGCCTCCGAAAGGCGTCCTGCTCTACGGCCCGCCGGGGACGGGGAAGACGCTGATCGCAAAAGCGGTGGCAAACGAGGTGGACGCCCACTTCATCACGCTCTCGGGTCCCGAGATCATGAGCAAGTATTACGGTGAGTCCGAAGAGCGCCTGCGGGAGGTCTTTGAGGAGGCGCAGGAGAACGCGCCTTCGATCGTCTTCATCGACGAGATCGACTCGATCGCGCCTAAACGCGAGGAGGTGAAGGGCGAGGTCGAGCGCCGGGTCGTCGCCCAGCTCCTTGCCCTGATGGACGGGTTGAAGACCCGTGGCCAGGTGGTGGTGATCGCCGCAACGAACCTCCCGGATATGATCGACCCCGCCCTCCGGCGCGGCGGCCGGTTCGACCGCGAGATCGAGATCGGCATCCCGGACACCAAGGGAAGACAGCAGATCTTCCAGATCCACACGCGCGGCATGCCGCTTGCCGAGGACGTGAACCTCGACGACTACGCCCGCTCCACGCACGGTTTCGTCGGCGCGGATATCGCGCTGCTCGCAAAAGAGGCAGCGATGCACGCGCTCCGCCGGATCATACCCCAGATCAAGATCGAGGAGGAGATCCCCGCCGAGATCATCGACGAGCTCCGCGTTACAAACGAGGACTTCCTCGAAGCGCACAAGCACGTCGAGCCGAGCGCGATGCGGGAGGTGCTCGTAGAGATTCCCGACGTCAAATGGGAGGACGTCGGAGGTCTCGATGACGTCAAGGCCGAACTTGCGGAGGCCGTTGAGTGGCCGCTCAAATATCCGGAGATATTCGCCTCTCTCGACACCGAACCCCCCCGCGGGATCCTGCTCTTCGGTCCACCCGGGACGGGGAAGACCCTCCTTGCAAAGGCGGTCGCAAACGAGAGCGAAAGCAATTTCATCTCCGTTAAGGGGCCGGAACTCCTCTCGAAATGGGTCGGAGAGTCGGAACGCGGCGTTCGTCAGGTATTCAGGAAAGCGAGGCAAGCTGCGCCTTCGATTATCTTTTTCGACGAGATTGATGCGCTCATGCCAAAGCGCGGAGCTTATATAGGATCATCGCACGTAACTGAAAGTGTGGTAAGCCAGATCCTGACAGAGCTCGACGGCCTCGAGGAACTGAACAATGTCGTGGTTCTCGGCGCTACCAACCGCCCGGACATGTTGGACGAGGCGCTGCTCCGCCCCGGCAGGCTGGACCGGATCATCTACGTCCCGCCGCCCGACCGGGAGGGCAGAAAGAAGATCTTCGAGGTGTACCTCAGGAACCGGGAGATCCTCGCAAACGACGTCAACATCGACGAACTGGTCGACAGGACCGAGGGTTACGTCGGCGCCGACATCGAGGCGCTGGTCCGTGAAGCAAAGATCTCCGCCATGCGCGAGTTCATCTCTGCGATGGGCAAAAAGAGCGAGGACGAACGGAAGAAGGCGATCGGCAACGTGAGGATCACCAGAAAGCACTTCGAGGACGCCCTCTCCCGCGTGAGAGGCACGCTCGATATCGACCGGCTCGAAGAGAACGAACGCCACTCCTGGCAGATCCTCTACAACCAGGAGCAGCGGTCGGCGCTCGAGGACGCCGTCTCGACCATCAACCGTGCCCGGATGCGGGAGACGGGGAAGATCGAGCAGGAAGTCAAGGACCTCACGCAGGCCCTGAAAGATGGGGTCTACGCGCGGAAGAAAGACTTCGGCGAGATCAAGCGCCTCACCAAGGAGTTGAAGACCAGGATCGAACGCCCGCTGCCGCAGACGGCGATGGCGTTCTGACGGGAGCGCCCTGCACCCATGAGGCGCTCCCTCCCCGGGGGCCGGATGCCCCCATCGGCAGGGACAGAAAACAACGTGATGCACATGAGTGACAGCCCAGCAGACATCTTCCAGCAACTCAACGAGCTGATGAAACGCCTCATGGAACAGGGGCTCAAAGAGCAGGGAGATCAGAACAGGCCGTTTGCCTACGGGTTCAAGATCGTCCTCCACGATGCCGGCAGAACCGAAACCCCGGCAGAGGAGGCGGAGCCGGTAGCACAGCCCGAAAAAGCATCTTCCGAGGGAACCATCGAGCCGATAGCAGAGATGTACACGACCGACGACGAGGTGACGGTGGCAATCGATCTCCCGGGTTTCGAGAAGGAGAATATTCACCTGTCACTCATCAACGGTACGCTGACGATCATCGCCGGCAACAGCCAGCTGACCTCGGTGGGGGTCCCGGCCGTGGATGCCGGCTCGATGCAGTCGAACTACAAGCACGGTGTCCTGGAGGTCAGGTTCTCGCGGGGCAAATCGATCAGGATCGACTGACCGGCGAGCCGCCCGCCGGGAGGCAGCGGGGATATGCCGGGAGGCCGCACTCCCACCTTCTTCCGGCCGCATCCGGGCAATCCCTCCCGGGTGCGACGCGCACCCGCCACCGGGCCTCCCGGCGCGGGCACCCAAAACCCCGCTCACGGCGATACCCAAATTGCTCATAGGCCCTATTTGGGCGGCATAACCGGTAAACAGCATCTAAACGGCCCCGCACCCGCCGCCGGGCACGCCTGCCACGACGGATCGGTTCGCGGAGGATAGAGACGATCCCTAAAATCGGTTGCCGTAGCCAACCCTTTTTCTAGGCAACAACACCTACATATACACGAATACCTATCTAGTAGTCGTAAGGGCTACGCCTTTCCAGGTAATGGTGATTGAATGGTTAAGACCACCGTGTCCGTGATTAAAGCAGATATCGGCAGTTTTCCGGGGCACTCCCGCACCCACCCGAAGCTCCTCGAGGTGGCCGCCCGGAGGCTCAAAGAGGCAGAGGGCAGCACCATCATCGACTCGTACGTCACCCACTGTGGTGATGACCTCGAGTTGATCATGACGCACACAAAGGGCGAGGACAACGAAGAGATCCACAAACTGGCGTGGGACATCTTCATGGAATGTGCCGGGATCGCGAAAGAGATGAAACTCTACGGTGCCGGCCAGGACCTGCTCGGAGATGCGTTCAGCGGCAACGTCAAAGGGATGGGGCCCGGTGTCGCTGAGATGGAGTTTGAAGAGCGGGGTTCCGATCCGGTCCTGGTCTTCATGGCCGATAAGACCGAGCCCGGGGCGTGGAACTACTTCCTCTACAGGATCTTCGCCGACCCCTTCAGCACGTCCGGCCTCGTCATCGACCCGTCGATGCACCAGGGGTTCACCTTCGAGGTCCACGACGTCATGGAGAAGCGCAGGATCCTCTTCAACACGCCCGAAGAGTCCTACAGCCTCCTCGCCTACATCGGAGCGCCGAGCCGCTACGTGATCAAGTACGTCCGGAAGAAGGACGGCACGGTTGCGGCATCCACGAGCACCCAGCGGCTGAACCTGATGGCCGGCCGCTATGTGGGGAAGGACGACCCGGTTATGGTCGTCAGGGCGCAGAGCGGATTCCCGGCGGTCGGCGAGGTCATCGACCCCTTCAGGACGCCCATTCTTGTGGCCGGGTGGATGCGCGGCTCGCACCACGGGCCGTTCATGCCGGTGGGCGTCTGTGACGCGAACTGCACCGCATTCGACGGGCCGCCCCGGGTCATCTGCCTCGGGTTCCAGGTCAGCAACGGCAAACTGATCGGGCCTGCAGATATGTTCGACGACCCGGCGTTTGACCGCGTCCGCGACCGGTGCTGCGAGCTCTCCGATGTGCTCCGGGCTCACGGGCCGTTCGAACCGCACCGCCTCTCGCTTGAGGAGATGGAGTACACCACCCTCCCGGGCGTCGAGAAGCAGTTCAAGGACCGCTGGGAAGATCTTCCCGAATAACCCTTTTTCTGTTTTGCAGACTCCGGAAGGGGTCCTGCCACCCGCCTCCGTCGCGGGCGGGGGGTACCCCCGGCTGTGTGACGAGCCGTCCATACGTCCGTTCGGCGATGCAGTCGCGCGCGTCACGAGCTGCACACCGTTGCCTCTCGCAAAGACCTGTGTGGTCGTTGGCGGTCCGCTTCAGGTCCCGATGCCGCCAGAATGCACCGAGCCGGCGCACCATGCCCGCCGGGCCCCTCTGGTGTCCGCGCGAGAGAGACGGTCCCGCCTCTCGTCATGAGGGTTCATCCGCCGATCCGGGGCTGAAAGGTCAGAGCGAGTCGAGGCTGACCGCGCTGAACTCGTCGGTGACCGCGTTGATGTCTTTTACGCCGAACGCGGTCTGGACCGTGGCAAGTTCGAGGTCGCGCGCCGCGTCGCACATATAATCGATGATATCGACCGAGAGCTCGCGTCTCTGTTTGGACTTGCGGAGCTGGTCGACGAGAAACGCCATCCTCTCGGGAGACTCCATGCGGAGCTTGGCGAGGCTCACGACGCACATATAGATCCGGGTCAGGTTCCTGTCCGTCCCGGTGATGGTATCGAAGAAGTTCCGGAGGACCTGCGCCTGGTAGACCTCGCCACTCATGGTGATCGGATATTCCTCAATTCGATATTAAAATCTGCCGGTTTATATTCTCCCGCGAGGACACGGATGAGGGGGCCTGCCCCTCTCCCCGGCGCCGGGTTCACTTCCGGACGCTGACGATCTTGATGATGTCGCCGGTCTTCAGTTCGAGGGTATCCTTGACCCGCATCCCGGTCTTCGCGTCGATGGCGTAGAGGAACCCCTCGCCGATATCGGTATGGACCTGGTAGGCGAGGTCGCGGGGGGTCGACCCGCGCTTCATGAGGAAGGCATCGGGGAGCACCCGGCCCTTGCCGTCGGTGAGTTTATGCTCGTCCTCGACCGGGAAGACGACGATCATATCAAGGAGGTTGAAGACCGCGGCATCCAGCGCCTGCTGGACGCCGGTGCCGTCGAACCTCTGCATGAACTCTGCCACCTTTGCGAGCCCGGCCCGCTGCGCGGCGCTGAGGCTTGTCTCCGGGTTTGCCGTGAAACTCCGGTCCCCGGGGAGGTAACGGATGAACTTCCCCTCCGCGGCCATCCGGAGCGCGAGTTCCCCGGCAGCGCTCGCGAAGACGACGTCGTGCTTCGCGAGCCGGTCCAGGCACTCCTTCGGCGCCAGGTCGGCTTTGTTCCCGACGATCAGCATCGGCTTGCTGATCGCCATCAGTTCCCGGCAGAACCGGATGAGGCCCTCCTCCCCGGCAGTCCTGAGGTCGACACCCGCCCCCTCCGTGGCGTCGCGGACGTGCTCGAGCGTCACCCCGAGGCCGGCAAAGGTATCGGCGATCGCGGCGGCGAGGGAGAAGTCCCGCGCCTGGGCCTGCCGCTGGAGTTTCGCCCAGTTGCGCGAGAGAATGCCGTACATCCACATCGAGAACTCGTACTGGAGGAACTCGATGTCCTTTACGGGGTCGCGCGATCCGATACCGACCGGGTTCCCCTCGGCGTCCGTCCCGCCGCTGGCATCGACGATCTGGAGGATCGCATCCGCCTGCCGGAGGTTGTCGAGGAACTGGTTCCCAAGCCCCCTCCCCTTGTGCGCCTCGGGCACGAGGCCCGCCACGTCGATCAGCCCGATGGGGACGAACCGGACCCCGTCGAGGCAGTTCCCGCACGGGACGTGCATCTCCCGGCAGGGGCAGGCGGTCCTGACGTATGCGACGCCGTGGTTGGCGTCGATCGTCGTGAACGGATAGTTGGCGATCTCTACCTGGGCCAGGGTCGCCGCCCTGAAAAACGTCGATTTGCCGCAGTTGGGTTTTCCTGCAATGGCCAGTGTGATCATGAGCAACTCCTATCTATATTGCACCGTTCGGCTTGAGAGTAGTGTTGGGTTATGCACCATTTATCTTCTTCTTTCACGGATTGTGCGGCCCGGATTGTGCCGTTCGGGAGATTGCAGCCGACAGCCCCGCCGGGCCGATGCTCGTCCGCTCTCCCCACCGCGATCCCGCACACCGCCCCATCTCCCCGAAAATCATCCTCCGGGGCCGGGACGGGGGATTCAATAAGGAGCGGGAACAACATGACTGCATGGGCTTCGTAACCAGAAATACCTACTACTTCGATGCCCCCGGTGCACAGAACACTGCCGACGCCGCCCGGTTCGCCGTCGAGAGGGCGCGGGAGCTCGGCGTCAGGAAGATCGTCGTCGCGAGCACCAGCGGCCGGACGGCGCTGGCCTTCCAGGATGCCGTGAAGGAGACGGACCTTCGCCTGATCGTCGTCACCCACGTGGTCGGTTTCTCAAGACCGGGCGAATGGGAGTTTTCCGGGGAGGCGGCGGAGACCCTCCGGGCAGCGGGTGTAGCGATCGTCACCGGCACGCACGCGCTCTCCGGGCTTGAACGCGCGATCTCCCGCTCCCCGAGACTCGGCGGGAGTTCGCGCACCGAGGCGGTCGCCGAGGCGCTGCGGCGCGTCGTTGCGGTCGGCCTGAAGGTCGCGGTGGAGTGTGTCCTCATCGCGGCAGACCAGGGCGTGGTCGGCGTCGACGAAGAGGTGATCGCGGTGGGCGGCACCATAAGCGGCGCCGATACCGTCTGCGTCATCCGCCCGGCGCATACCGCATCGTTCTTCGACCTGCAGGTCCGCGAGATCGTCGCCATGCCGAGAGTCCGGTGAAGATGACGCTCGACTCGCTCTCCAGCGCCGCCGGACTCCTCCGGCAGCACCCCATCCTCTGGTCGGTCGGCATCGTCATGGGCGCCCTCGGGGTCATCGACCTCGTCGTCCCCGTGTACGGCGGGACCTTCTACGCCGAGCCCCTGGCACTCCTGCAGGTCCTCGTGATGCCGTTTTTAGCCGGCGGGGTCTACGGCACGATCAGGGAGGACTCGTTCTCCGCCGGGGAGTTCCTGCAGTCCGGCCGCACCTACTACTTCCGGATACTCCTGCCCGCGCTGCTCATCTTCTTTGCAGCCGTCCTGACGGTCTTCCTGCTCGCGGTCCCGCTCGCGCTTCTTGGCGCCGGTGCCGCCTCGGGTATGGCGCCGCTCCTCTTCGGGGTGCTCGTCTCGATCGTCTTCTTCACGTTCTTCTACGACACCGTGGCGGTCTTTGAAGAGACGAACGTCTTTGAGTCGATCCGGCGGAGCATCGAGTTCGTCATGAACAACCTCGGCAGCGTCCTCATCTTCTACCTGGTAAACATCGTCGTCCTCGTGGGCATCGGCTTTGCCGGCCTCGTCGCCATCTCCGCCCTGCTTGTCGACAAACTCGAACCGCTCACCCGCATGAGCCCCCCCGAACTCCAGGCGGTGACGCCGCAGGACCTCCTCGGGCTTATCGGGACCGAGGGGATATGGATCATCGCGGCCGTCTATGCGGTCGTGATCGTGCTCTTCTCGGCCTTCCTCTACGCTTACAAGGCGAGTTTCTTCCGGAACCACGCCGAAGGCATCCGCATACAGCAGGGAGAGTACGACGAGAAGGGCCGGTGGTATAAGTACTGACGGGTGCCTCACGGGGGCACCCACGTGGTTTGGGGCGGTCGGGATCGAGAGCCCGGCCCGGTTCTCTAACATCGGTTGCGTGCCGCAGCACCACCGGAGAATTGCCGGGAGCGCGCCTTCGGCGGCTCATACCAGGAGATAGATCAGCATCCCCGAAACCCCGCCAAAGAACGTGGCGGTGAGGTTCGTGCCCGAGTTCCCGATTCTGCCGCTGTTTTCGAGCGTTGCGCCAACCAGGCTGTCGACGTTCGTGCCGACAAAGCCGGCGACGACCGTGACGACGGCCATCCTGGGGTCGGCGACGCCCATCACCCAGGCGGCGGCGGCGACGATGGCGGATGCGGCGACGGCCGCAACCTCGCCCCGCAGGGTCACCCCCCCGTTCGTCCCCCGGGGCACCGGCCGGAGCGTCGTGATCAGGTAGGGCGTCTTCCCCGTGACCCCGATCTCGCTTGCGGCGGTATCGGCGGCGGCGGAGGCGACGCTCCCCATGAAGAGCGCCGCAAACGCCGGGTTCCCGGTTACGCCGTAGAGTATGGCGGCGCCCGTTGCCACGAGGCCGTTTGCAAAGACGTTGAAGTAGCCGCGCACACCCGCGTGCTCCTGGGCGACCCCGAGCCTCTCCTTATCGGCGTAGCGGTACCGGGTCGCCCCGGCGCCGATGATGAAGAAGGTGAGCATGATCAGGAACCACCGCACGTCCGCAAAGACGATGAGGATGATCCCGATCATGGCACCCGAGAAGAGGCCGCTGACGTCGGCCACCCGGAACCGGTAAGAGGTGTAGCCGAACCCGAACGCTATCACGGCCGCGGCGACGAGGATGGTCAGGTCGACCTGGAAGTTGATCTCCTCAAAGAGGAACATGGTCATCGCGACACCGAGCGCCTCGATCATCAGGGCATCGTCCCGGTTCCGGAGGACCGCCCGGAGCAGCACCGCGGCGACAACCCCCATCACGACGACGAGCGGAGCGCTGTACCGGAGGTAGAGCATCACCGCAAGCGATACGCCGATGGCGGCAGCCAGGTGGTAGAGGTAGGACGCCGGTCTCCCTCCCGTGAGCCGGAAGGCGAGCTCGCCGATGACGACGATGCCGAGCGTGCAGGTGAAGACGAACGTCGAGAGCCACCCAAGCCCGTAGAGTGCGGCGAGCGCGATGATCGAGAGCGAGACGTACCGGGTGTCCCGGATGAGGAAGAGGACGAGCGAGAACGGGATGAGGAGGAGGGTGAGCAGCCATGCCGGCTGGAGCAGGGGGGCAAGGCCTATAAAGGCGAGGGTGAGCACCGATGCCAGGACCAACCCCAGCGGCTTTGTCATTCGTATACCTTTGGCGGTGCAGGGAAAAAGCCTTTAGGGTCGAACGTCCGCCCTCTTCCCTCTCCCGGGAGGTGAAAGCCCTGACGGGAGCGGCGGGCCCGGATAGGGCACGGCGCACCCGGCGACGCCAAACCTCCGTCGAACAATATATTTCACAGGAACGAGAGAGATCATACGCTGAAAATGTCGCCGTCACACCAACTACCAAAAAACTACGATATCGAAGAAGTGGAGAGGCGCTGGCAGAATACCTGGCGGGATGAGGAGAACTATTTCGATCCCGATTCAACGAAACCCCGGTTCATCATCGATACGCCGCCGCCGTACCCCACCGGCAACTTCCATATCGGGAACGCCTTAAACTGGTTCTACATCGACTTTGTCGCGCGATACAAGCGTATGCGCGGCTTCAACGTCATGTTCCCGCAGGGGTGGGATTGCCACGGCCTCCCCACCGAGGTGAAGGTCGAGGAAACCTACGGGATCACCAAAAACGACGTACCGCGGGATAAGTTCCGGGAGATGTGCCGCGACCTCACGCTTTCGAACATCGAGAAGATGCGGGCGACCATGCGACGACTCGGGTTCTCCACCGACTGGAGCCACGAGTACGTCACCATGCTCCCGGAGTACTACAAAAAGACCCAGGCATCGTTCCTGCAGATGCTCAAAGCCGGCGACATCTACCAGAGCGAGCATCCGGTGAACTTCTGCACCCGGTGCGAGACGGCCATCGCGTTCGCCGAGGTCAACTACGCCCCCCGCACGACCACGCTCAACTACTTCGACTTCGACGGCATCGAGATCGCCACCACCCGGCCCGAACTCCTCGCGGCCTGCGTCGCTGTGGCGGTCCACCCCGACGACGAGCGGTATCGCGGTATGAAGGGGAAGACGCTCGCGGTCCCCATCTTCGGGCACCGTGTGCCGGTCATCGAGGACGTCGCGGTCGATCCGGGCTTCGGCAGCGGCGCGGTGATGATCTGTACGTTCGGGGACAAGACGGACGTCTACTGGTGGAAGCAGCACGATCTGGACCTTCGGAAGGCAATCGACCGGCAGGGCGTCATGACCGCTGTAGCGGGCCCCTACGCCGGGATGTCGTCGGATGCCTGCAGGCAGGCGATCCTCCGGGATATGGACGAGGCGGGGATCCTGAAGCGCCAGGAAGAGCTCGAGCAGCGGGTGGGAACCTGCTGGCGGTGCAAGACCCCGATCGAGATCCTCTCGGAGCGCCAGTGGTTTGTCCGGGTCCACCAGGACGAGATCCTTGAAGCGGCCCGGAAGATCACCTGGCTGCCGGGGCATATGTTCACCCGGCTCGAGAACTGGGCGGAGTCGATGGAGTGGGACTGGTGCATATCCCGGCAGCGGATCTTCGCGACGCCGATCCCGGTCTGGTTCTGCGACACCTGCGGCGAGATGATCCTTCCGGCCGTGGAGGACCTCCCGGTCGACCCGACGGCCGACACGCCCAGAGCCCCCTGCCCGCGGTGCGGCGGCACCCGGTTCACCGGCGAGAAGGATGTGCTCGACACCTGGATGGACTCGTCGATATCGGCGCTCCATGTCACCGGGTGGGACGGGAGCGGCAGACCGCCGCTCTTCCCGGCGCAGCTGCGCCCCCAGGGGCACGACATCATACGGACATGGGCGTTCTACACGATCCTCCGGTCAAAAGCCCTGGTCGGCAGCCATCCCTGGGACCAGATCCTCGTCAACGGCATGGTGCTCGGGGACGACGGGTTCAAGATGAGCAAGAGCAGGAACAACATCATCTCCCCCGAGGAGGTCGCCGGGAAGTACGGGGCGGACGCGCTCAGGCAGTGGGGTGCCGGAGGCGCGGCGATCGGCTCAGACATCATGTTCAACTGGAACGACGTCATCGCCGCATCAAGGTTCCAGACCAAACTCTGGAACATCTTCAGGTTCGTCATGGGGCACCTGGAACGGGAGACCGATCCGGCGGCGCCGGTGACGGAACTCATCGACCGGTGGCTCCTCGTCCGGCTCTCCGATACCGTTCTGGAAGCCACCGCCGCGATGGAAGGCTACCAGTTCGACCGGGCGCTCAGGGCGATCCGGGAGTTTGCCTGGAACACCCTCGCCGATGACTACATCGAGATCGCAAAGGGCCGCCTGTACGCGGAGGAGGACGGCAGGGCGAGCGCCGCGAGCGCACTCCGGACGACCATGGACGTCCTCTGCCGCCTCCTCGCCCCGATCATACCGCACTTCGCCGAGGAGTGCTACCATACCCTGACCGGAAGGAGCGTGCACAAAGAGGCCTGGCCCGACTTTGCCTACGCTGACGACGAAGCGCGGCGCCACGGCGACCTCCTCGTGAAGACGGTCGCCGAACTCCGGCGCTACAAGCACGACCGGGGCATGGCCCTGAACGCGCCGCTCGGCCACGTGACGGTCTACGCGCCGGAGCCGGTCGACGACGCCGGCGACGCTGGTCGTGCGCTCGCCGCCGACGCCCGGTGGTGCACCGGCACCCCCCGGCTCGAAGAGGTCGCAGACGGCGTGGACTTCAATATGGCAATCATCGGCCCGGCGCTCAGGAAGCAGGCCCGTGGGTTCATGGAGGCCGTCCGGGCGCTCCCGCCGGAGCTGCTCAAAAACCCGCCCGCGACCGTCACCGTCGATGGTGCGGAGATCCCGGTGCCGCCCGGCTCCTTCACGCCGAAGGTCGCCTACCGGGTGGCAGGCGAAGAGGTGGATGTCCTCACGCTCGGGGACGTTGTCGTGACGATCGGACATTCGTCCTGATCTCGTCGGCGATGAACCGGGCGACCTCCTCTTTTCCGAGCAGCGCGTCGACGACGACAAACCGTGCGGGGTCGGACGCCGCAAGGTCCAGATAGTTCTCCTGCACACGCGCGAGGATCCCGGCGTTCTCGAAATACTCCCTCTTCTTTTCAGGGTCAAGCCTCGCGACGGCGTCCTCGACCGGCAGGACCAGCAGGAACGTCCGGTCCGGCCGGATCGACCACCCATCGTGGATCCGGCGGAGCCAGAGGAGCGGGTCGGGGAGGACGCCGTCGAGGACGACGGGCTGGTAGGCGAACCGGGAGTCGGAGTAGCGGTCGGAGACGACGAGCCGACCGGCATCGAGCGCGGGCCGGATCACCGTATCGATGTGCGCGGCGTGGTCGGCGCAGAAGAGCAGCGCCTCGGTGATCGGGTCCATCCGCTCGGCGACCGCCCGGCGCACGGACTCCCCCACCCAGGTCGCCCCGGGCTCG
Source organism: Methanoculleus sp. 10 (assembly GCF_913757945.1). Taxonomy (NCBI): domain Archaea; kingdom Methanobacteriati; phylum Methanobacteriota; class Methanomicrobia; order Methanomicrobiales; family Methanomicrobiaceae; genus Methanoculleus; species Methanoculleus sp. 10. Next base: position 117,309 of record NZ_CAJYDP010000008.1, on the reverse strand, counting down.
CGGGTGAAGAGGGGGTCGAGGTCGGCAATCAGCTCCCGGAGGCGGGCGAGAAGCGTGCTCTTGCCGCTCCCGTCGATCCCCTCGATGGTGATCAGCACGGGTGCCCCCTCCGGACCCATTCGAGCGGCACCGTGCCGTGGTGGACGGCGGTCGCAACGATCGCCCCATCGAACCCGGCGTCGGCGAGGAGGTGGATGTCGTCCGTCCCGGCGACGCCGCCCCCGTAGAGGAGGCGACCAGGATAGCACGCCCGCATCCCCTCGAGGTCTTCCCGGACGAGGCCCCGCTCTGTCCCCACGGCGCCGATGTTGAGGATGATGCACCCCTCAAACGAGAGCCCCGACGCACGGCGGAGCACCTCTTCCGGCCGGATGCCCCAGGGGAGAACCCGGCCTCCTTTGACGTCGATGCTGAGGTAGCCGGCCCGGTAGGCCGCGAGGTCTTCAAACGCTCTCGCCGCCGTCTCGGTGCCGACGACCGGCGTCACCCCGGTGACCGCCGTGCAGTCGGCAGGCGACCGGACGCCCCGGTCGAGGTAGCACCGTTCGACCAGGGCGGCGCAGCGCCGGACGAGATCGTCCTGCGGGGTTTGGCCCTGGATGCTCTCGAGGTCCGCGATGTAGAGATACCGGGGCCGGAGGGCGGAGACGTAGGCCTCCGGCTCGGCCGACGGGGCAAGCCCCCATGTCAGGGGATGGTAGCCGGCGCGGTCGCCCGATCTTCCGTGCACAACAAGACCTCCCGCCAGATCGACTGCAAGAATCAGTTCCATGTCCTCAACGCAATCACTATTAGGGTGAAGGATCATTAATTTCTATGCAATTACTCGTCAGTCCGAGCAGCATTGAGGAGGCAAGAAGCTCGCTTTCCGCTGACATTATCGATGTAAAGAAACCCTCCGAGGGCTCCCTTGGGGCGAATTTTCCCTGGATCATCCGGGAGATCAAGACCCTCGCCGGCAACAAGCCTGTCAGTGCTGCAATCGGAGACAATGAGTATAAGCCAGGGACTGCGGCTCTCTCGGCCTACGGCGCCGCCCACGCAGGTGCTGATTTTATCAAGGTCGGCCTGATGTTCGACGGCACCGACCGTGCCCGCGAGGTCATCGGGGCGGTGACCACGGCGGTGAAGCAGGAGTTTCCCGGGAAACACGTCGTCATCGCCGCCTACGCCGATTTTCAGAGGATGGGCACGATCTCCCCGTTCGCCATCAGTCCGCTGGTCGCGGATGCCGGGGCAGACGCCGCCATGATCGACACCGGCATAAAGGATGGGAAGAGCCTCTTTGAGTTCATGGATGAGGAGGCGCTGACCCGGTTCACCGAACAGAACCGGGATCTCGGGCTGCAGACGGCCCTTGCCGGTTCGCTGAAGTTCGAGGATCTGGATGCCTTAAAGCGCATCAATCCCGAGATCATCGGCGTCCGGGGGATGGTCTGCGGGGGCGATCGATCCGCCACGATCAGGGCCGAGCTGGTCGAAAAAGCAATGATGATGCTCAGGTGACGTATGTATATCGAGAAGATGCAGATGGAGACAACGTTTACGTTTGACGATGTGCTGCTTGAGCCCGCCGAATCCTGGGTCGAGCCCGACGAGGCCGACGTCAGGTCGCGGTTCTCGCGCAACATCTCCCTGAATATCCCCCTCGTGAGCGCCGCCATGGATACGGTGACCGAGTCGGGGATGGCGATAACGATGGCCCGGGAGGGTGGCATCGGGGTCATCCACCGGAATATGCCGCCGGACCGCGAGGTCGCGGAGGTCCGGATCGTCAAACAGGCCGAGGACCTCATCGAGCGCGAGGTCGTGGCGGTCGGCCCGGATTCCACGGTCACCGATGTGGAACGGGTCATGAAGCAGTACGGTATCGGGGGTGTGCCCGTCGTCGAGGAGGGCAGGGTGATCGGGATCGTCAGCCGCAGGGATATCAGGGCGATCCTGCCGAAGCGCGGCGAGGCGAAGATCACGGAGTACATGACGAGGAAACTGATCACGGCGTCCGAAGACGTCACGGCCGAGAGTGCGCTTGAGACCATGTATGCAAACAAGGTCGAACGTCTTCCGGTCGTGGACGGAGAGGGATGCCTCGTCGGCATCATCACGATGCGGGACATCCTCGAGAAACGGCAGTATCCCCGCGCGAACCGCGATGCGAACGGGAAACTCAGGGTCGCCGCCGCGGTGGGGCCCTTCGACTTCAACCGGGCCATGCTGCTTGTCGAGGCGGGCGTCGACGCCCTGGTGGTGGACTGCGCTCACGGCCACAACATGAACGTCGTAAACGCGGTCAGGGAGATCAAGGCGAGCGTCGCCGTCGATGTCGTGGCGGGAAACATCGCGACAAAGCAGGCGGCGAGAGCCCTGGTCGACTCCGTCGACGGGCTGAAGGTGGGCATCGGGCCGGGCTCCATCTGCACAACGAGGATCGTCGCGGGTGTGGGCGTGCCGCAGGTCTCTGCGATAGCAAACGTCGCCGAGGTGGCGCACGGGGCCGGCGTGCCGGTGATCGCCGACGGGGGTATCCGCTACTCGGGGGATATCGCGAAGGCGATCGCCGCGGGCGCGGACAGCATCATGGCGGGCAGCCTCTTTGCCGGCACCGACGAAGCGCCGGGGAGGATTACGACGATCAAGGGCCGGCGTTACAAGCAGTACCGGGGGATGGGATCACTCGGTGTCATGAGCGGCGGGGAGTCAAGCGACCGCTACTTCCAGAAGAAGGAGATCGGGAGGACCAAGTTCGTCCCCGAGGGTGTCGAGGGGGTCACCCCCTACGTCGGCCGGGTCTCGGACGTCATCTACCAGCTCGTCGGCGGCCTGAAGTCCGCGATGGGCTACACGGGGTCAAAGACGATAGGTGACCTGAAGAAGAACGGCAGGTTCCTCAGGATCACGCCCGCCGGCTACGGCGAGAGCCACCCGCACAATATCATGATCACCGACGAGGCGCCGAACTACCGCCTCCTTGAATAATCTTTTTATATTCAAATCACTAACGATTAGTAAACATGCTTGAGGGGGATGAGGTTTCCCGTCTCCTTGATATCCTGGGAAACCGGAACAGGCGGCGAATAATAGAACTGCTGAGGCAGAAACCGTGTTTTGTGACCGAGATCTCCGAGCGCCTGGTGCTCAGTCCGAAAGCGGTGATAGAACACCTGCAGATGATGGAGCGCGAGGAACTCCTCATCTCGTGCCAGGACGAGCGCAGGCGAAAGTATTACTACCTCTCGCATGACATCAATGTCATCGTAAACCTGCAGAAGCAGGACGGAATTACGCTTCCCTCCGTTGAAGAGGACCAGAGAGCAAGGTTTACGAGGAACCTCTCGGCGCTCAGGAGGATGATCCTGGCTCGCGACGAGCTCCTGGACAACCTCGAACAACTGGAGCGGGAGATCGAATCGAGGTTCGCCGAGGTCGTGCGCATGAGGGGGGGGTTCACCACCGACGACGGGGATCTGGAGATCGTCCTCGCCCTCTCCCACGCCGACCTGACGCTCGCGGAACTCGAGGAAGTGAGCAGCCTGTCCACGGATGAGCTGAAACAGAGACTGGGCAGCCTCATGTATATGGGGGTTGTCGAGCGGATCAACGATCGATACCAGATACGTGGTACACATGGCGAGTAACCCATACGACGAGATGTTTAAGAATATCGCGCGGCTGATGGAGAAGATCCTGGGCGAGATGCCTCTCCAGGACCCGAAGATCATCGGGTTCACCATCATCAGCGGGGTTCCCGAGGGGGCGCCCTACCTCGACCCGTCCGGGGACGGGGATGAAGAGGCCGGGTTTGAGGTGGTCGAGGGGGACGACTGCATCTACATCACCGCAGCGGTGGACGCCCGGGCACAGGGCGCCCCCTACGTCACGTTCCAGAGGGAGTCCGTGACCCTCTGCACCGGGGGCGACGAGGAGACGGTCATCGATCTCGACTGCGAGATCGACGTCCCGCACAGTTTCTACAACGTGCAGCACGGCGTCATCGATGCCGTCTGCCGTAAGAAGAGCACCCCGGGCGAGAGAGTCCGGCCCTGAACCAGCAGGCCGGATGCGCGGCCCGGCCTCTTCTCTTTTATACCCGGCGAGACGGTTTCGCGCGACGCCAGAACCGGGGCTGGCAACACCGAAAGACCGGTCTTCATGAAGGAACGTCGATAGTGCATCGATTCGCAGCTGCCAGCACTATCAACAGAGGAGAGTATTGATCTTTTTTCTCGCTGCCCGGGAACTTGCATTCCCGGGGATGGCTTTTCCCGGATATACGCCGGGGCGGGGCTTTCAGGGAGGAACGTACGGGGCACCCCGCCGGGGGGGGGAAACCTCCATACAGGGGAAACCACCCCCGGGGAGGGTTCCCCCTCCCGGCCCCCACCCCCGTGGCGATACCCACCACGGTCCAGTGCACGGGGAGATCCAGGGCAAAGAGCCGGATTTTGGCTAACTCCTGAACCTCATCCCCCCTCCGGGAAACCGGCATCAGCACCATCCCTGGCACGGCCTTCCCCGGGTATCGCCATGACTGCCCCGCCCCCGGGAGGGGCGGGAGAGGAGCGCGCAGCACGGGCGGGGTAGGGGGTGCCAGAGAAGCGTATGGGTATGCCACCCGGGTGAAGCGCGGGCGGGGTGCGGGGTGCCGGAGAGGGACATACGAGTATCCGTCAGAGAGGAACATACGGGTACCCACCCGTGGGGCGACACCCCACCGTCCACCGTCCGGGGAGATCCCGGGGTCGAACCGGGTCAGGACTCGCACTCCCCTCCCCAGGAAACCAGCGCGAAGACCGCTCCCGGGGCACGGCTCACCCCGGCTATACGCCCGGGCACTGTCCCCGCTCCTACTGAGGAGGGGGAGGAGGCTGAAGGCGGTCAGGTGGGAGGACGGAGAGGAGCACTATGGGTGGGATGGGATGAAGGCCAGATATGGTCTGTTCGTCTGGAATCGGTGCAACAGCCTGGCTCCTCCGTGGCCAGACTCAAAACGCCAGCGAAGTACCGGGGCGTCAAGCCCGGAGAACATCAAAAAGGAGACGGGGCGAGGCCTCCCGCCGGAGCGGGTCACCCCTGGTACTCGTCAAGAGCCAGCTGGTACATCCAGTCAAGGAGGAGCGCGCACTCTTCCGGGATGCATTCCTGGTCGCAGCCGATGCACGGGAGGATCTCCCCTCCTGCAAGGATGACGCAGGGGTCGATCGCCCGTTTCTTCGCCCGCAAAAGGTACGTCTTGATGCCGTCGCTGCGGAACTCGACGCGCTCGATCAACCCGGCATCCAGCAGCCGCTTCACGATCCTTGAGCACTTCCTGCTGTCAATCTCGAGGAGTTTCCAGAGCTCGCTCTGGAGGACCCCCTGGCGATGGGATTGGATAACCTTGAGTGCTTCTTCCTCCTGGTCGGACATGGCTATCAGAGCAGGGGTGCAATGGTCAGGATATTATTGCCTCGTATGACGACGGTCCCGAGGGTGCGGCCCCTCTGATCACCGGTATACTCGGTGGTCTCGTCCATATGCAGGTTCAGGTGTTCGTCCACCGCAACGAGCCGACCCTGGAGTTTCCTGCCGTCATCTTTGATCTCAACGACGATTTTCGAGTCAACGAGTGAAAAAACCTTCTTTACGGGGAGTACAATGCCGTTAACCATCTGTTCTTATATGGTTATATTCACGCATTAAAGTTTCTGCCGGGTGGCCGGCCCCCCGATCGCCGCCGTACGGAGTTTCGGGTGTACCCCCTCCGCAGTACTTCACTCATTTTTGACGTTCAACATCGAGCAATGCAGCCTCGTGCGACGACGTAACATGGAGTGAGCAGCACCCGGACACCGGACTTCGCGGCTTCGCGGCTCTTCGCGAGAGGCCGTATTGCTATCCGCATCAAGTAGCTCACGCGAAGTCGCGGAAGTTCGCGAAGCTCGGTAGATGGGTTGCAACTCCCCATCAAGGCTTCGCGCCCTTCGTGTGAGGCTCTATTGTTATCCCCATCCACTGGTGCAACGATTCTCAATTGCCGGCACTCTCAACAGAGGAGATCCTCGATCGTGTTACACACTGACCGGCGGTTTGCATCCCGGGAGACGGCTTGTCCCGGGTATCCCCACACACTGCCCCCCCTCCGGGGGGCGGGGGCTTTGAGGAGGAACGCATGGGCACCCGCCTGCGGAAGGGGAAACCCCTCCCCGGTCCCCTCCCCATGGCGATAGCCACCACGGTCCACTGCACGGGGAGATCCGGAAGATGAGCCGGACACGGCTTCCCACCGGGTATCGCCATGACTGCCCTCGCCCCGGGAGGGGCGGGGAGGAGGCCGAAGGCCGGGCGGAGTGGGGGTGCCGGAGAAGAACGTATGAGTTCACACCTGCGGGAAGGGGAAACCCCTCCCGGCCCCTCCCCATGGCGATATCCCCACGGTCTACTCCACGGGGAGATCCGGAGGAGAACCGGATAGGGCTTTGTCGCCACGCACTGCCCCGTCCCGGGTGGGGGCGGGCGGACGGGGGGGGGGTGCCGGAAAAGCGTATGGGTATGCCACCTGGGCGCAGCGCGGGCGGGGTGGGGGACAGAGGGGAGCGCTCTGTGGCGGATGGGGCAAAGGCCAGATATGGTCTGTTCATCTGGAATCGATGCACCAGCTCGCGCGTTGCCGCGGAAGTTCGGGAAGGGGCGTCGATGGTTTGACCTCCTGAGGACTGTCTCAAACAGGTGAGCGAAGGACTGCCTCCGGCACGCGATCGGTCGGCTCTTCAGGGATGTGAAGGTCTCTTCCGCCCCGCCCGGGACACCGGCATGCCGCGCCTCCTGAAGGCCGCTGATGCCTTCGCGTGAGGCCCCCCCGGCCCCGAGCACCGAAAATGAGGGTGCGCCCTATCCCTCCCGCAGATCGTCCGCACGCAAAAACAATCACGCCGGTGCTTCCGGGTCAGGAACGATCTCCCGCTCCGGGTCGAGCAGGACGTCGTGCGGGAGCCCGACGAGCGCGACGGCCGCGAGCGCCCCGATGACGCCCCGGCCCCCGTGGAGATGGGCCCCGAACCGTTCGGCGGTCGCCTCCGCCGCTCCCCGGGTGAGCACCGCCTCTCTCGCGCTCCTCCCGTAGGCCCGCAGATCGTCCGGTACCCGGAACCCCTGCCGGACGGCGATCCCCCACTCCGCCGACGCCGCTTCGTCGGCGACGAACCGCACGGCGGACTCCTCGACCCTTGAGACCAGGGCGGGCTCCACCGCAAGTTCGATGTAACTGCAGGAGTTCCCCGCGGTCCGGCCCTCGAGCCGCGGGTTGAGCATCGCCACCCGGTGGCCGATCGGCATGACGCCGTCCAGTTCTGCAAGGTGCTGGAGGAGGGCGAGGGCGAGGGCGAACGTCGCGCCCTCGGTCCCGGTATCGGTGTCGTCGATACCGATGGCGACGTAGGCAAGCGCCCGGGTGATCACCTCGCCCTCGACCACTGCCCCTTCGCGGCGGACGATGACCTCGCAGACGCCCTCGGCAAAGGACATCATATCGGTGAGCGAGTAGGCCGGGCCCCCGATACACCTGATGTGCTGGTGGATGTAGTCGCCCTCGTGAAAGACGCCGGCGATCCCGACCGCCGGCGCCGGGTCGAGCCCGACGGCGACGTCCCGCCGCCCGAGGACCGCCCGTTCCCGGAGCAGGGTCCCGTCCCGGCGGACCGATTGCAGGGCGCCGCCGGCACGGGCATGGTGGAACTCGCAGAATGCGGCGCACCCGCCGCTCATGCACTCGTGGTAGATCTCGACCTCGCCGCCGTCGACGGTGGTGAAGACCCGCCGGCAGGCGCTCTCCGGCATCACGCTGCTTGCCGCGTAGCGGGCGGCGTGCCGGCCCCGCTGCTCCTCCGTGAGGAGGACGCACCCCTCCTCGATGAGGCGGTTCACCCAGTCCTGAACGGTGCTCCGGGGGGTATCGAAGGCCTCCGCGATATCGGCCACCGTGAAAGAGCCTCTCTCGAGCGTCACCTGACGCATCAGCCGCAGGTACTGTTTTCTCCGTTCAAGAACCCTTGACATGCCTGCTCTGGATGTAGAGGAGATCACCGATCACGGCGCTGGCGGTCTCGGCGGAGCCCGCGCCTTTTCCGATGAACGTGAGGTCCCCGGCGAGGTCCGCCTCCACGGTGACGGCGTTGAGCGTTCCTTCGACGACGAGCGGATGGATTTTCGGGATGATCCGCGGCGATACCCGGAGCACCCCGGCACCCGGGATGATCTCGCCGATCAGCCGGATGGTGCAGTCCTGGTCCTCCGCAAGCTGCAGGGCCTCGGGCGAGAGGAGGGTGATCCCCGTCCTCTCCACGTCGTCGAGCGTCGTATGCAGGTCAAGGAGGGCGTTTGCGAGGATGACCAGTTTAACGCCTGCGTCGATCCCCTCGACGTCGTAGGTCGGGTCCGCCTCGGCATACCCGAGGTCCCGGGCCTCGGCAAGGGCCTGCTCGTAGGTGAGGCCCTCTGCGGCCATCCGGGTGAGGATGTAGTTGCAGGTGCCGTTGAAGACCCCATACAGCCGTGAGATGGTGTTCCCGGCAAGCCCTTCCTGCATTGCATGGATGAGCGGGATAGCGCCGCAGACCGTCGCCTCGTACTTCAGGAGGACGCCGTTTGCCTCCGCAAGAGCCCGGAGTTCGGGGTAGGCGAGGGCGATCGGGCCTTTGTTTGACGTGACGACGTGCCTGCCCCGCCGGAGGGCTTCCCGGATGTGGCCCAGCGCCGGTTCGCCGGTCTCCACGTTCGTCGGGGTCACCTCGACGAGGACGTCGTACTCCGCCTTCGCCACGACGTCCCCCGGGCTGACGCCCGCATTGCCGCAGGGGCCGCCGTTCTCTTTCTGGGCGAGCGCCGCCGCAAGATCGATCCCGCCGGCGTCGATGATGCCGCTCCTCGAGTCGGCAAGACCGGTGACGGTGATATCGAGGTCTTTTGCAAGGAGAGCCCGGGCGATCCCCCGGCCGACGGAGCCGAACCCGAGGATGGCGATCCGCATCATGCGTCCTCCAGGGGCTCGATGATGAGGAGATCCTTCTGTTTCGCGACGGCGCGGAGGATCCGTATCGCTCTCTTCATCTCCGCCCGGGTGGTCGAACGGATGGTGATGCGGGCCGACGAGGGGGCGTCGATCGCCGGCATAACGAGCGAGAGTTCCGTCACCTCGGCCGAACCGGTCCTGTCGATCTGGTCGACGGTGTCGGAGAGGTCCGTGTGCATCAGGTGCCCGATCATGATCAGCGTGCACTCGTAGAGGAGCCGCTCCTCGCCGATGCGCACGACGCTGACGCCCTGCTCGCGGAAGAGTTCGAGGAGGTTAGGAAGGCGCCCTTCCGGCAGTTCCAGGACGATCTGGACGTCCAGCGCTTCTGCGGGTGTCGAGGTCTCTCTCTGGTGAATGACCGCTATGATGTTTCCCCCGACGGCCGAGATCGGTTTGAGGGCCGCGACCAGCTGTCCCGGCTGGTCCTTCATCTCGAGCTTCATGGATACCTGCAAAAAAACCACCTGCTGAATGGTTGACCGGCCGGGAAGATAAGCCTTATACCTTCGGGCGAGGGAGACGCCGTAAAAAGAGCGGGGATGAGCGGTGCCGGTTACCGCACCGACCCGGGCGCCCCGGTGACGATCGTGAGGGCCCGGGCAAACTCCGGGAGGATCTCGGCGGGGATGCCCATGACGAGTTCGTTGTCTTCGATGCCGGAGAACCGGCGCGAGCCGTCGCAGCCGAGAGAGTAGTTGATCCTGCCGGTGAGGTAGGGCTGCGCGGTCGCGTCCGCACAGACCGACTGGATCCCCGACATCGTGGACTCTATCCGCCCGCCGAGCTGGTAGAGCGTGGCCTGCGCGAGTTTCAGCATCGCCCGCGGTTCGGCGACGATGATGACGACGTGCGGGTCAAACGGCGTCTTCTCAAGCGGCGCGTAGACCGTCGCGTAGGTCTCGAGCTCCGGGACGTGGGGCACCTGCTGGATCGTCCGCATGCAGGCGGCCCAGCTCTCGAACTTGCCGAGCTTGTAGTAGAACTCCCCCGTACGGAGGCTTTTCGTGAGCTCCTTCAGCCCGAGGGCCCAGCCGCCCCCCATGCAGACGTGTTTGTCGGCGGTCGCGTAGAAGATCGCACCATCGAGCCTGGCTTTGCTGACCATCTGGCAGTGGCGGACCGTCTCTTCGATCGGTTTGACCCCTTCGGGGATGCCTTCGGGGCTCTTTGCAAGTTTCACCGCGACCGGCGACCCCCGGAGGTTGAGGGTCGTCTTGAGCGTCTCTGCAATCTCTGCGTAAGAGAGTTTCGTGCGCATCTGATCTTCCATGATCGTGCTCCTGTGGAGATAATCCTCCCCGCCCCCCATAAAATCTCGGTTTGAGGTATCAGAGGTTGCGGAGTTTATGGTTCACCTTCTCAAAGAAGGGTTTTCCGGTAGAGACGAAGAGGGCGGGCTCGTCCGCCTTCTTCACCGTGATCGTGGCCTCTCGTTCGAGCTCGAACGTGCTCTGCCCGTCAATGACGAGGTGCGCCGGTTTCTCGGTCTCAAGGGTGATCTCGAGGTTCCTCCCGGTGCTGATGATGTGAGGGCGCGACGAGAGCATGTAGGGCGCGAGCGGCACGAGGAGGAACCCCTCGATCAGCGGGTCGACGATCGGCCCTCCCGCGCTCATGGCGTAGGCGGTCGACCCGGTCGGGGTGGATATGAGCAGGCCGTCGGCCCTGAATCGTTCCGCCGGCGTCCCATCGACGTAGACGCCGAACCGGAGCATCTTCGCCGGCCGGTCGGTGACGATGACCGCCTCGTTGAGGGCGTCGCCAAGCCATCTCCCGTCGACGGAGAGGCTGACCCGGAGCCGCCGCTCGACCGGGAACGTGGTCTTATTGGCGGCGAAGAACGCACGGGCTTCGTCGGGCTCCAGGTCCGCGAGGAACCCCACCTCGCCCCAGTTGACCCCAAGGACCGGGACCTGCTTCCTCATCTGGTGGACGGTGAGGAGGACCGATCCGTCGCCGCCGACGACCACGACGAGGTCGCCCGTGATCTCCTCAAACGGGACGCCCTCCTTCCCGAGGTGCCTTGCCGTGCCCTCCTCGAAGGCGACGTCGTGCCCGAGGGCTTCGAGGTCCCGGGCGAGGTCTCCGGTGTAGCGGAGCGCATCCGCATCGTCGATACGCGATACCAGCACGATCTTCATATCCAGACTACCTCAGGTACTCGATGACTTTGTTGTGCAGGATCCCGTTCGTGGCGACCAGGCTCCGCCCGACCGATACCTCGTCCGGGAAGACGAGGGTGTTCCCCTCGAGGTCCGAGACGGTGCCGCCGGCCTCTTCGCAGACCAGCATCCCCGCCGCCGCGTCCGTGACGCGGAGCGTCCCCCGCACGTCGATGAACCCGTCGATACGGCCGCACCCGACGTAGCAGAGTTCGAGCGCCGATGCGCCGAGGAGGCGCCACCGCCGGATCTGCCGGTTGATCCCGAGCACGCGGGTCGGGTCGAACTTCCGGCCGTAGACGCTCATGGCGCTCTCCTGGAGGAGCGATCGCCCCGAGACCTGGATGGGGCGCCCGTCGAGGAAAGCGCCCTGCCCCCGGACGGCATGGAACGTCTCGCCTGTGGCAAGGTTCCGGACGTATCCCGCCTGGACGATACCGCCTTCCGCGTAGGCTATGGAGAGTGCGTAGAAGGGGATCCCGGCGACGGCGTTGTAGGTGCCGTCGACCGGGTCGAGGAAGATGGTGCCTTTCTCCCCGCCCATGTCGGCACACCCGAGCTCCTCGCTGATCAGGCGCCGGCAGAATGGGTTGCGCGTGAAGTAGTCGACGACGATATCCTCTGCAACCTGGTCTATCAGTTTCGTGGGCGTGCCGTCCGCGCCGATCCTCACGCACCTCCCTGCTTCGGGCGTTCCGACCATGCCGGCCACTGCATCGGAAACAGCTCCGGCCAGGTCGTCGCACGCCCGGATAAACTCCATCAAAGACTCTTTGCGCCTCCTCTCGTTCTACGGTGTATTTATGTACTGCAATCCAGATACATTAATCACGCGTTTGTTGAGTAGTGAGACAATATGAAGGAACAGACAGAAGTTGGAAAACTCAAAGAGGGGCGCTACGTCGTCGTTGATGAAGAGCCTTGCAGGATTGTCTCCATCGCCATATCCAAGCCCGGAAAACACGGGGCGGCCAAGTCACGGATCGACTGCATCGGGATCTTTGACGGTGTCAAGCGCTCGATCGTCCAGCCGGTCTCGGCAAAGACCTACGTCCCGGTGGTGGAGCGAAAGATTGCGCAGGTCATATCGATCGCCGGCGCAACCGTCCAGCTCATGGACGTCAAGGACTTTGAGATGTTCGAGCTCACCGTGACCGATGAGCAGGCCGGCGATCTCGAACCGGGCAAGGAGATCGCCTACATAACATCCCTGGGCAAGAAGAAACTTGAGTGACGTATTCTGGCTCTCGAAGACGGGCATGCACGACCTTGCCCATCTCCACTTTGCGGATGCGGATGCGTCCTACGAGGACGCCCGCTACGCCATGTTCGGCGTGCCCTACGATGCCACGACGTCGTTTAAGCCCGGTGCGCGGTTTGGTCCCCGGGCGATCCGGGAACTCTCGTTCAACTTCGAGCCCTACGACCCCTCGACCGGGGTAGACTTTTGTGAGGTGCCGGTCGCGGACCTCGGCGATCTCTCGGTCCTGCGGCTGCCGGAGGACCTGGTCGGCCAGGTGGCCGACGTTACCGGGGACATCGTCCGCGACGGCAAGGTGCCGGTGATGCTCGGGGGCGAGCACACCGCGACGATCGGGGCGGTCAGGGCCGTCCGCCCGGAGGTCTACGTCGTCTGCGACGCGCACCTGGACCTCCGCGACGAGCTTGACGGGACGGCCTACAGCCACGGGTGCGTCACCCGGCGCGTCCTTGATACGGTCGGGGATGTCGTGATCATCGGCGCCCGGAGCGGTGATTCCGAGCAGTTCGAGGTTGCGGCGGAGAGGACGCGGCTCTATACCGCCGATACGGTGCGCGAGCTGGGGATCGCCGCCGTCCTCCGGGAGGTGCTCGGGGAGTTTGGCGGGAGGAGGATCTACCTCTCGATCGACGCCGACGCGATCGACTGCTGTCTCACCCCGGGCCTCGGGACGCCCGAGCCGTTCGGGCTGACGCCGCTTGATATCCGGGAGGTCGTGCGGACCCTCGCGCCGCACGCCGCCGGGTTCGATTACGTCGAGGTCGCCCCGTTTGATGCCGGGCAGACGGCGGCGGTGGCGGCGCAGGTGGTGCGGGAGTTCATCGCGCGGCATTGGGTTGCCGGGCGGTGAAGGGCCGGGCTCGTTTTCCGGCGCTCTGTTTTGCCGCTGGTTCACGCGAAGCAGTGGATATCTATCATGTATCGCCGTGATCGAGGGTAACTCCGGGGCAGGGGCAAACCAGGATTTACCCGGATGGAGGCGCTGCTCTTTCCCGACGAAATGGGATCACGGCCTCCATCGCCAGGTCACCACGAGTTTTACCCACCCGGCACCTGTGAACCCGCGGCCGGAGAACTACTCTCCCCGGATCACGGCTTCCTCGGTCACTGTGATCTCCTCGCCCCCGCCGACGATCCGGTAGTTCCCGGCGGTCATCACATCATAGGGGTTGTCGAGCGTGGAGTAGGGGGGGATGAACCTTCCGTTCTCGCTCTCCTGCCGGTAGACGAACTCCCGCCCGGTCTTCGTGACGACCGTGACCTCGATAGCGCCTTCTCCCGGGATAACGGCGCCTTTTACATATTCAAAGATCTTCACGTTCGTCACCGCATCGGGTGAGGACTCATAGATGAACCGGTAGTGCCGGAGCGCCGGGATGGTCGCCGGCGGCGTACGGATGTCGCTCCCGAAGACCGCGGCCCGGGGTAAGTGTCGGCTGCCGCGCGGGCCCCGGCCGGGGACAGTGTCCGGTTATCGACCAGTCTCGCGTAGCCGGTTTCAGGAATGGAGGCGGTGTCGTACTCGACGTAGAGGGCCTCCGACGGCACCACCATCGTCCCGTCGAAGGCCTGCAACCGCAGTACCATGGTGCGGTAGTAGGCCTCTTTGTAGAACGACTCGATGCTGTAGGTATTCTCTCTCCCCGGCACCGAGACGAGGAGCCCGGCCGCGTAGGGGTCGACCCCTGCCGTCGTGTTCCGCCAGTAGGCAATGTTCGGGAAGCTCCCGGCAGCCATGCTGCCGTCGGTGATGATGTAGCGGGAGCCGGCCCCGGTTAGGGCTGCATTCGCCTCCGACGTAGCGAGGAAGAATCCGGCGGCCCCATCGACATGGTCCTGGAAGGGGTTGGTGTTCGGGATCCGTTGCGCGATGAACGTGATCCCACCAGGACATGATGCCGTAGGACTCTGCCGGATATCGGAAGCCGTCCCGGCCGTAGATTGCGTAGTAGTCCACACCGGAGTCAGGGGTGTGAGTGTTCATCCACTCGAGAGCGTCGCGCCAGTCGTCATCGAGCGCAACGTAGGCGACGTCGCGCCAGGCATAGCCGAAGTTTGCAGCGGCCGATGCTCCGGCGAGGGTTCCGGTGAGGAGGACGGCCAGGGCAACGGCGGTGATCTCCGGCAGGGGAAATGTTTTCCCCTTCCCCGGTGCCCTGAGGGCTGCGACTGTCTTTTCGAGCCCGTAACCGAGCGCCCATGCGGCGAAGACCGCCGCAAGGAGCGCGAGGTTCACGGCGAGGTAATACTCGAACCGCAGGTGCTGGATGGTTGCGATGAGGACGACGATTGACCAGATGATGGTAAAGAGGAATTCAGGCCGGTTCTCGCGCCGGGAGCGGAGGGCGAGGATGACCTCTTCCTCAATCCTGCCCTGCAACTAGAGCGCCACCGGTGCCCCCTGTGCTGCGGTGACATCGACGATGTGGGTGAACTTCTGCTGCAGGTCGGGGTCCTGTTCACCTCGACATGGCAGGAGGCCCCACCCAATCAGGGCGAGGTAGTTCACTCCCTGCCTCTTTGCCCACGTTCCATGAGCGCCGCACAATCATCGAGGTCGAGAGAGATCCCCTCCCCTTCGGCCCTGCGCGAGAACGACCGCGCAACGACGCAGAAGTACTCGCTCCGCCGGTCGTTGTGCCAGGAGACGAGGGGTGCTTTCCGCCGCAGCCCCGCAACGACCTCCGCGGCATCGACCCCGTCCTGCCATTTACACTCGCAGAACAGGATCCGGTACGGGTTCTCAGCGAGACAGACGATATCGATCTCCTCCCCGCGATGCCACCAGCTCCCAATCCTGGTGAATACGAACGGCAGGAAACCATCTCCGTTGATATGATCGAAGAGATCCATCACCATCTCCTCGAAGTGCTTTCCGACATACCGCGCGAATTGCGGCCGTACGTACTGGTCCACAACCAGCGGGGCATTGCCGCGCTCGAGCATATCAAGATGTGGATTGACGAACGAGAACCAGAAGTCGAAGAGGTTGTCTGAGAGGAAGTAGAGCCCCTTTCTGCTCCTGGAACCTTCGGTCACGGGGATGCGCCGGTGCACCAGCTTCAGGTCGATAAGGATCGAGAGATACTTGTTGACGACACTCTTGGAAAGGCCGGTATCGTTGCAGATGAGGCCGATCCGGTGGTTTCCTCCTGCAAGAGAGAAGAGGATGGAGAAGTAGTATCTCGGTTCGACAAGTTCGGCCCTGAGCACGAACTCCACATCCCTGAAGAGAAACGAATCTTCTCTCATCACCTTCTCCTCGATGTTCTTCAGGATGTCCCCTTCCGGATCGACGGCCATGATGTATGCCGGTGTCCCTCCGAAGACCGCGTAGAACTCGACCGCCTTCCTGACGTCCCCGATATAGTCGAGGACGTGGATGAACCGGAGGGGTTGCAGGAGGATCTGCCCCGTCCTCCTGCCAAAAAGAGGGCTTCCATACTCCATGGTTGCCGACTCCATCATCGATATGCTCGATCCCGACAGGATGAGAAATATCCGGGTCTCTTTCAGGCGCCTGTCCCAGTATTCCTGAAGCATCGAAGGGAGGGAGGGATCCTCCTTGATCAGGTAGGGAAATTCGTCGATGGCGATCACGACACGATCGGCCGCGTGCTGGATAAGATACTCGAAAAAGCTGTCCCAGTCAGAAAAACCGTTTTTCTGAAGAAACGGATCTTTGAAATAGGCGCTCAGGTCTGCAGAAAATCTCCGGAGCTGCAGGTGTTTCGACTCTTCCCGTGCGACGAGATGTATTCCTGTGACGGTGCGGAGGAACTGGTCGATCAGTTCACTTTTTCCGACCCGCCGCCGGCCATAGAGCACGACAAATTCTGCACCGTCGCTCCTGTACCGCTCATGGAGGTGGGAGAGTTCCCGGCCCCGGTTGAGGAAGACACTCATAAGTAATATACTATGGAGTGTACTATTTAGAGTTTCGGAAGAAGGTGCTGGTGCCGGTTCGGGAGAGATCGGGGCGAGCAAAATGCTTGTCCTCACAAGAAAGGGAGTTCTTTCACCTGACCGGCCCGGCGGCGAGGTTCAACGATCACGACATCGGGGTGTTGTGCCGGATGCGACGTTCCTATGGGACGGAGCACGAGAAGGCTGAGTGCCTTCGCTGTGCGACCGGCCACAGGGCAGGAGCACCGCCGGGGTGCGGCTATATCTGCCAGGTTCTGAACCCTGGCCGGCCCCGCCGGTGACGATGGGGCGCATGAATAAGACTATACCGGCGGCCGATTTAGCGCTTTCTGAATTGAACAGGGGTATCAGATCAGTCTTTGTTCCGGCATGGGCCCGGGATATATCGACACTCTCCACGGGCTAAAGCCTGGGGATTCTTGCTTCACCGACCGGGACTTGCACCGCCGGGCCTGGTGGTGTAGCGATCCCAATCTCCACAAGCGTGAACTACCCCCCGCTTGCGCGAGCGGGCTTCCCGGCTATCATCCCCCTCCCCACCGGGAGCGGGTCCACAGGCTCTCCGGCGCTGATCCGTCGCCTTGCAAGTGCGAATTGTTTGATATTGGTCGCGGCGTTCAGGTCCCGGTCGTGGGTCGTCCCGCAGTCCGGGCACGTCCATTCCCGGCCCTTCAGCGTCAGATCGGCCTTCTGGTAGCCGCAGAACGAGCAGGTCTTTGAGGACGGTTCGAAGACCCCGATCGTCAGCAGGGTCTTCCCCGCCTCCTGACACCAAGTGAAGAAGGGGCGCCGCTCTCACCTCCCCCCGTGCGGAGGGAGCCCTCTCGCTCATGCCTCGCGAGCCCCGCAGAGGTAGAACCATCACTATGCTCACGTCGGTCGCTTTCATGCGCCAGACTCTGAAACTTCGGCTTCCTCCGACATCCCCGACCGGACGCCACCGCCCCGCAATACTGCAAGGGCATCTCCACAAATTCACAGACTCCCGACCCCGGGACGCCCGAGCCGTTCGGGCTGACGCCGCTCGATATCCGGACCCTCGCGCCGCACGCCGTCGGGTTCGACTATGTCGAGGTCGCCCCGTTTGATGCCGGGCAGACGGCGGCGCGGGAGTTCATCGCGCGGCATTGGGTCGCGGAGCGGTGAAGGGCCGGGCTCGTTTTCCGGCGCTCTGTTTTACCGCCGGGGTTTAAGGAGTGCAGGAGAGCCACGGGTTTTAGCCCGTGGAGGGTGTCGGACATGATACTCCTCCCTCGAAACGCCGGACCCGGTATCGGCACTATGTTTATCGTAGTACGGCGATCCAGGCAGAGAGAGTGCTCGTCAGGTTGAAAGGGCGGTCAAAAAAGATGACAAAACTCTCTGCGCCCGAGGAGTATACCCTGAAACTGGCCGAAGAGGATCTTGAAGAGTTATACTGAAAAAGGCCAGCCTCTCCTGCCGGCTCTCCTCGCGGCCGGGCTCCAATTCCATACGGCTCCCTCCGGACACGTGATCTCCTGGAGCAGTAATCATTATAGCCGTATATCCACAACTACTCTGATGTATGCCGTCGGTCAAGCGGCCGATCGTCCACGAGTTCGCGGCAAAGGCACGAGAGGCGTGCGGAGACGCAATAGAAGAGATCATACTCTTTGGCTCTGTGGCCCGGGGAGATGATCGGCCGGACTCAGATATCGATATCCTTGTGGTTACGCCCAAAGAGGACTAACGCCCTCGCGAATACCTCACCGGACTTGCTTTTGATCTGCTGATGCAGACGGGTGAGCGGCTCTCGGTCAAGGTACTCTCGCGGGCCGATGTTGCGGCGCACCGGCAGTATCCCTTCATCAGGCATGTTCTCCGGGACGGCGTGGCGGTTTAATATTGGCATAAGATAACTTTACTATTCTCGTTCCTGCTTTCTCTTACGGTGGCCAAACACGATGCCCCCTCGAAATATCGGACCCGGTATCGCCACTACATTTATTGTATCAAACCACACACATCTCAACTAATTCGAGGTGAATGTCATGTTAGTCGAGTTCAAAATATTCTACTACGATAAGGGATGGACCGCTCGTGCTACAGATCACGGCATCGTCACCCAGGGAGAAACTATCGGCGAACTTGTCGATAATATCATAGAAGCAACAGAACTCTACTTCGAAGACGAGATCGGACCAGGAGAACAGATCACGATCACCGTTACAACCGAACCTGTACCCGACTTCATCCTTGAACTCGACGAGATCGACGCCGAACCACTTACTCAACATCTTGAATTGACATTCAAAGTTGATCGCAATGTCAAGGCGACCGGTTGTTAGTGGATTCAAGATCGTTAAATTCCTCGAATCTCTCGGGTACACATACCTTCGACAAACAGGAAGCCACGTTCAAATGGTTATCCAGAAGGATGACAAGAAATTTCATGTTGTCGTTCCCCTGCACAACGAACTAAGAGTAGGAACACTATATTCAATACTCGACGAGGTTTCAAAAGCAACTGAAATCCCTCGGAACGAATTGATCGACGCAATAAGATAATCCCCCCTTTCGTATGAAAATGCCCCCCCCTTTTTCATCCGGTATGCATGTGGCCCTGTGGGCATCATGTGGTTTTTAACGGGTAGTGCTCCAGCGTATACCAGGTAATCGTTCACCCACCCCCTTCATCTCCCGTCGCACTCTTCCAATAGCGGCGCGAGATCCCCCGGCCGTCACTCCGGGAGGAGGCGGTCCCGGAGCATCGCCCGGACCAGGTCACGGTACCGGTTGACAACCGGGAGGCCATCCTGCAACACCCCGTAGACTTCGTCCAGGTTCAGCCGGCAGTAGAGGTGGATCAGGACGTTCCGAAAGCCCGCGAGGTCGGAGAGCCGGACCCCGAGGTCTTCCGGGATAAGCCCCTTGTCACAGAGAATTGCAAAACTCTCCCGGTAGGTCTCGGGCCGCCGGGAGCTGGAGGCCGCGATAAGGTGGTTCGCGATATCGATCGATGCCTGGATGCTGACGAGGAGCGCGTGCAGCACCATATTCCGTTTGTCCCGGTCGGCCCTCAGTTCGGCGAGGGTAATGGCCCGGTAGCGCTCCCAGTCCCCGGCTGCCTCGTCCAGTTCCCGGAGGTGATCGAGGATCCCTTCATCATGGACCATTGTCAGGCCCTCGTGAGCAGAACCCGGTCAAACCACTCAAGCGTCTCCGCATAGTCGAGGTACAGGGAGAGCACGTCCGCCTCGTACCTGACCCTCCTCCCCCGGTCGCGGGAGAACACGAGCCGGCCGCTCTTGATGACCTCGTATTGGAGGGAGATGGGGGCGGTGTTGAGGACCTTCACGTCAGCCTCAAAGCGGTAGAAAAACCCCCGCTCGAGCTCCCGCTCGACCCGCCGCGCGAACCGCATCGCCTGGTACGGGGCGGGTTCTCCGTTGATGAGGATCGCCACGTCCACGTCGCCGAAATCCCCCTGAGAGAACGAGCCGAAGACATACCCCACCTCGACCTCGTCAAATCCGGCGAGGACCGTACGGATGGTGTGGAGCACCTCCTCTTTCTCTTCTTCTCCCAGCAGGTGGCGCCGTCTCATACCGTCGTATATCTCCCCGCATCACATATCATCCTTTCCCGCTCAACCAGCAGACCCTCCCCTTCCCGCCGCGGAGGGCTTCCCCGATCGGCCGGCTCGCGGCGGCGCTCACCGGGAGGTTGGCGCTCCCGCTGACGGGTGCCCACGCGGGTGGATTTGAGCCGGCAGGAGAGGTTGGCGACGCGGCCTCACGCGGAATGCGGCGGGCCGGAGCATGTGCGCCGAACGTGCGAGCGGATGTTTTCTCACCCGATAAGGGTGTATTGGGATAACCTTAACCGGCAGATTCACTCTTTCGGGATGAGATTAGAACGGGGTTTGAAGGTTATCTTGTGGCATCTCTGCGCCGCCAAAATCTTAATGTCAAGGGAGGAAGATTGCACAATATCCTGAATACGTTCGCAATGAACGCAAAGGAACGGTTCGAATCGTACAGGGGTCCTCTCCTTGAAGAGTTTCACCCGGATAGAGGGATGGGTCGGATGCGATATGATGGAGCAGAATGAAGTTTTGCAACACCTCTGTGATGGCGTAATCACGATAGAGGAGGCTGCCGGACGCCTCGGCGTTTCAGAGGAGCAGGTTGAGGAGCTTCTGGATGGGTTTGCCTGGATGCCTCCGCCCGGTCGGATGCGGGAGTTATGCGAGGCAGGGCGCCGGACCCTCGCCCTGATGAGAGGTGAGGCGAAGCCTGAGCAATCTCTCTGGCGTACCTCTCCCGTCCCTGAAGCGAACCGGTCGACCCCCACCTTGAGGGATTGGGCACGAGAGGCCATCGAACTCTACCAAGACCTCCGGGAGAAGGGCGAGGAGATCCCCACCGAGGAAGGACTGCTGAAATACGCCCTCACCGTCGAAGCCCCTGCCTGAACTCCCGGCCCTCACGGCCCGGAAAGTCATCAGGATTCTGGGGAAGAAGGGATGTGTGTTGGACTGGGTGAAGGGAAGCCACCACCTCTTCTATCATCCGGAGACGAAACGTCGGGTCACTGTTCCGGTGCACGGGCGGAATCTTCCGACCGGCACACTCCAGGAGATTCTCAAGCAGGTCGGGATTGAGCGGGAGGAGATCGAGGATCCTCTGTAGGTGATTTGCGATTCTGGGCTGGCAAATGCACTTCGTACTCGCGTGAACGTGCTTGAGAAGAAAAAGCCGCCGGGGAACTCCTTTTGGAGACCTCCAACCGGTTGTTGGAGAATTGATTTGCCCCGGACATCATCGACCTATCGCTCCACGATCAGCCCGTCATCCCGGTACAGATTGGCTCGCTCTTTGCGAACCGCCTTGAACGCCTGGTACCGAGCGGCACAGTTTCCTTGACGGAAGATCAGGATTCTTAGGGCGTGAGCAAGCCCCGGGCGTTTGCCCGTGGGGAGTGTCAACTTGCAGCCACATTGTCCGCCACGCTGGCATGATTCTGGTCCACACGCGGACCGTGAGGGTGCTCCCTCCGGGATGGTTTCTGCCGGGTTCGTCCTGAGCCGCGGGATTGGCCGCATCGAGGCAGGTGTGGCCGTCCTCGAGCGTATACATGGGCGGCTGGCGGTGGCGCGGATATCAGAGCCTGCCGTAGCGTTTATGCGCCTGCTCGATGGTCATCAGATGGGTGATCTCGACCCAGTTCCCATCGGTATCGGCGTGGATGATATAGAGCGCGGTAAACGATCGCCCTATATGAAGACGAAATACCTCCATGCCATCCGTATTCAGGCGTTCTTTATCTCCCCCGCTGCCGGGATAAGGATCTGTCCGCAAAACGGCAAGTTTTGCCGTGATGATGCGTTGTGATTTCTCCGGCAGAGAGTTCAGGAAATCCGCTGCCGATCGCCTGAACAGAACGGCGAACGTCACAGCGGGATCTCCACGAGTTCCTCGGTCTCCTGGATCCGCCTGATATCCTCTACAAGCCGCCGTTTCTTTTCACGCTCGATCAGCTCTTCTATCAGTTCCGAGAAGGTCATCCCCGGCTCCCGCATACTGGAGAGAGCAGCCCAGACCTCTTCCCTGACAACAATGCGCTTTGTGGCATTCATGGCATCTATGGTGTAGGGGCTACCACAAAAAAAGATTGCCGATGCACCGGGTGCTCTCCGGCGCCCCCGCCTCTCCGTCGCCCGGTGGTGAGGCCGGCAACCGCCCGCTCTACACGCTCTCGGTTGCCGTCGACCCGTCCTGCACCATGAAGGACGTCCGGGCCATGCTGCTCCTGCAGAACCTTGAGGACATCGGGACAGTCCTCTCGACAACCCCCTCGCGGGACCTCCTGGAGGACGGGAAGTTTGAGGGGTCGTTTGAGATCCTCATCGAGAGCGACGCGGGGGAGGATGCCCTCAGGACCGTCGCCTCCGGTACCGATATCACCCTTCTCGCCCTCTCCTCTCCGGCGGCGGCCCAGGAGCCCGGGCCGGAAGAAGAGGCCGAACCGCCGCAGGTGCAACGGGCAACAAAAGCCGAGAAGAGCCGGGAGATCAAGAACATCCGCGTCGACATCCAGCGGCTCGACCGGATGATGAACCTCGTCGAAGACCTGGTGATCAACCGCGGGAGGCTTGAGCAGATCGCAAAGAAGCACGGCATCAAGGAGTTCGACGAGGCCCTGAACATGGTCGGCCGTTCGGTCTCCGACCTCCAGAACCTCATGATGGGGATCCGGATGATGCCGCTTGAGCGCATCTTCAACCGCCTCCCGCGGGTCGTGCGGGACGTGGCGAACCACGACGGCAAAGAGGTCGAGTTCGTCATCGAGGGCGGCGAGACCGAGCTTGACCGGAGCATGATGGACGGCCTCTCGGATCCCCTCCTGCACATCATCCGAAATGCCGTGAACCACGGCATCGAGACCCCGGGCGTCCGTGAAGCCGCCGGAAAACCGCGGAAAGGGTCGCTCCGGCTGACGGCACGGAGGGATAAGGACAACGTCATCATCGAGATCGAGGACGACGGCGCCGGCATCGACCCCGGGCGGCTCCGGAAGAAGGCGGTCGAGAAGAGCCTCATGACGCCCGAGGCGGCGGCGGCCGCAGCGAAGGACGACCTCATCAACCTGCTCTTCGAGCCCGGGTTCAGCACGGCCGAGGCGATCACCGACATCAGCGGCAGGGGCGTCGGGCTCGACGTGGTCAAGAAGACGATCGAATCGCTCAAAGGGACAATCAAAGTCGAGTCCGGGCTGGGGACGGGCACGAAGTTCGAGCTGGTGCTCCCCCCGACGATGGCGATCATCGACGTCATGATGGTCCACATCAACGGGATGCGGTGCGCCATCCCGATCAGCAACGTCGTCGAGGTGGCGCAGATGAGGACGGACGCGGTCCACCGGATCGGCAGCAGCGAGGCGATCCTGCTCCGCGACCAGACCCTCCCCATGCATCGCCTCGAGGATATGTTCGGCCGGACACAGAAGAGCGATACACTGGTCGTACTGCAGAACAACGGCAGGAGATGCTGCATTCCCGTCGATACCGTGGACGGCCAGCAGGAGGTGGTGGTGAAACCGCTCTCCCGGATTGCCGGCAGCTGCCGCGGGATCAGCGGGATCACCATCCCCGGGGACGGCGACGTCGTACCGGTGCTCGACGTAAACACAATGATTTAGGAGAGATTCTCATGGAACTTGATCCGATTCAGATGGACGCACTGGCGGAGTTAGGCAACATCGGTGCGGCGCACGCGGCGACAACACTATCGCAGATGCTGGCGAGCCCAATCGAGATGACGGTGCCGGAGGTGCACGCTGTCGATATCGCCGATATGCACAACTACATAGGGAACGAGATATCGGCCGTGGTCGTCTTCCAGATCCAGGGCGAGGTCGCGGATGGAGGGTACATCGTCGTCAGCATGCCGCAGGAGACCGTCATCCAGCTGACGAACCAGATGCTCGGGACGACCGATACCGACCGCGAGATCGACGATATGGACCGGAGCGCCGCAATCGAGATCGGGAATATCATGATATCGGCGTTCCTCGATGCGACCGCCGAGCTCTTAGGCATCGTCATGCTGCCGTCTCCTCCGGCGCTGGCCATCGATATGACGCATGCGGCCTTCGAGTCCATCGTCGCGCAGGTGGCCGGCGACGTGAACGACGTCCTGATCTTCAACACGGAGCTTGAGAGCGAGGCGCCGCCCGTCTACGGGAACATCTACATGCTCCCGAACACCGGGCTCATGCACCAGCTCTTCCACCTGCTGGAACGCCTGATGGAACCAATCTCGTAGCCGGTCTCCGGGATACCATGGGGAACAATTTCTTTGGCGAGGAGAAGGCCGTTATCCTGGGTCTCGGCGAACTCCGGGTCGGGATGTGCCCGATGGGGACGATCGGGCTCGGTTCCTGCATCGCGCTCATCCTGCACGACCAGAGGCGGTCCCTCGGGGGGCTTGCCCACATCATGCTCCCGGAGAGCCGCGGAAACGCCGACCGTCCCGGCAAGTTTGCGGACACCGCGACGAACACCCTCATCGAGGAGATGGAGAGG
This sequence comes from Methanoculleus sp. 10, assembly GCF_913757945.1. NCBI lineage: Archaea > Methanobacteriati > Methanobacteriota > Methanomicrobia > Methanomicrobiales > Methanomicrobiaceae > Methanoculleus > Methanoculleus sp. 10. The sequence continues at coordinate 92,863 of NZ_CAJYDP010000008.1, read as the reverse complement.
CTCGGGAGCACGAAGTTTGCGATCGTCGCGGCCGTCGTCGGCGGTGCGAGCATGTTTGAGTTCTCGGCGAACTCCTTAAACATCGGCGAGAGGAATACCACTGCCGTGAGGGACGTGCTCCGCGAACAGGGGATCCGGATCGCGCACGAGGAGACGGGCGGCAGGGTCGGGCGATCCGTGTACTACTGGCCGGAGGGAAAGGGCCGCATCATCGTCAAGAGAGCGGACGGGACATGCACCGAGCTCTGATCCTCTCCGTCGTCCTGTCAGCCCTTCTCATCCCGCCATCCCCGGCCATCTCCGTCGACGTCCCCGACTTCGAGGCGTGGATCGCGTCCGCCGGAGTGACGGATGCGATCAACGGCCGGTATGGGGACGTCATATTTGCGACCGACACCGGCATATCGGTCTACGGGGCAAACGGCACCTGGCACTCGGTCAATACAAGGTACCCGGGAGAGACGGCCTACGGCCGGCTTTCGCCCCTCGACTCCATGGTGACCGCGGTCGCCCTCGACGCGGAGGGCCACCTCTGGATAGGCTACCCGAACGGGCTGCAGATCGGGGACGGGAAGGGATACCGGAGCATCCGGGACCAGCAGTTCCTCAAGAACCTTAACATCAACTGCATCGCGCGGTGGGGAGACGAGATGTGGGTTGCCGCCGGGCGGGCGGGCCTCCACCGCTACCACGACGATGCCTGGACGTGGTATAAGCCACTCGGCCCCGAAGGGCTCGGGTGCTACACCGTCACGAGCATGGTGGTCGACGCCGCAAGCGACGCGCTCGTCATCGGGTCCGAGCACGACGGCGTCCGGGTGCTCCGGGAGAGGACGGGGGAGGTCCGCTTCGAGCAGGTGACCCACGACGACGGCGAGCCGGTCCGGGGGATCTCCGGGGTGCGGGTCGACCCGTTCGGGGGCGTCTACCTCTTCAACCGGACGGCGGTCCTTCACTACGCCCCGGACGAGGGGGTCACGGCGGTCCTCGACGCCGGCGACCTGAGCCCGTTCCCGGTCGCCATCAACGATATCGCGGCAACACCCGATGGGACGCTCCTTATCGCGTCCGATAACGGGATATACGGCTGGAACTCGTCGGGTGTCGCCCTGCACATCACCTCCGGCGACGGCATTCGCGCAAGCGTCGTCAAGAAACTCTTCATTGATGCCGACGGGCGGTGCTGGTTCGTCGTTCCCGGGAACGTGGGCTACATCCCGCCGATGACAGGACATGCCACCCTCGATCTCACAACCGCCCCCGTGCCGGTGCCGCACGAACCGGAGGTCACGGACAACGCCTCCGGCAAGACCCCGGCGCCGGATATCCCCTCCGGCGAGCCCGCCGGGATACCGGAGATACTCGAAGGGGCGTGGGCGTCCTTTGCAGAATGGGTCGGCGCCATGAGCGCCCGGCTGACCGGGGCCTGACGCAGAAGAACGGGCGGCGGACCCCCTCAGGACTTCGATATCTCCGTATAGTAGTATTCCCCGGCCGCGACCTGCTCCCGGTCAAGGAACGACCCCGGTTTGTTGATCCGCGGCCGTCCGCTCTTGTCCCGCCGGAAGGTGATCCCGAGCGCTTGTAAGAACCGGTTCATGCCCGGCGCCATATCGAACGGCCCCGTGGCCTTACCCCGGACACCCGGTTCGCCCTCGAAGACAAGGATCCGGTCGCTGATCATGTCGATCACGTAGATGTCGTGATCGATCACGAGCGTGCTCGCGTCCCGGCCCTCGGCGTGCTTTCGGATCATCCGGGATATCTTCACCCGCTGTTCCACGTCGAGGTGGGCGCTCGGTTCGTCGAGGATGTAGAGGTCGGCGTCGCGCGAGAGGCAGACGGCGATCGCCACCCGCTGGAGTTCGCCGCCGGAGAGCGTGTTCACCGGCGCCTGGAGGAGCTGCGAGAGGGAGAGGGGCTCTAAGATCTCGTGCTGGTAAAACGACGTATCGAACTTCGTCGTCGTCTGCCGGAGAACCTCCTCGACGGTCGCCGCCGAGTCGCCTTTGAGGTACTGGGGCTTGTAGGAGATCCGCACCCGGGTATCCATCGACCCGGTGTCTGGTTCGAGCACCCCGGCAAGAAGCCCGGCAAACGTGCTCTTCCCGATACCGTTCGCCCCGAGGACACCGAGGACCTCGCCGCTCCGGATCTCCCCGCCGCCGACGGAGAGCGAGAACTGCGCAAACTGCTTCGTCATCGCCGGGAACGCGAGCAGGACCTCCCGGTCCGCCCCGGAGGCGTGCGCCCGGGCATCGAATGTCACCGCATACGGCCTGAACCTGACGTTCTCCTCCGGGAGGAAACCCTCCAGGTACTGGTTGATCCCGACCCGGACGCCCTTCGGGTAGGTGATGACACCGAAGACCGCCGGTTCACCGTAGGCGATGTGCACGGTATCGGCGAGCATATCGAGGATCGCGAGGTCGTGCTCCACGATCACGACCGGCCGCTCCCGGGCGAGTTCCCGGATCAGGTCTGCCGCGGCCATCCGCTGGTAGACGTCAAGGTAGGGCGTGATCTCGTCGAAGAAGTAGAAGTCGGCGTCCCGGGCGAGGCAGGCGGCGATCGCCACCCGCTGCAGCTCGCCGCCGGAGAGGTTCGTTATCGGCCGGTCGATGACCGCCGCAAGCGACAGCCGGTCGATGTAGTACCCGAGCCTCCCGCGCTCGTCGGTGGTCGCGAGGAGGTCGCGCACCGACCCGGCAAAGACCTTCGGTATCTGGTCGATATACTGCGGTTTTACGGCGACCTTCACGTTCTTCTGCGAGAGCACCTGGAGGTAGTCGAAGAGCTCGGTCCCCTGGTAGAGGTCGAGGACTTCCTTCCAGGAGACCGGGGCGTCGGTCCTCCCCAGGTTCGGGACGAGCGTGCCTGAGAGGATCTTCACCGACGTGCTCTTGCCGATACCGTTCGGGCCGAGGATGCCGGTGACCTTCCCCTCGACGGGGATCGGGAGCCCGTAGAGGACAAACCCGTTTTTGCCGTAGCGGTGAATCGGCTGGTCGAGTTGTTCGGGGAGGTTGACGATGTCGAGGGCCTCGAACGGGCACTTCTTCACGCAGATGCCGCACCCGACACAGAGTTCCTCGGATATGACGGCTTTCTGGTCCTCGCCGATGACGACGGTCTCGTCGCCGGTCCGGACACGCGGGCAGTAGAGGATGCACTCGGTGCCGCACTTGACGGGGTGACACCGATCACGGTGTACAACAGCGATACGCATAAAAGATCACAGAACGGTGGTGGTTAAGAGGATGGTCCAGGTCATGAACCAGAGCGCGAACGTCATGAAACTCTGGTAGAACCAGTCCTTGCCGGTCAACTCCATGTAGTCGATCCGGAGGAGCACAAAGACGTACTTCTGAAAGACGACGCCCGCCGCGAGAAGGAGCAGGCCGATGATGGCGTTTGCCTGGAGCCCGCTCACCGGGTCCGGGGCGCCGGAGAGGTAGAACGAGAGCCCACCGGCCAGGATGCCCATGAAACAGGCTGTAAGCGTCCGTTTTATCCGATCTCTGTGCTCGACCTGTTTCTCGGCACGTGTCCGCGGCCGTGTCTTATCAACCTCTGCTGCTACCGCATTCTCGCTCATCGTGACACCAGTGTTAACCTTTCCTGGAAAGGAGGCCGTTCCGGGACGGCGGGCCGGCGAAGGGCGGGCTCCCGGATCGACGGATTTACTACATTATAGGGTCTTCTCCAATTATAAAGGTAGGTACCTCCGGTTCCATGGGGCAGACCGGTGACGAGCCGGGTATAGCGGCATCCGGTCGCAACAACGCCGCCCCACCAGGGCAACGCGAACCTCTGCGTGAGTTGACGACATGCAGAGGGGCGCGGGGTGCGCCCGGTCTCACTCGAGCCTGTACCGCAGGAGCGCCGCAGCGCCCCCGAGGGCCGCCAGGCGCTCGCCGGGCTCGAACTCGGTGCTCAGCACCACGACCGATGCGTTGACGTGCTCGGCCCGCTCGATGACCCTCGCTGCCTCTTCATCCCGGAGCAGGGTGTCGGAGACCAGGACCGTCTCCGCCGCGCCGTAGGCAATCGCTTTCCGGACCTCGTCGATGCCGTAGGCGACAGCGCCGTCGGTCGCGATCCGGAGCAGGACTTCGTCCATCAGCCTGACCTCCCGGGCAAGGTGGAGGTCGCCGAGCAGCCGTTCAAGGATCCCCTGCCCGATCACCTCCTGCACGGCCCCCCGCCCGATACGCCGCGTCTCGACGACGAGCATCCGTCCTGCAAGGTCGGGCGCACGGGCTCTCACGTAGTCTGCAAACTCATCTTTCACGAACCCCGGCCCCGCGACGACCAGGGGGCCCGTGACCGCGGCGAGCGCCTCAAGCGTCTTCTCGTAGAGGACCGAACGGGTGCCGGCGTCCGCGCCCTTGCTGCTCCCGGCCGTGACGGTCGTCACCCACTCCGGGCCGAACTGGCGCAGGCGGTAGACCTGCGCCTCCCCCTCCTCGACGCTCGCGACGTGGACGACGCCGTATGCGGAGGCATCGACGGCCCGCCGGAGTCGCTCGCAGTCGACCGCCCGCCAGAGTTTGATGACCGATATCTCGAACCCCGCCTCGACGTTTAAGGTGTGGTGCGAGGCGACGTCCACCCCGCTCTCGATGACGCCGGCGATCCGGAGGCGGTTTGAGTGCTGGTGGAACTCCACCTTCTCGACCCGGATCCCGAGCCGGACCGGCCGCTTCTCGGTCTTCTCCGGGCGGAGCTTGTCGGTCGCCGCCTCCACGCTCCGGAATGTCGTCGCAAAGACGAGGTCGCCCGGACCGACCAGGTGGGAGAGGTGCCAGAGGTCGTCGAGCGTCTCCGGAAAGAGGCGTATCTCCCCGAACCGTTTCTTCAGTTCCCGCACTTCAGCCTTCATGGTTCTACGATCTCGGAGCCTCCCGGCGGGACGAACGCGGCGACCGCCTCGGTGTTTAAGGCGTTCTTGAGCCCTTTCCACTCGTCCTCCGGGAGTTTCTCCCTGAGCGCCCGGACAACCTTCCTTGCGATGTCATTCTGTTCGAACTGGCCGGGCCGGAGTTCCACCCGCACGTCTGCGCGCCCGGCGACGGCCCGGGGCGGGCCGCCGATGACGGCGACCTCGGGCGCCGTCGCAAGACCGATCGCCACCCCGAGGGGGACGTTCCTGAAGTACTGCCGCTCTCCCCGGACGATGAACGCGCCTCTTGCGACATACTCGCCGGACTCGGGTGTCTTGCTCACCTGGTCGGGCCGGGCGGCGTAGACGTCCGCCGTGAAGTGCCCGACCTTCCAGGCGTTCGAGTAGGACGCGGCGAACTGCACGACCTCGTCCAGGTGAACGGTTGCGCCCTTCACGATGACGACGCTCCCGCCGTGGACGTCGGCGTGGACGAAGAGGTCTTTGCCCTCCATATACTTCTTGACGAGGTCCTCGTTCTGGGAGGCGTCCCGGCCGCCGATGACGAGGACGCCGTCGGTGGTGGTGAACCAGCGGAACCGGTGATACCACCGCTTCTTCTGGAGGGCGAGGTTCTGCTTTTGCCGGGGCTTTTCCGGGACCGTCCGCTCCATGGCCGCGAGCGCGCCCGTCTTCTTCTTCTTGAACTTCTTGATCTGGTCGTAGTAGCGGCCGATGTTCTGCTCGATCGTCTCGTGGACGTAGACTTTTACCCGCTCCCCGGCAAGGTCGAGCTCCACCGCCGCCTCGGCAGGATGGACCGCGCGGATCATCTTTGCCGACGCATTCTCGCGGTTTCCTTTGAGGATCTGCTCGATCTCCTGCCACGAGCGGCTTTTGCTCGCTGCGTCGAGTGTCGTTATGATCCCGGTGACGGGAGCGTAGTTCTCGTAGAGCACCTCCACGACCCGTTCGTACCGCTCGATCTTCTTCTCAAACCCCTTGATCGCCTCCGCCTGGCGCCGGCGGATCACCTCGTCCTGGGAGAGGCGGGGTTTCTCGGCGGCGGCCTCCTCTTTCGCGCCCGCCGCCTTCGGGTAGAACGCATCCAGGGCCTCGCTGAACGTTGCGAACCGCTCGCGGACCTCCTCGCCCGCAAGCACCACCGGCCAGCACCCGGACGGCGTTATGACCGGGTCCCGGCTCCTCACGACGTCGGCCATCAGGCGGTCAAAGGCTTCGCGAACCGCCGCCGCATCAACCTCCGCGGCGGCGGCGCTCTTCTCGACGCCAGCCGTCCGGCAGACCTCTTCGGCATACGCGCCGCCGAGCATGCACCCGACGGCGAGCGTCCGGACGATGTCGCGGTCGGACCCATCAAGCATCGTCCGGAACTCGTCAGGAGAGAGAGCCGAGCAGTCGGTCCCGTCGAAGGCGTAGACCGCGCCCGGGACCACCTCCCGGGTCTTGAACCGGTGGTGCCAGAGGGGCTTGATGATCGTATATCCTTCGTCGCAGAGGACCGCGTTCCCCTCATCGAAGAGCTCGAAGATGAGGTGGTAGACCGTATCCCTCTTCCCGACATCGATGCAGACGGTGCGCTCGATCCCGGGCTGGCGGATCCCGAGCACTTTCCCGCCCTCGAGGTGCTTGCGGAGCAGCATCGCAAAACTCGGCGGGTTCTTCGGGGGTACGGGGAACTCGGCGGTGAAGTGGGCGCGCCTTCCGGTCTCGACGAGCAACTGGTATTTTGCCCGGTCCTCCCCGTTCAGCCTGATACCGAGGGTCTTCGCGTCGAACTGGTAGATCTTGCCGACCCAGAGCGGGAGACGGACGGCGGCCTCCGCCACCAGCGCCCGGATATCGACCCCGCTCATTCCCTGTAATGTTGCCATTGATTCCAGAATACATTCGGCCCGGTACCTAAAGAAGAGTACTGCCGGCGGCGCCGGGTTTTTGGGAGAGAGCCGGCATTCGCCCGGTGCCGGGAGGAAGGAAAGGGATCGTCCGGCCCGGTACCCGGGGGGCGCCCCGCCCGGCCTCCCCGGAGTGGGATACTCATAACGCCGCTCTCCGGCAACCCCCACCCCTCCGCCCCGGCCTCCGGTAGGAGCGGGGACAGTGCGTGGCGGTATCCGGTGAGAAACCGTGCCAGGAGGCGGTGCTGACGTTGGTTCCCGGAAAGGGCAGATGAGGTTCGGGAGTTAGCCAGGACCCGGTTCTTCCAGGCTTGTCCCGGTACGCTGGACCGTGGTGGATATTGCCATTGGGGGAGGGGACCGGGGAGGAGGTTTCCCCCTCTCCGGACAAAATGTCACCCAAAAGTTCCTCTCCGGCACCCCCACCCCGCCCGCTGGCCTCCCTGTAGGGGACATCCATAACGCCGTTCTCCGGCAACCCCCACCCCGCCCGCTGGCCTCCCTGTAGGGGACATCCATAACGCCGTTCTCCGGCAACCCCCACCCGCCCGCGCTTCGCGCTCCTCCCCCGCCCCCGGGTGGGGGCGGGGCAGTCATGGCGATATCCAGTGGGAAGCCGTATCCGGTTCTTCTCCGGGATCTCCCCGTGCAGTGGACCGTGGTGGCTATCGCCACGGGGAGGGGACCGGGGAGGTCCCCTCCCCGCAGGTGGGCAATCCTTTACGTTCCTCCCTGAAGCCCCCACCCAGCCCCCCCAGCCCCCACCCAGCCTGTCCCCGGTAGGGCGGGGGGCAAGTACATGGCGATAGCCGGTAGGGAGCCGTGCCCGGGGATGCAAGCTCCCCGGCAGTGCGAAAAAGATCGATCCTCTCCTCCGTTGAGAGTGCCGGTAATTGGGCGTCGCTGCAAGAGTGATGAATGGGGTACGATAGCGGTGATCGGCAACCTCAAGCGCCCAAACTCCCCGGGGACTCAGGCCGGGCAAAGACACCCCGTGGCCCGCAAACCTCGGGCCCGGTCACCGGAACATATCCTTCAAAAAACCACATGATGCCCACAGGGCCACAGGCATACCGGATGAAAAAGGGGGGGCATTTTCATACGAAAGCAAAAGTAAGAAAGGGAAGATTACTCCTCAGTCTCTTCCGTCTCTTCCTCAGCCGCAGGGGCCTCGGGCGCTTTCTCCGGCTTTGCCGGGCGCGGGAACGTCTCCTTCATGACGACGTCCGTGATATCGGGGTAGTATTCAAATAACTCGCGGACGAGGGTGCCCCGCCAGACCATCCAGCGCCGGTCGTATGCAATTGCCGCGGGGAGCGCGAGTTCAACCGTCCCGTCGGCGATGCTGATCCCGATGTCGGTCCGGCCTGAGTAGAGCTTGATCAGGCCCTTGATCTGTTCCACCCGGTCCTCGACCATCTCGAGGATCGCGTAGGAGTAGTTCAGGGTCTTCCCGGCAAGCGGGTGGTTGAAGTCGACGACCGCACGCCGCCCGATGACGTCAACGACGACCCCCTCGCGGCCCTCAACCTCGATCCGCATCCCGCGCTTCGGTTTCTCGCGGAACTGCCCGGTCGGGACGGACCTCACGTGCTCCTCCTCGTGGGCCCCGAACGCCTTCTCGGGCGGGACGTCGATCTCTCCCTCGGCGCCGACCTCATTACCGATCAGCGCTTCCTCAAGGCCGATGATGACGTGGTGGCTCCCCAGGCGGACGGTGACCGGACCGTACTCCGCCCGCGGGTTGTAGATCCCCTCTTCCTTTGCATTCTCCTCATCTGTGGTATCGAAGATATTCTCACCGGCGCGGCCGGTGTATCTGAGCCTGATAAAATCTCCTTCCTGAAGTGCCATGCCATTCACCTGAAAAATCGCAGATTACGGTCCGGTTACCGGTACATCTTCCGTACCGGCCCGCCGCACGCCTGCTTCTCGTTGCTTTAATTCATTTGGATGGAATGGTATTTATAGTATTTACCGGGCGCCCCGGGGGACAGGGGCTCCTGCAGAAGGGCGGCGGGTGCAGGAAACCGACCTATAGCCATAGTTCCGGCAGGAACCGCCCCCGCCCCAGTACTTCGCTCATTTTGGCACCTGGCATCAAACGATGTGGTCTCGCACGACGCCGTAACGCGGAGTTGCAGCACTCGGACACTGGACTTCGCGAACTTCCGCGGCAACGCGAGAGGTAGCGGGTGCGGATAGAGATAGAGCCTCACGCGAAGAGCGCGAAGCCGCGAAGGGAAGTCAGTGGTTTGACCTCCAGAGAGGCTTCCTCGGAACGTTAGCGAAGTACTGCGCCCAAACGTTCAAGTATACCCGGCCCGATCGTGACCGGCAGGATCATGGATACGGTGCAGCAGCAGGCAGAGGTGGTCTCGTATGCCCCCTCTCCCCCGGAGGAGTTCTGCGGCAGGGAGGAGGAGCGCGAGCGGCTCGCGGCCGTCATCTCCCGGACAGGGGAGCACGGGCAGGCGGTGATGATCTCTGGCCCGCCCGGCATCGGAAAGAGTTCTCTCTTATCCTGGCTCGCCCGTGAGGTCCGGGAATGCCCCGGCGGGTTGCCGTCCCCCGTCCTCAGGGCGGAGGTCTTTGACCTCCCCGGGATGATCTTTTCAGCGTTCCGGGAACTGGTGGGAGACCTGCGCAAACAGACCGCGCCCGGCAGGATCGGGGGTGAAGGCATGCGGGAGGCAATCCGGTACGCCGGTGATGTGCTCGAGAAGTATGCCGCACCGGTGGAACCGGTCGGCCTGCTCCCGAAGACCGGGGAGGAGATCATCGGCGTCTTCGCCCGGTCGCCGGAGGTCGGATACGACCGGGTGCGCCAGGCGTTCGGGGAACTCCTCCGGGAGCTCGGGAGAGAGATGACCGGGGCCGGCCGCATCGCGGCAATCCTGCTCGATGACGTCCACCTCGCCTCAAACCTTGACCGCCGGCTCCTCCGGGACACCGTGCACGACCTCCCGCCCGGCATCCTTCTCGCCTTCACCTGCCGGACGGAGGGTGCGGCCTGCCCCGGGCCCGCGACACTGCAGGAGATCCGGGATTCCGGATATCCCGAAGTGCAACTCCCGGGGATGCGGAGGGATGAGATCCGGGAACTCGGGGAGAGGCGGTTTCGTCTCGCCGTCGACGATGCGGCCGCCGCCCTCCTCGAAACAACCTGCAGCGACCCGTTCAGCCTCATGGCCTGCTTCAACGCCCTGCGCTGCCGGGGGCTCGCACCCTCCGCCGGAAACATGGCGGACGTGCTCGCCGGAGCCGGGGGACCGGCAGCGCTCGCCTTCACCACGCTCTCAGGCCCAGGGAAAGCCCTGGCGGAGGAACTCTGCGCCCTAAACCCCCCATTCCCGGTGCCGGTCGTCGCCTGCATGCTGAAACTCAAGGGGACGGATGTTATGCTGGCGGCGGACCGGATGCAGGAGAGCGGCATATTCCGGAGACTCCCCGGCACCGGGTACGCCTTCGCTCACCCTCTCCTGCAGGAACACTGCAGACGCGAACTCTCGAACGATGCACGGATAGCGCTCAACGCCCGTGCGGCGGACTGTTTCGAACGCACCATGCACCGTCTCCCCGGCAGGCTGCACGTCCTCCTCTCGCTTGCCTGCCACTTCTTTCACGCGCAGGAGTACGGGAAGGCAGCGGACCTGAACCTGGAGCTGGGGCTCCGGTTCTACCACCGTGAAGACTACGATACGGCACTCGTACTGACCGAGCGGGCGATCGCCTCTGCGGAGCACCTCGGAGACGACGCCCTCCTCGCCGCCGCACGCAGGCAGGGAGACCTCATCCGGCAGAAGGTCGCCGGTTCGGTCGAGCCCGCGCAGTGAGGGTTTATCATCACCGGGACGAGACGATCTACGGCGACCGGCATGCTCGAAGTAGAAGCAAAGTTTGCGATCAGGGACCCGGGAGAGATCAGGGCCCGGCTCAACCGGCAGGGAGTGCAGATGGCGAGAAAGCAGCAGGAGCACGACGTCTACTACAACGCACCCCACCGCGATTTCGCGAAGACCGACGAGGCATTGAGGGTCAGGTACGACGACGCCGGGGCCACCGTGACCTATAAGGGCCCGAAGGTCCGGGTCGGGAGCGCAAAGGCCCGCGAGGAGTTCAACCTCGCGGTCGCCTCGGGCGATACCCTTGAGGCGATCCTCTCTCGCCTCGGGTTCCAGCGGGCCGCAGGTGTCTCGAAGACCCGGGAGTTCTACGAGATAGGGCCTGTGACGGTGACCCTCGACGACGTCGAAGGTCTTGGATCATTTGTCGAGATCGAGATCCTGACAGAAGACGGACAGGAAGACGCCGCCCGGCGGATCGGGGCTATCGCAAAAGGGTTGGGTGTAGATGGTCCACCGATCTACACCTCGTATCTTGAGATGCTGTTATCTAAACAGAGATAAGGTCGATATCAATATCTTTTGGCTCCTTCCCGAAGTGGATGAGAGCCCCACAGCCCTCCGAGGCGGGTCCAGGATTGACGACGGTGACGCCGTCGACCTCGGTGATGCCCCGTGCCTCGTGGATATGAGCACAGCAGACCAGGTCGAACCGGGTCATGTGCTTCCTGATGCTCCGGCTCCCCACATGGTTCTCGCCGACAGAGTCCAGCGCTTCATATGGCGGGGCGTGGCTGAGCAGGACGTTGTGGATGTTCCTGTCCATGTGTTTGACGATCCGGGTGAGTTCGCCATCGATCTCTTCTTCAGTCAGCTCGAACGGCGTGCCGAAGGGGGTCTTGTTTGAACCCCCAAGACCTGCAAGCGTTATCTTGCCAAGCGCGATCCAGGAATCGTGCAGACAGACCGCATCTGAGCGTTCGAGCACGTCGATGATCTCGCGGGGGTCGCAGTTGCCAGGGATTGCGAAACAGGGTACTTCGAAACGGGAGAGTACCGAATCTACAGGCTCAAGTGGACCGAAGTTGGTGATGTCGCCTGCAATGATGACTGCATCGTAGTCGTAGCCGAGAAAAGCGTCAAGCTTTCCGTAGTTACCGTGCAGATCTGCTAAGAGTAGCACATCCGTCATGCACTATAGATGAGGAGTGTGTCTAAAAAACCTTATCTCATGATCCATCCATGAGCCGGTTATCCTGCCGCCGAGCGCCAGTTTGCCAAGAATTTTTTCTGTTTCCGGGAGAAGCGGGCGTGGCCGGCTCTGCTTGAGCGGAGTTCCGGGCAGCGGCATGAAATAATGGATGTGCGCCTTCCCCGCCCGGGTGACCATCCGCACCAGATCGAGGGTTGCGCGCTGGTCGTCGTCGCTCTCGAACGGCAGCCCGAAGATGAAATCAACGACCGGAACGAGCCCGTTCTCCCGGCAGAGATCGACGGCGCGGACGACGTCCTCTACGGTGTGCCCCCGGCGCAGGAGGCGGAGCACACGGTCGCTCCCCGACTGGGCCCCGAAGTGCAGGCGCGTGTTCGCGCAAAGATCGAGGACGAGGTCGAGGGACTGCTGCGATATGCACTCGGGGCGCACCTCGCCGGGGAAGGTGCCGAGGTAAATCCGGCCGTCGAGGCTCCGGAGGAGCCGCTCCACCCGGTCGAGCCGGAGATGGACCCCGTTCGACCCGTAGGCGAACGCATTCGGGGTGACGAACCGGATGTCCCGGAACTGTGCGGCATACCGGCTGATCTCGTCGATGGAGCGGTGGCGCATGCACCGCCCGAAGAGGCGGGGCGTCTGGCAGTAGCCGCAGGAGAACGGGCATCCCCGGGTGATCTCGATGAACCCTTTCACCGCCGAGAAGGGAGGATAGCCGTCGAGGAGGACGGTATGGCGGGCCGGCGTGTAGCCGGCGGCGGTCGCGACGCCGGGAGGCGGGTCCCGCCCCTCCTCGATGGCGGATAGAAGCGCCGGGAGGGTGTACTCGCCCTCCCCGACGACGACGTAATCGGCATACTGCGCCACCTCACGGTAGCAGGCGGAGGCGTGGGGCCCCCCGACAACGGTTATGCAGTCCGCCCCCGCGATCTCATCGCGATAGAGCCGCTCGTTGATGGAGTTTAAACTGTAGCAGGTGACGTCGGGACGGGGGCCCTCCGCTGCCTCAAGGCTGTATCCATGCGCTTCGCACGCTGCAGCAAGCACGGCGAAGGAGTTGTTTGCCGAAGCGATGTACCGCCAGTGGACGTTCATACCTGTGGGGTCCCGGACCATGCAGGGTACCTGCACGGCATGCGTATCTTTACTCTCTCCGGGCATGCGATTAAAGTGACGACTCCCCGGATCTTTCCATGGAGAGGCAGCCCTGGCGGTCAGGGCCGGCGCAGTGCGATCCCGGAGTACGGGCGAAACGAAGATCTGCCCCTACCGGTGAGATACCGGGGCACGGGCGGGAAGCCTGCCGTGAAACGGCCGACGACGCCCGGGGAAACAGCGAAACCCGGAAGTGTCGCGCGAAGAGGTTGCCCACAAGGTCGCCCGGGCCGGGGTGGAGCGCGCCTGCAAGAAGGGGCCGGACGGCGAATGGAGGGGCACAGCAGGGTGCCCAATGGGCTGGCCGATGAGGCGGTATTTGCCGTAGAGCACCGGCACTCGTTTTTATGCAGGACTTGATATATTGTCACAATAATTAAATACTGCACGACCTGTATTGACCCCCTTGCCGTGGGACAGAGCGTGTTCCACAATCCAGGAGATGAGACGCCTATGAGAGGAACTGCCACGCAGGTGGAGACACGAAAGATTGTACGGGGAAAGGATATTGCGGATCGGTCGGTCAGGAACCCACAGGGTGAAGACCTCGGGAGCATCAAGGACGTCATGATCGACATCAACGAAGGCTGCATCGCCTACGCCGCCCTCTCGTTCGGCGGCTTCATGGGGCTCGGCGACAAGCTCTTCGCCATCCCCTGGGCGGCGCTCCAGTACAACGCGGCCGACAACTACTTCGTCCTCGACGTGCCCAAAGAGCGGCTGGAGAACGCGCCGGGCTTTGATAAGGACAACTGGCCGACGACCGCCGAGCGCGAGTGGCTCACCGGCATGTACAGCCACTACGGGTACACCCCCTACTGGGAGCGCCGCTCCGGGCGGTGAGCCTGCCGGAACAACCCGGCCCCGGGCCCGTGCACAGAGCCGGGCCCGCGACGGCCGGCATTTTTGGGGTCCATGACCCGCGATACCCCCGGTGCCGCTTTTGCCCGCCGACCGTCGTGAATACCAGCCCGGCAACGGACATGGATCCGGGGGGAGAACACTATATATGCCAACGCACGCATGCAATGAAACACCGTGATTCTGCGGGGAGCGGCCAAAAGCCGGACCGGGAGGCGGAGCCGCCCGGCCGCTCTCCGGCGTCTCGGGGGTGTGCCGGTATGCAGAAGGTAATACCAGAACGGAAGAAGACCGTCCGGGATATCGGCGTGACGGGGAAACGGGTGCTCGTCCGTGCCGATTTCAACGTACCGCTCGACGAAGACGGCGCCATTGAGGATGATACCCGCATCCGGGCCAGCCTGCCGACGATACGCTACCTCAGCGAGCGGGACGCACGGGTCATCCTCTGCTCCCACCTGGACCGGCCACAGGGCGTGGTCGTTGAGCATCTACGTCTCGCCCTCGTGGCGAACCGGCTCTCCGTGCTCCTCGACCGGCCGGTCGCCGCGCTCCAGGACTGCATCGGCCCCGAAGTGGAGAGCGCAGTAGCCGGGATGAGAGACGGGGATATCGTCCTCCTCGAGAACCTCCGGTTCCACCCCGAAGAGAGGGCGGACGACCCGGCCTTCGCAGAGGAACTCGCCGCCCTCGCGGACATCTACGTCAACGACGCCTTCGGGGCCTCCCACCGGGCCCATGCGTCGATCGTAGGCGTCCCGGAGCACCTGCCGGCGGTGGCCGGGCTCCTGCTCGCAAAAGAGGTGGACGCTTTCACGCGCATCCTGGAAAACCCCGAACGGCCGTTTGCCGCCGTCATCGGCGGGGCCAAGGTGAGCGACAAACTGGGCGTCCTCGAGAACATCATACCGAGGGTGGACCTCCTCCTCATCGGGGGCGGCATGGCGGCGACGTTCCTTGCGAGCCGCGGGTACGGGACGGGCAGGTCGCACGTCGAGACCGACCGCCTGGACGACGTCCGGCGGCTCTCTGCGAAGGCCGCGGAACTCGGCGTCCGCCTCCTCCTGCCCCGGGACGTCATCGTCGCAGAGAGGCTTGAGGCCGGCACCCCGGCCCGGGTTGTGCCCGTTGCAGAGATACCGGACGACCAGTTCATCGCCGACATCGGGCCCGGGACGACGAGCGAGTTCTGCCGGGAACTGGGAGACTGCCGAACCGTCGTCTGGAACGGGCCGATGGGAGTCTTTGAGGTCCCCGAGTTTGCGGAAGGAACGCGCCGGATTGCCGCGACCCTCGCCAACCTTCACGGCACCACCGTCGTCGGCGGCGGTTCGACCGCGGATGCAGTGACACGGTTCGGGTTTGCCGACAGGATGACCCATGTCTCGACGGGTGGCGGGGCCGCGCTCACCATGCTCGCAGGAAAGCCGCTCCCGGGCGTGGAAGCGCTCGAAGACGCGGGTGAGCCATGAAGCGGATCGGCATCCTGACAAGCGGCGGCGATGCTCCGGGTATGAACGCCTGCATCCGGGCAGCGGTGCGCACGGCGCTTGCAAACAACCTTGCCGTCGCCGGGATACGCCGGGGGTACACCGGGCTCATTGCCGCCGACGCGGTGCCGCTCGACCGGGCGGCGATCCGGAACACCATCCACCTGGGCGGCACCATCCTCGAGACCTCCCGGAACCCCGATTTCTACACGAAGGAAGGAAGGCTCCGGGCAGCGGCGGCCATCGAGCGGATGGGGCTTGACGGCGTGGTCCTGATCGGCGGCGACGGAACGTTCCACGGCGCAAGCCTGCTTGCCGCCGACGCGGATACAGCGCCGCTCGTAGGGGTGCCGGGGAGCATCGACAACGACGTCTACGGGACCGACTACTGCATCGGGTTCGATACGGCTGCAAACTGCGCGGTTGAGGCGATCGACCGCATCCGCGACACGGCCCGGTCCCACGAGCGCCTCTTCTTCCTCGAGGTGATGGGGCGGACGGCCGGCTTTCTGGCGCTCGAAAGCGGTATCGCCGGCGGCGCCGAGGAGCTGGTCATACCGGAAGAAGAGGTCTCGATCGCCCGGATGAGCGAGCGCATACAGAACGGGTTCACCATCGGGAAGAAGAGCGCGATCGTGGTGGTCGCGGAGGCGGAGACCCCGGGCATCTCCTTCCAGATAGCCCGGGAGGTCAGAGAACACCTGGATCTCGACTCCCGGGTCGTCGTTCTCGGCCACCTCCAGCGGGGCGGGCCGCCGACGCTCCGCGACCGGGTGCTCGGGAGTGCCCTCGGCGTCGCCGCCGTCGAGGCGCTGCTCGAGGGGCGGAGCGGGTGCATGGTAGGAGAGGTCGGGGGCGCCCTCATGTGTACGCCGCTCGGGGAAACATGGCAGAAGAAGAAACCGCTCAACGAGAACCTGCGGCGGATCTTCACTATCCTCTCCGAATAGGGTGCCCATGGACGCAATCGAGGTGATCGGCCTCACCAAACGGTTCGGTGACAACGTCGCCGTGAACGGAATCGGGTTTCAGGTGAAGGAAGGCGAGACGTTCGGGTTCCTCGGCCCGAACGGGGCGGGCAAGACCACCACCATCAGGATGCTCACCGGCATGACCGGGATCACGAGCGGCCGTGCCCTGATCCACGGCCACGACATCGCCCGCGAGACCCTGGCCGCAAAACGGCTGATGGGCGTCGTCTCCGAGACGTCAAACGTCTACGACGAGCTCTCCGCCTGGGACAACCTCGTCTTCACCGGCCGGCTCTATCATCTCGGGAAGGCTGAGATCCAGAGGAGCGCCCGGGACCTCCTCGATACCTTCGGCCTCTCCGAGCGGCGCCACGAACCTGCAGAAGGGTTCTCGAAGGGGATGAAACGCCGCCTGACGCTTGCCATGGGGCTCGTGAACAATCCAAGGGTCCTCTTCCTCGACGAACCCACGTCCGGGCTCGACGTCCAGAGCCGGCGGCTCATCAGGGACGTCGTCCAGGATCTCGCCCAGAAGGATGTCACCATCTTCCTGACGACCCACGACATCGAGGAGGCGAACGTCTCCTGCGACCGGGTCGCCATCATCAATAGAGGGACGATCGCGGCAATCGATGCGCCGGAGAAGCTGAAGCAGACCTTTGAGAGCCTTCAGTCGGTCGAGGTCTCCTTTGATACCACGAGGCCCGGCCTTCTCGAGGCGCTCAGGGCGCTCCCGCAGGTCAGCGACGTCCGGAAGGAGGGGGACAAGTTCCGGCTCTACACGGCGGACCCCCCGGAGGTCCTCGGCTCCCTCTGCGTGCTCGCAAAAGAGCAACACCTGCGCCCAATCAGCGTTACCACCCTCGGGCCGAGCCTGGAGGAGGTCTTCATCCGCCTCACCGGGCTCTCCGTCGGCATGAAGAAGGAGGCGGGAGGAACCGATGCCGGGCTGGTTTGAGGGGGTCTTCTGCGATCTCGGTGCCGCATGGGCGATTGCAAGGAAGGACATGAAGATCTACTACCTTAAACCCTCCATCCTGGTATCCAGCCTGCTCTTTCCGTTCGTTATGTTCCTCGCGTTCGCCATAGGAAGGAACGCCCCCCCGGGAACCCTGCTCCCCGGTCTCCTCGCCATCACCCTCCTCTTCAGCGCCTCTTCGATCGAGCCGGTCTCCATCCCTATCGAGCGGAGGACGAAGACCTTCGACCGCCTCCTCGCCGCCCCGGTCTCGGTTCAGGCGATCGTCCTCGGGTCGAGCCTGAGCGGGGCAATATTCGCGTCTGCGATCGGCGTCGCGACGACCGCCATCGGCCTGGTCGCCTTCCGCACGGGGGTCATCCACATCGTGGCGCTTCTTCTCGGGCTCGCGCTCACCTCCCTCTGCTTCTCGATGATGGGCACACTCTTTGCCGCTTACCGCACGGAGAACGTGGGCGAGGTGATGTCGCTCTTAAACCTCGTCCGCCTGCCCCTCCTCTTCATCAGCGGGGTCTTCATCCCCCTCGCGAGCATGCCGGCATGGGGGCAGAGCATCGCTCTCCTCTCCCCGCTCACCTACGCTCACGACCTGATAGAGTTTGCGTTCGACGGAACGACCCAATTTGGCCCGGGCGTCGATACCGTTGCCCTGGTGCTGGCGACCATCATCTTCCAGGCCGCCGGGGCCCTTCTCTACCAGAGGTCCCGGGAGTAGGCCGTGCAGGCTCCCGGGTCAGATGGAACTCTCCCAGCCCTGGCCCATATCGACGAGGGGCCGGACCTCGCCGAGATCGAACGTCACCACGGCATGGACCATCGCCGCCGCCTCCTCGCCCAAAACCCGGGCGATCCCTCTCTTGTAGGTCTCCAGCATCTCCCCGGACGTCGCATACTCCTTCATCCGAAGGTAGACCCTGAGCCCTTTCCAGTCCATGATCGTCTCTCCACTCTCCACGATAATGAAGACGGCGTTCGGGTTCTCCCGGAGGTATTCGAACGTGCGGTTCTTCCCGAGCGCCATAACGACGGTCTTCTCGTCGGTCATCTGCGGCGAGCCGAAGACTGCCGCATCGACCTTTCCGTCTCTGCTCGCGGTGCTGAGGACGCCGATCCTCGGCTGTTTGTTGAAATAATCCATCAATCTGGTCGGCATAATAAACCCTGTCTCATCACTCCCGGTTAAAAAAAGTATGGGTGGCGGGAGCCTGATCTCCACGTTCATCTCAGACCAGACCGCCAGGAACTCCCCGGGGGCGAGAGCGGTGGCGAGCATCACCGTATTGATGTCACGGTTCCCGGTCCAGGCGCCGGTCTCCCGGTTTCTGCCGTCCGTCCAGAACTCTACGATTGCTACCTCGAAATGCACTGACTCCCCATACACCACGGCTGTCGCCTGGAACTCGCCGTAGACGACAAACCCACCGAAGGGTTCACGTTTACCCCATGGCGGGGACCAGCGGGCAGGAGAGAGCGATGCTCATCTTCCAGTGCACCCTCTACTTGCCGTCCGGACCTGCCCCACCTCCCGAAAACCGGGGAGGAGGAACCTGCCAGTTACTTCGGAAAGTCCATGCTCTGATCGACGTCGAGACCAGCAGGCACCAGACATCCGGGGTGATCCGGGAGCAAGCCCAGGGGAGAGAAAATCCGTGCGGGTAGTGCTCTCCGGCCATCTGTTACCTGCCGATACCGGGCAAGGGTTCTGGAGTGGCCTGGCGCGTGGGGAACGAGGGTCCCCGGAGTCACTCCTTCGGCACCAGTACTTCGCTAAAATAGTTGAGATAATCTCCAAGAGGTCAAACCATCGACCTCCTTTTGCGCTCTCACGCGGAAGCACGCGTGAGACTGTGGATGGGATAGCACTAAATCCTCACGTGAAGAGCGCGAAATCCGGTGCCCGGGTGCTGTTGATTCCGCTTTAGATCATCGTAAGAAACGGCATTGCCTGATTTCGGAGGCCAAAATTAGCAAAGTACTGCCTTCCGGGGCAGGATCACAAACCTTAATTGCTGTGCCCCTCACCATTTGAGAGAGGACATTCTGCAGGCGATCGCATAATGAATATATCCAAATTACAGAACCCACCCCTCATCGAGGTCATATTTGAGATACGATGGGATCTCCGCGAGAGAGAAGACGGGGTGCGCCTCGATCCACATGCAAAGATCTTCCCCGGAAAATTATCGTCTGCACTGGATGAGGAGTACCCGGTGTATGAGGAGCTTCCCACATCCGATATCCCCGATGAGATCTCAGGATATATCGTTCAGCACCGGTTCAGGAGGGCGAAGAGCAGCTGGCCTCTGGTGCAGGTCGGACCGGGTATCATAACCCTCAATGATATCGAGTCCTATGAATGGCAGGACTTCCGGCACCGGATTGAAGGAGTTCTTGATGCGCTCTTCCAGGAATATCCAGACAAATCCCTCCTCACCACCAACGAGGTCGTCCTCAGGTATCTGGATGCTTACCCGTTTGACTTCGAAAAAGAGAATATCGTTGAATTTTTATCAACAAAACTCGGAATACAAAACCAGATATCCCCCGCCCTTTTCGAGACGATCGACGTCTCACCAGTACCGGTTGGCGTCGACTTCAAGTACTCTTTCCCCTCGCAGAGGCCTCCCGGATATCTCCACATTGGTTTTTCGAGGGGGAGAGCAAAGGGAAGGGATTCGTTGATCGGAGAGACTATCGTCCAGTCCCCGGAAGGGGATGGGCCCAGAACAAAAGATGAGATCATGTCCTGGGTTTCGGAAGCACACGCCCTGACCCATACCTGGTTCTTTGAGATGATCAAAGGGGACCTCCTGGAGGAGTTTACATGCCATCACTGATAGAGCGTCCTGCCGGCCGGCGACCCGCCGGGTATTCGCCGTCGACGCAGATACTCTGGTTGTATGACCACTTCAGCGAGGTCAGCTCCACCCAGACCAAGACCCTCGCCCATCCAGCAGGTGCATACCACTGCGTCAGCCCAAAGACCTACAAACTTTCTCTCGCCTATGAGAGTTCTTCAATCATACATCAGGACCTGAAGAGCAGTTCCACCACCTACCTCAAAGAACTGGGTTCCGGGAACGAAGAGGAGGTCCCCGGGTCAGAGGAAGCGCACGTCGTCCGGCTGCCCCCGAAAAGGAAAGTGCCGCTGACAGTACAGGTCGTCACCAGAAGAAAAGGGCGGATAACAAACTATGACCTCACCGAGATCGACCTGTAGCCCAAAAAGTTGTATGGAGGGCGAGTATCCGTGGTACACTCTTGTGCCCGCGGTAGAGCCTCTCGCTCAGGGCGATATTCTTCATTCCGTTCCCTTTATGTTTCCAGCTGGTGAGTCGTGCGGTGACTCCTGGGTCAATTGCGAAGAGTACGATGTCATTGTCATGTCCCAGTCATGTGACCTTATTGAGCAGAAGGTCGACTCTGTCATTCTCTCTTCGCTATTCTCCCTGGACGAACATATAACGGAGATTGCCCGCTCTGATTCGAAGAAAGCGATCGTCAAGACGAAAAATAAACTCAGGAGGGGCGAGATAATCGCGTATCACCTTTTAAACCGATGTACTATTCCCGGACACGAATCTGGTTATATGTTCGTCGATCTGAAAAACCCGCGCAGCCTCCCCCTTGAGGTCGTGCAACACCTTGCCGCCGGGCTCCCATATCGGGTCAGGCTCTGCCCCCCCTACCGCGAGCAGCTTTCGCAGGCCTTTGCCCGGGTGTTCATGCGGGTCGGGCTCCCGAGCACTATCCCGGAATTCACCGGATAGGCACCATCCCCTTCGCTGAAGATCCTGCCTCATCGCCCCGACATAAAAGCGTATGGGTGGCGGGAGCCTGATCTCCACGTTCGTCTCAGACCGCCAGGAACTCCCCGGGGGCGAGAGTGGTTGCGAGCATCACCGTATTGATGTCGCGGTTCCCGGTCCAGGCGCCGGTCTCCCGGTTCCTGTCGTCCACCCAGAACCCTATGATCGCGTCTGCGAGCGGCACATACTCTGCGAGGGCCTCCGCCCGCCGTTCCAGCGCTCCTCGCCCAAAAATGTCCGGGTTCTCCCGGACCCGCCCGGCGAGCCCCGGGACACCCGCAAGGCCGAGTTCCCGGAAGGCGAGGCGGTACTCTGCGGGATAGCGGAGGCTGCCGGCCCTCGCAAAAGCGGCGAGACCCGCGAGGGCTGCGTCGAGGACGGAGCGGAGCAGGTCGAGGTGAGCAGATCCGCCCCGGTCCATCAACTGTGCTATCCTTCCAGCGTCAAAGAGGAGGCCGCCGATGCCGAGCGGGTCGTCAGTGGCCCGGTTCCCGTCCCGGCAGATGCCAGCCATATCGGCGATCTCGGGCGAGAGGTCGAGGTGCGGCGACCCCCCGCCTGCCGCCTGGAGTTCGCTGTAGGTGACGAACCCATCGAGCGGGTCGTGCTGGCCCATGGCCGGGACGAGCGGCCGGGAGAGGTCGATACTCATCTTCCAGCACATCCTCTTGCTGCCGCCGGAAGGGGGGAGATAGGTGAACGCGGCGTGGGCCGCCCGCGCAAGTTCCACCGCCCATCCGAGGTAAACCGGGTCTTTGGTCGCCCGGCTCACCCGGATGAGCGCATGCATCCACTTCGTCAGGTAGTGATAATACTGCCCGTCCCGGTCCCACTCCAGCCGCTCGTCGAACGGTTCGCCGGACCTGTGTTCGGGAAGCGTTTTTCCGATACGGAGGCCGCCCCGGGTCGGGTGCGCTCCACCTTCCTCTTCGGGAAGACCGCTGATCCAGCCGGTCCGGAGGTCGTCGTCGCGGTGCCGGCCGAGAGTACGGTGCACCTGGTCGACGAGGCGGAGGGCGATGTCACGGTAGATCTCGTCGTCTGTCCGGCGATGGAGTTCGAGGTAGTTGCAGACGGCGTAGGCGTCCGTCCAGAGGTAGCGCCGCGGGTGAGGGGCGGAGGGATCGAGCCCGGTCCGGCCGGCGAACGCCGCCATGAGGTCCCGGACGGTTGCAGTGGTTGCGTTCTCTGTCATGGCTCCCGTCCGGGCATACTCCCCGCCACCCGGCATAAGATTTTCCCGGGAGCTCATGGGGGACAGGATACCGGCATCTTCCCGCTCAGTAACCCGTCACGTAGTAGTAGCCGCCCTCTTCCACCACGTGCACCGGGACAGAAAAGAGCCCGCCGATGGCCTCATCGGTCAGGACGTCCGCCTTCGGGCCGTCCTCCTGGATGGCGCCGTCCCGCATGAGGATGACCCGGGATATCTCCGGTATGATGTCGTGGAGGTTGTGGGTCACCAGGATGATCCCGGTCCCCGACCGTGCAATCTTCCGGAGAGTCTTTCGGAAGATGTGGAGCGCGTGCAGATCGAGGCTGTTCGTGGGCTCGTCGAGGAGGAGGGTGCCCGGGTCGTGGACAAGCGCCCGCCCGATCAGGAGCCTCCGCGCCTCGCCTGAGGAGATCTCCGTCATCGGGCGGTCCGCGAGATGGGCGACACCGAGAAATTCGAGGATCTCGTCCGTCTTCTGCTCCATCCCGGGTGTCACCTCGTGGGAGAGGAAGAGCCCGACGCTCGAGAAGAACCCCGAGAGGACGACCTCGCGGCCCGATATGCCCCGGGTGAAGGTGTGCTGGAGGTCGCCGGAGACGATGCCGATGTGGGACCGGAGGCCAAAGGCGTCCCACCGGTCCCGTCCCCGGAACCGGAACGTAACGTCCGGGCCCCGGTACGAAGGGTAGTACTCCCGGGTGATCGTCCGGATGAGCGACGATTTCCCGGCCCCGTTCGGGCCGAGGAGAGCGATATTCTCTCCCTCGCGGATCGTGAGCGATACCGAGTCGAGGAGCCTGTGGCCGTCCCGGACGACGCTGACGTTTTTGAACTCGACGAGCGGCGGTGACTGTTGAGCGCCGGTGGTGCTATTGGTCATGCCGGCTGCTCCGTCGGGTGGGGTCTACGATACTGGGGCTTCATTGAATCTCGCTACTTTGTACGTTGGATTGTTCTCGTAAAGGTATATGCTCCGTCATCGCGGGGAGCCGAACAGCGCGGCAAACCTCTCCGGGTCGCCCATGTAGACGTGGAGGAACCCGGCGGGCTCGAGCGTTATCCTGACGTGGCCGGGATACCGCAGACTGACTAAGGAACGACAGAGCAACTCCAGCATGAACACCGCAAAGCCAACCTCAAAGAAGGCGCGAACGAAGAAGTCGGGATCGACGGCCAGGGCGCCCGGATATCGCATCCACCCAACCCACACCCTGAAGAAGTATACCCCCGCGGCCAGGAGAACCAGGAGGAACGCAAACGCACCACGAAGGATGGGAGGATACATCCTCTTCACCTCAACCGACCGGATCGTATCCTTTCCGAAGACGAGCGGCCGGATACGCGATCTCCTGACGATGACGGAATCCCCGGATGACTCAATCTCAGCCCGTTTCATATCGAGATAGAGGTGCATCGCGGCATACGCCATAAAGAAGAGACCCATGAGTATAAGGAACACGGAGCGCAGGGAGGGGATCAGGAGACCTGCCACGAAGAGTCCGCCGAAGACGAGGATCGAGACCGGTAAGAAACGGGGACTGACGTAATCCACAAATACGCCCTCCACCACCTCCCGGTTGCCGGCCGCCGCCGCCCCGAGCCCGACCTCGCCGGCCGGCTCGGCGTACCGCCGGCGGACGGTGCCGGCCGCTACCGCCTTCGGGCACCAGCCCATCCACCGGCGTATCGTCTCGGAGAACTTCATCATCATGCGGATGCCTCCCCACCGAAGTTAGCGCGGTAGATCTCTCTCCGGTGGAAGAGGTAGATTGCCATGATGATGATCCCGCCCACAAGCGTCGCCGCCCCCCAGGTCAGCGGTTGCCAGGTGACGATATCCCCAAGCAGCGTCTCCTTCTCGAATTTGTCCCCGGCACGAATGCTCTGTGCGTCGTAAAACATGGCAACGGCGGAGAGGACGAGGATGATCGGGAGGAACTCCCGCTGGTGCACGACCGGGAAGAGCCAGGCCAGGGCAATGAGGATCAGCAGCATGTTCTCCTGGTAGCCGCCCCGATCGCCGCCTGCGGTGCCGGCCGGTTCCGGGGCGGGGGTCGCTCCCGGGCCCCGCCCCTTCCACGCGCTCTCGTAGTCTGCTTCCGCGCTCGCGCGCTGGATCGGTCTGATGACGTCCACGTTCGGGCACCACCCGAGTTTCTTCCTGATATACTCAAGAAATACCGTCATTTGACTGCCTCCAGTACCCGGGCCATTCGTTCGGGGTCATCGGTGTAGATCACAGCGACCCTCTTCTCCGTGATCGTTATCGTCAGGGCTCGCGGGTAACGGGTCCGCAGGTAGGTGCGGTAGAAGATCACCGGGAAAAAGACCGCGGCGGCAACGCCGAAGAGAAACCGCATGGAGGTTGGATTCTCAAATCCGACGTACACGCTACCGACCGCCGATACGAGAAGCACCGCCAGCGCTACCGCAAGGAGCCGGGGGGAGATAGGGGGTTTGTTCTCCTTCACTTCCGCCTTCACGACGGCATCCTTCGGGATGACGATCGACGGGAAGAGCGGCCGCCTGATGGTGACGGCGTCACGGGTGATCTCGATGCAGGCTCTTCGTACAGCCCCGTACAACTCCAGAGCGGAGTAACCCAGCATGATAGCCAGCAGAAGGAGGCCCCCTGCCGGAGCTATGGCGAAGAGGCATCCGATGAAACAGGCGCCGGCAACCAGCAGCAGGAAGAGCCTTCCCGGAGTGCCGATCGGGCCGTAGTCCACCAGTGCACCCTCCACCACCTCCCGGCTCCCCTCTCCCGCCGTCCCGACCTTGCCATCCGGCGCGGCATATCGCCTGCCGGCCCCGGCCATTGCCGCATTCGGGCACCAGCCCATCAGCCTTCGTATCGCCCCGGAGAACTTTATCGCCATACGTGTTCACCCTCCGTTGCCGTATCCAGGGTATACATCGATCCCTTCTCCGCGATCAGGGTTGTACGATATCGTCGCTCCCAGAGGAGCGTAATGCCGTACGTAACCCAGCCGATGAGGCTCAAGCCCAGCGTGAACCCGAGGATATGGCCGAACATGCCGTTCCGAACAAAAAGCACCATAATGGCGGCGGAGAGAATGAGGGCCACCGGCCAGCTCAGGTCCCTTGCTATGCGCAGTCTCCGGCTCATGTTGGCCCTGATGAACTCGCCGGCGGCAACCCGTGCATACTGCTTCCGGTAACCGAGCAGGAAGCCGAGGGCCCCTCCCGCCCCGATGGCAAGGCCCGTCCCCACAGCCGGATACCCCCACACATCCTCGACCAGGAGAAAGAGTATCGCTGCCGCCGCCGAGAAAGCTAGCGCCGCGATGAGCAGCTGGTTGTGGTAGCGGCTCCACCACCCGGGTCGAACCCGGAGGGTCCCGTTCCCCCCGGCCGGTGCCGCGGCCGTCGCCGGCCGCACCGGGAGATCCAGCCGCATCGAATCCCTCATGGGACACCACCCGAGGTAAGCCCGTATCGTCTCCAGGAGTGGCATCATACCCTCTCCCGAAGTTTTGCGAAGAGTTCGTCGGCCATCCGTGTCGGGTCGTCGGTCCTCGTCAGCGTGACGCCCAGTTCATCCGCGTAGCCCCAGAGGAGCTCGATGCACCGGGCATACCGGGGGCATGCGCCGCAGTCGCCCTCGTGCTCGTACCAGACCTGCACCCCGTGATTTGCCGACACAAAGACGATCGCGCCCGCATCGAACGGAACCGAACGCCCGAAGAGGACCCCAATCTCCGCGTTCAAGCGTTCGATGTCGATCTGGTTTGCCTGCGCCATCTCGACGAGCGTCTCCTCGACCTTCCGGTCCATGGTGATGAGCGCCTTCGAGACCGCCTGGCGGGATATCCTGAAGCGCTCTGCAATATGGATATTCGGGAGACCGCCGCGCCGGAGTCTCCAGAACGCAAACTGCCTGTCGTTTAAGGGGAGAGGCATGAGTCAACATTATCGGGTTGACTATATATACATTGTGGTTTTTCCGCGAACCGGCGCCGCGTACGGTCTCCCGCGGCTGGACAACCGCACCCTCACATTCCTCTTCCCGGATGCACCAACGAACGGTCGCCGACTGCACGCGCTCTACCTGGGAGACGGAGCAGAATATTTAACCCCGCCGCCCCAGAACAGGGTCGTATGGACACAGCACTGCGCGACGCCTACATCCGGCTCCATGAGCGGTACTTCCCGGGGACGGACCTCCCGATCATGTTCGAGGTCGGGGGCCCGACCGACGGGGCGGAGAAAGTCCCAAACCCAAAAGACTGGAGGTGCTTCGTCTGCGACCTTACGAAGGTGAGAAACGGGAAGAGCCTCGTCTTTTCCGAGGACTCGATCGGGTGCCGCGGGGGGAGGTTCTACCTCGGCTACGAAGCCGAACGGTTCCCGGGCTTCCGCTACTTCCTCTCCACGGGAAAGCCCGGGGTCATCGAGGGGGAACGTTACAAGCAGACGCCAGAGATCGTGGACGAACTCGACCGCGGGACCGTCCGGATACCCACAAAAGGGAAGAGCATCGTCTTCAAGCGCTGGGATAACCTCATGGGCGCGGACAATCCGGACGCCGTTGTCTTCTTCGCCCGGCCCGAAGTGCTCTCCGGCCTCTTCACGCTCGCAAACTTCGACCAGTCCGACCCAAACGGGGTCATCTCTCCGTTCGGCGCCGGGTGCAGCTCGATCTTCTACTACCCATGGCTTGAACAGCAAAAGGAAGATCCAAAAGCGGTGCTCGGGATGTTCGACCCCTCGGCACGGCCCTGCGTTTCCTCAGACGTCCTGACGATAGCCTTCCCCATGAAGAAGTTCGAGCGGGTGATCGGTTTCATGGACGAGAGTTTCCTCACGACGGATACCTGGGCGAAGGTGATGAAGAAGATCGCCCGGAGCAACGCGCTGCACTCGCCGTAGGCTACCGGAACCGGGCCGGCCGGCCCTGAAACCAGGGGTGCAGTCCCGGGTCTTCCGACCCGTGCCGGTCTGGGGATGCCGTCACCTTCCCCGGAGACCTCCCGGGCGGCGGAACTCGCCCGGCGCCGGGGTGCACGCGACAGCAGCAGCACCGGCGGAGAGGCACGGGGGATCTTCGAGCACGGGGCTCCCGCCCCGGGACGAACGGGAAGGTTTCATCCCTTATTACGATGCCCGGGGCGCATCACCCGGTTCCTCTCCGCTCAAAAATCTGGCGCGGACAGTCTCCACCAGATCGTCGGTCGTCAGGAGAAGGAGCGTATCGCGCGCCTCAATGACGGTGCTGCCGCCCGGGACAAAGCGTTCGTCCCCTTTCTGCATGAGTATAATGAGCGCCCCTTTCGGCAGCCCGAGGTCGACGACCTGTTTGCCGACCGCCGGGGCATCGGGAGGTATGGTCAGTTCGATGAGCTCGCTCGGGGTATCGGGATCCACGTCAAACTCCCGGGACAACTTGCGCTTCTCCTGGAGAGGCGCGGCGAGACCGAGCCACCGGGCGACGGAGGGGATCGACGTCCCGTGAACAAGCGCCGAGACGAGGACGATGAAGAAGACGATGTTGAAGATCATATCCGCGTCCGGCACTCCTGCAACAAGGGGGTAGGTCGCGAGGATGACCGGGACGGCTCCCCGCAGTCCCACCCAGGAGACCAGGGCTTTCTCGTTCATCGGCATCTTCCAGGGAATCAGCGTAAGCAGGACGGCAACCGGCCGGGCAACCAGGATCAGGAAGATGGCGGTGAGAAGGCCGGGAACGATCACCGGTACGAGCTCCGAGGGAAAGACAAGCAGGCCGAGCGCAAGGAACATAACAATCTGCATCAGCCATGCGATCCCGTCATGGAACCGGATCAGGCTCTTTTTATAGACGATGATGCTGTTCCCCATAACCAGCCCGGCGATGTAGACCGCGATAAACCCGTTTCCTCCAACAGTAGCGGTCAGTCCATATGTCAGCAGCACCATGGCGAGGCTGAGCACCGGGTACAGCCCTTCGGACTCCAATTTGAGACGGTTGATGAGCCAGACGACGAACCTGCCCATACCGTAGCCGAGCAGGCCTCCGACGACCATCTGCTGCACGAACATCGGGATGAGAGCGAGGACCGATTCGCCGGGAGTGAGGATCAGGGCGATGATGCCGGTGGTGAGGAAGATCGCCATGGGGTCGTTGCTCCCCGACTCAAACTCGAGGAACGGCCGCAGATTTCCTTTCAGGCGCGCTCTTGCCATGCGCAGGACCGAAAAGACCGCCGCCGCATCGGTGGACGAGACGACCGCCCCGAGAAGAAAACCCGTAAGCGGCGATAACCCGAGGACCAGGACGGCAAATATGCCCAGGACAGCTGCAGTCAGAACAACGCCGACCGTAGAGAGTGCTATCGCCGGCCAGAAAACTGGCTGAATCTCTTCCCACCGGGTGTCCAGGCCCCCGGAGAAGAGGATATACGCAAGTGCAATAACCCCGATCATCTGCGCGATCGGTGGATCGTCGAACGGAATACCGCCCGGCCCTTCGGAGCCCGCCAGCATCCCGACGATGAGGAAGATGAGGAGCGCAGGGACGCCGAGCCTCTCTCCGAATTTATTCGCAATGATACTGATCAGGAAGAGCAGCGATATGCCGAGGAACAGGATCTCGAGGGTAAGCACCATCTCTGGATACAATTCATGCCTGGGGTAACTTAACATCGACTCTTTACCATTTTGAGCGAGTGCGAGTAGGAAATGGTTTCGCCGGCGCTATCTGGGGCGAGCGGGTCTCCCAAGGGAGATGTTCCGCATGCAGGCTCCGTGACCCGGGTCCTCCGGTCACGGTGCGGGCGGGTGGTGAATACCCGGCACTCCCGGCATATTTCGCCGCCTTCATATAGTTGCGCTGAAAACACGTTATTCAGGATGGCAGAACTTCCCGCTCTTTCCCGGTCCGCAAGCACCGTACTCCTGCTGACGGCGGCGGTATTCCTCATCGTCGGAGTCCGATCGCTCTCGTACATCGTCACCATCGTCGCCGTATCGCTGATCCTCGCCATGCTTGCGTATCCCGCGACAAAAGCACTCCGATTGAGAGGGGTGCCGGAGGGCGCCGCCGTCGGCGCGGTCGCGGTCGTCGCCTGCCTTGCAGTCCTGCTGCTCTGCTATCTCGTCTTCTTCTCGTTTGAGAGTCTGGTCCAGGACATCCCGCTCTACGAGCGGGAGTTGAGCGCCCGGCTTGCGGAGATCCTCACCGTCCTCGATACGTACGGGATCAGCACTGGCTCATTCTCGCCGTCTTCGGTCGACCTCGATCGCTTTGCAAGTATCTTCTCCTCGTATGCCCAGAGCCTTGCCGACCTGCTCCTCTACCTCTTCTTCATAGCGGTGACGACGATCTTCATGCTCTTTGAGGCTCCAAAAGTACCCGACCGCATGCGGAGGGTGGTCGGAGACCGGTCGGGAAGCGTCGAGGCGATCTCCCGCATGAGCAGGTTCCTGATCGACTTCGTCATCGTCAGGACCGAGGTGAACTTTGTCCACGGGTTCCTCTTTGGTGGGTTCCTCTGGGTTATGGGGGTGCATTCAGCCGTCCTCTGGGGAGTGCTGACGTTCCTGCTCTCGTACATCCCCTACATCGGCCTGATCATCGCGGCACTCCCGGCGATCTTCTTTGCCTGGCTGCAGTTCGGGCTAGGAGGCGCGGTCGCCGTGGTTGCGGCCGTCGTTGTCCTGAACGCGCTTGTGGAGAACCCGATCTTTGCGCACCTTGCATCGAGACGCTTCGACATCCCCGCCCTTGTGGTCGTGCTCTCGGTCATCTTCTGGGGGTGGGCCCTCGGTGTCGCCGGGATGATCTTTGCCGTTCCGCTCACGCTCATCGTTCTCGCGGTCATCCAGTCAAGCGACGACTGGGCGTGGGTGAACACGATCCTGGGGGTCGACCACCTCTTTGCAGGAGAGCGAGCGCCCCCTGGAGAGAGCAGGGAGGGCGACGCGCCGCCGGCAGGGTAAGTATCCCCCTCGGGGGCTTTGCCCTGCCTGAACGTGGGCGCTATTCCTGCCGGTGCCGGGGTACGGCACGGTGCCAGAAGGTTGATATCTTCTCCGGGTAGTCCTTCTTGGGGAACAGAGAATGCTCTACACACGCGAGATCATCCAAAAGATCTGGGATGCACAGGGCTACGGGAACCTCGCCGTCTGGGCGGATGGAACGACCGCTGTCATCGCCCCGGGCGAGAACCCGGAAAAAGACGGAGAAGCACCGCTTGCGATCTTCAAGCCCATCCCCCTTGTGGCACGGTTTCCGATGCTGGGCTTCGCCACCCACGACGCCGACCTGCTCCGCGAGGTTGAGACGAGGATACGGGAGGCGGGCGGTGAGATCGAGCGGGATCGAGGAGCCTCAACGTGACGGCCGAGTAGCCACTCCCGCCGCCTCCCGGGACGGGGGCAATCATGAGCGAGAGCGGACTCGCGCTGACACCGGGGCAGTGACTGCTGAAAAAAAGAGATTGATCGTTGAGCGTTTCCGGGAATGGTTACTCGGTCGTCTTCCCGTCGAAATGCTCTTCCCGGGCCATGGCTTCTTCCCGGGTCTTCCGCACGACCTTATCCCGGTGCTCAGGCGGGGAGTAGATCGTGTAGAGTTTGAGATTGGCGGTCTTTGAGGTGTTCAGGACGTTGTGATTCGCGCCGCTCGGCACGACCACCGCGCTGCCGTCCTTGACGGTGTGCTTCACGCCGTCGATCACGACGGCCCCCTCACCCTCCTCGAACCGGAAGAACTGGTCGATGTCGTCGTGAACTTCCTCGCCAATCTCCTCGCCGGGCTTGAGGCACATCAGCACGAGCTGGCTGAACTTCCCCGTATAGAGGACCCTGCGGAAGTCGGTGTTCTTTACTGTTTCTTTTTCGATATCTGCCACAAATCCTTTCTTCATTTCGCAAGCCTCCCGATAGTCGGGGTTGATTATTAACGCTCCAATGTGGAGCGCCCCCGGTATTTCACTATTTTGGTTGGTGCATCGGCACCGGGACTGATGTTCAACGAGCGGTCCCGGGTGAACAATCCATCGGCAGACCTGGACGGCGACCCCGCTCCCGGGTGCGAACGCCGGTAGATCTCCCTGCTACGGATGGTGATGCGGAATGGCGGGGATCACCTGCCGCCCTTCTTCACTTCCGCGATCATCTCCTCGACCTCTGCATAGCCGTGCTGGTAGAACCCCTCTTCGGCGGGCTCGATCTCCCGGAGAAGTCGCAGGAACTCCCCCGCATGCTCCTTCTCCTCATTCGCGATATCACGCATCACTTTCTGGACCAGCGGGTCGTCGGTCGATTCGGCTATCTGGTCGTAGAACTGGATAGCCTCGTATTCGGCGGCGATCGAGAACCGGATCGTCCGGATGAGTTCTCCGCGGTCCAGCCTGCGTTCCATCTTGTTCCCGGAGAACGGGTTTGCAAACTCGGGCATCTCACATGACCTCCTGCAGGGAAGGGCGGGCCTCCCCTGGGCCCATGCAGCGGGACGCTATATATAGGTTGGGACCGGCTGTTGCCGCAGGGAGGAAGACTTCAGGGAAAGGGGTGATCCGCACCCGGGGGTACAGAGGGGCCGAAAGCGACTCGAAAACCCGGGTCAGCGTGCCGGGCCTCCTTCCGGAAGCCCGGGGCAACGGTCCGGGCGGGGAGAGTCTCGACAACGGGCGCGGGTTCACCAGACCCACGTCTGGTCGACCCAGTGCTCGTAATCGCCCGGCCATTCGGGTTTAGCACCGGTGATGACCGCTTTGAACTTCTCCTGGAACCGCCGGTGGAACGCCTCGATCTCGGGGTACTGCCGCCGGGTCCGGATAGCTTCGGCGAGCGTCTTCCCGAGCTCGTGAGCATCCTCTTTTGCCCGTGCCAGGGCATCCGGGTCCTTCCCGGTCGCGACCCCCACGCCGCCGACCGGCGTCGCGCCGAGCATCTGGAGGAAGTGGTTCAGGTACCCGACGACCGCCTGCTCGGCGTGATCGCCCGATGTGGAGACCGAGCACCCGTACTTCCCCGTGAGCGCCTGGCACTGGATCCCGTCGGCCATCCGGTCGATGAACAGTTTCATCTGGCCGGTGATCTGGTCGATGTACACGGGCGAACCGAGCACAAGCCCGTCGGCAGCCTTGATCTTCGCATACAGTTTCGGGAAGTCGTCCTCCTCGGCGCATCTGCCCTCCTGGAAACAGGCGCTGCAGGCGTTGCGGAACCTGATGTCGAGGTCTACGAGGTTCACGACATCGACCCCTGCGCCCTTCTCCTTCGCGCCCTCAAGGACCGCCGCGATGAGCTGCAGCGTGGCGCTCCTCTCGCCCCGTGGACTCCCGTTGATACCGATTATCTTCATGATGACAACTCCGGACAGCGGCGCCTATCGGCGGCACCGGTTATGAAGCTTGCCGGCAGGTTTCACCTCGCACGTCTCTCCGGGTCGGAGAGGGGATCCCGCCGGATGCGGATGTTTTCCCCGGGGAGGAGCGTAACCGTGGTCTGGTCGGGTGCTACTACTACAAGGGCCTAACTGGTCCGGGGAAGGATTGCCGCGACCGTGATCGCGTAGGTGATCGTCTCCCCTGCAAGCGGGTGGTTGGCGTCGACCGTGACACTCTTCTCGGTCACGTCGACGACGGTCACCAGGCAGGGTTTTCCCATCACCTCCACCTTCAGGAACTCGCCGGGTACCGGTTCGTGGTCGAGGTTCAGCTTCTTGCGCTTCATCGTGACCACGAGCCTGCTGCGATACTTCCCGTAGGCCTTCTCCGGAGGCAGCACCACGGTTACCGTCTCGCCCGGCTCTTTTCCGATCAGCGCCTCCTCAAAGAGGGGGTTGATCTGGCGCTTTCCAAGGGTTACCCGGATCGGTTCGCCGTTTCGGGTATCCTCAAAGATCTCACCATCGGGGCGGGTGCTGGTGAAATGCAGGAGCAGGGTGTCGCCGTCTGTCACGGGTGCCATGGATGTCGGATCGGGTTTGTCGGGCCGTTGCTTTAACCTGCCGGGGGCGGAGCGGGAAGGCCCCGCCCGGCAGGTGCGGAGGTGAACGCAGAGCCGCCCTTCCCGGCCCCCTCACAGGTGCCCCATCTCAGCGAAACCCCGCCCGCCAGGGCCGCTGCCATGACAATAATCCAGCGGATAGGAAATTTATTATACCACTTTTATAGAGGTGGTGGCATGTCACCATCATACCGCGAAGCAACGATAAATTCCGTAGATGCAAATCCCACGGCCGGCGGAAGTACGGGTGGCGGCCGTGACGAGAGCGGCAAACCGTATTTCTATCCGAACGTGTCGGTGAGTATCGGGTACTGGTTCGACAACGAAGGAGTCCCTTCCTCGAACTGGGATACGTTCTTTACGGCGAAGTTGTTCATCAACGGTTCGCTGGTCGACACGAAACAGGTGCTTGCGGGTGGGGGTCCGCAGACCTATTCGTTCTTTACGTACACGTTCCCGGAGCCGGGAACATATGCGGTGGAGGTCCGCGGCAAGAACACGAAGTCGCTTACGGTCGCGATCAAGAATCCTCCGGTAGAACAGAAGCGCGCAGCGCAGTAATGCGTGGCAGGATGTTACCTTTTTTCGATTACCTATAACCCCGCACCCAGAATGCGAGAGGTGGGATTCGAACCCACGGACCCCTGCGGGAGTGGATCTTAAGTCCACCGCCTTTGGCCGGGCTTGGCTACCCTCGCGCGAAGAAGATTACCTGAGTACCCATTACTATTATCAACGAAACGTATTAAGCCCGACGCCCGGCACAAGCGGGATCCGACGGCCCCGGCGACGCCTGCATTCCGGAAATATCAGGCCTCCGCACGCCGGGCGGCAACGAGATCCCGGATCCGATACATTGTATACCATCGGGGTGCAATGGTGCTCTGCGTGACGATGCCGCGGCGCATCCATATCACGCAGGAATGAACGACATGCTATCCGGGCCGCCACCCCCCGACAGATCCCTTGAAAGACTGCAGGCTCTCTTCGACTACGACCCTGAGTTCCCGCTCGATATCGAAGAGACCCTCCTCGAAGAGAGAGACGGCATCGCCATCCATGACCTGCGCTACAGCGCCGCCCCCAAAAGGAGATTCGCCGCCTACCTCGTTGTGCCGCCGGGGGCGGGCCGCTTCGCCGGCGTCGTCTACGTCCACCCCGGGCCCGGAAGCCGGGATACGTTCCTCGACGAGGCGGTGACACTCGCCCGGCGGGGAGCGGTCTCCCTCCTCGTCGATGCCCCCTGGACCGAGAAAGCGGTGGCGACGTGGGGAAAAACGGTGACGAACCCGGAGCATGCCATGCGGGAGCATATCCTGACCGTGATCGGGTTGCGCCGGGGCATCGACCTCCTTGCGGCACGATCGGACGTGGATGCGAACAGAATCGGCTACGTGGGCCACAGTTTCGGAGCGCTCATCGGCGGGGTGCTCGCCGGGGTGGAGCGGCGGGTGCGGGCCTACGTGCTGATGGCGGGAACCAGGAGTTTCACCGACGTCGCCGTCCTCAACCTGCCCGATCTCGCAGGAGAAGCCCTTGCGACCTACCGCCGGACCCTGGCGCCCATCGACCCGGAGAGTGCCGTCGGCCACGCCGCGCCGGCAGCCCTGCTGTTTCAGTTCGGTCTCCGGGACGACTTTTTCCCGCGGGAAAAGTCCCTGGAGCTCTTCGAAGCGGCGAGCGAACCGAAGTCAGTGCAGTGGTACGACGCGGGCCACTACTTGAGCGACGAGGCACGGGAGGATCGCATGGCGTGGCTGGGTGCGGAACTCTTCCTGCGTCCTGCACGGTGATTGCCCCGGCCCTTCGGCATCGTGAGCGGCAGTACGTCCGAGAAGGCCCCGGGTACCGGGCAGTTCGCCGCACATCCCTCCCCGTATGAACGGTCGACGGCTCACTCCCCACGCCCTCTGATGAGCCCGACACCCAGGATCAGGAGTCCGGCCGGCACGGGTCACCGCCGCCGGAGCGACCACGCACCGACCGCAAGAAGCCCGGCAACCGCGGCGAGCCCGCCGACCGGTGCCGCCGGACCGGCGGAAGCGGCCTGCATCGCCGCCGCCAGGTCCTCCCGTGCGGTCGGCATGCCCGGCCAGGGGAGGCTGTAGTCGGGGTCGAGGTCGAGCGAACGGTTCAGCGCCGCGGCCGCACCCGTGGCGTTCCCGGCGGCAAGGAGGATCCCGCCCCGGATGTGCCAGAGGTGGGCGCTCTCCGGATCGAGGGCAATCCCTTGGTCGACGGCCGACTCCGCGCCGGTCAGATTCTCAAGTCCGGCAAGCGCCATCGCCTTCACCCCCCAGGACGCGGCGTCCGCGGGGTCGAGGAGGAGGGCGGCATCCGCATCGGCGAGCGCGGCAGAGTAGTTTCCCATCGCGACGTACGCGTAGCCGCGGTTCGCATAGCGGACGGGTTTTGGGTCCAGAGCGATCGCCTCGCTCACCACGGCCGCCGCCTCAGGGTAGCGGCCGAGCTTGCGCAGGGCGTAGCCCTCCATGCAGAGAAGAGAGACGTTGCCGGGCTCGACGGCCAGACCCTCCCCGGTCGCGGCGAGGACGCCGTCCCAGTCCCTCTCCGCGACGGCGGACGTTGCCCGGTCAACAGGATCGGAGATGCTCGCGGTATCGGCGGCGAGGCAACAGGGGACGACGAGCAGGAAGATGAGAAGAGCGATGCAAAACCGGGAACGGCCCGGAAGGGGGCAGGAGGAGGTCATAGAAGGTTACAGAGCCTTCTCGGCCGTTAAATATTTCGAAACGGGGAGGAGGTCACCCGAGCCGCCGCACCACCCTGGCCAGCCGGTGCATCCCTTCCGTGATATCCTCCTCGCCCGCCGCTGAGAAGTTCAGGCGGATCGTGTCCTCCCCGCCGCCGCCCACGTAGAACGGCACCCCCGGGAGGACCGCGACGCCTTCCCGGACACCCTCGCGGAAGACGTCCATCGACGAGACGCCGGCCGGCAGGGCCACGGTCATGAACATACCGCCCTCGGGGGTGGTGTGGGTCGTCCCCGGCGGCATCAGGTCGTCGAGGAGGTCACACATCAGGCGGCAGTGCCTCCCGTAGACTGCAGAGACGCGGGCGACGTGGGCATCGAGATCGTGGGTCGCAAGGTAGCGGTGGAGGATCACCTGGCAGAGGAAGTTCGAGTGGAGGTCGGCAGCCTGTTTTGCGACGTTGAACTCCCGGAGGACCGGCTCGGGCGCGTATATCCAGCCGATCCGCATACCCGGAGCGACGATCTTCGAGAACGACCCCGACATCACCGTCAGATCCGGGAGGTAGCGCTTCACCGGCAGCCGCGGCCTCCCGTCGAAGAAGAGTTCCCCGAAGGCGTCGTCCTCGTAGAAGACCGTGTCTGTGTCCTCAAGGATCTCCGCAATGCCTCGCCGCTTCTCTTCCGAGTATGTCCTCCCCGAGGGGTTCTGCGAGTTCGGGATACCGTAGAAGAACTTTGGTGCGTGCTCCCGGACGAGCGACGCAAACGCCGCGAGATCCGGTCCGTCCTCCGCGAGCGGGACCGTGTGGAAGACGGGCTCGTAGAGCGAGAAGGCCTCGATCGCGCCGAGGTAGCCGGGCCGCTCCATCCCGACGGCGTCCCCCGGGTCGAGGAAGATCTTCGCGACCAGATCGAGGCACTGCTGCGAACCGTTCACGATCTGGATCTCCCCGGGGGTTGCCGGGAGGCCGAGCCTCCTTTTGTAGCGGTCGGCGATGAACTCCCGGAGCGGCAGGTAGCCGTCCGTCGTCGTGTACTGGAGCGCCGTCCGCCCGACTTCTGCAAAGACCTCGCGGGCCGCATCCCGGATACCCTCGAGATCGATATAGGCCGAGCCCGGCAGACCGCCCGCAAACGATATCACCCCGGGGACCGCCGAGACCCGGAAGAGCTCGTCAAGGAACGACTCCGGGACCCGCCCCATCCGACCGGCAAAACGGTAAGCCATGGGATCATATTGGGCGTGCCGGCAAAAAAATGCCGGGTCTTCTCGACCCTACTGCAGCAGGATATACGCAAAGACCGAGAGCAGGAACGCGAGCACGAGGATCATGAAACTGATCGGGGCGATGAACGCGAGCATGGCGTTGACGGTGCTTGCGAGCTGCGAGACCCGCTGCGACCCGAAGACGACGACCCCCTCGCACGAGGCCGTTGCCGACCCCACCCGGGCCGGGGCTATGTCGGCGACCGCCTCCCGGATCGCCTGCTCGACATACGGGACGATCTCCTCGGCAGGCACCACATAACCGACCGGATTCTTTCCACTGATGGTGTTCACCGTATGCGTATCGGTGGTCATGATCTCGGCCTCGTCCACGTAACCGAGCACCACCGAAAGCAGGCGCTCCCGGACGCCTCCGGCCATGTTGTTCCCATCCACGAGGACGTAGGCCGCCCGCTTCCCCCCGGCCTCGGTTGCAAGCACCTGCACCCCGAGCGACCCGAACCCCTGCTCGCGGGTGAACGGGACCCGGACGTGCGAGACCCCGACCGCAAGCGGCTCGAGCGGCAGGTCCCGCGCGACGCGGAACCCCTCACGTGCGGCGACGACGTACTCCATCGCGATCCGCGTCGCCGGGAGGACCGGGGAACCCACACTGGTCATGCAGTTGTGGGCGTCCACGAACGCGACCTCCGAGAAGGAGCACCGCCCTTCGGCCATGATCGCCATCCCGATCGAGTAGTCGAGGTCCTCCGTCCTCTCCGGAGACCGGGTGCTCACCATCAGGAGGGCGTCCCCGAACCGCTGGCAGAGAAGCGAGACCGAACCCGACGCGACCCTGACCGGGCGGCTCGCGGTGCCTGAGAAGGAAAGCCCCTCGCGCGACGCCTCGACAGCCCGGGCGATCTTTCCTATCTCACTCTCCGAGACCAGGTTGAAGTCGTGGGTGGCACACCCGTGGGCGACGAGCGTCTCCCCGGCAAACGTGTCGTGGAGGATCCGGGGGAGGTTTCCGCCGCCGACGTCGCCCATCGGCCCGGGGTGGACGTTCGGGACCGTGAAGAGAATCTCCTCCCCGCCGTCGCGGGAGAAGAAGAGCGAGACCTGCGGGACGTAGACCTCCTCGCCGATCTCGCGGAAGAAGTCCTCCATGTTCTTTGAGCCGTCGGTCAGGTGGGCGATGAAGGTGTTGAGGAAGTTGAGCCCGCTGATCTGGAACGCCCGCTTCAGCGGCCGCTCGATCAGCCAGATCAGGAAGACGAAGACCAGCCCGAAGACCACCTGGAGGAGGAGGGCGTAGGGAACGAACCCGGGCGTGAAGAACCAGGCACCGACCGCTATCCCGGCCGCGCCCTGGAGGAACGCAGGGACGACCATCCGGGTGATCCGGTAATCGGCCACGGCGACGAGGACCAGCAGCCGGAGGCCGGAGGAGAGGCCGAGAGCGCCCGCGTAGAGCGCAGGAAAGAGTTCCCGCCCGAAGATCAGGACCGGCGAGAGGCTCAGGATCACCGTAAGGACCGTGCAGGTAAGGGCGAGAAGAGCCGACCGGTTGTAGGTGATCTGTCGGCCGAAGACCTCTACCAGCGGCACGGTCAGCAGGAGGGCGACCAGTGCCGGGACCGAGAACCCGAGCGTGCCGATCAGGAAGAGCTCGTTGCCCACCCGGTATGCAGCCCCGTCGATGAGGAGCCCGAGCAGGATGATGAGCGCAAGCGACCGCGGCCAGGACGGAGCGGAGAAGATGTACCGGGTGAGCCGCTCGACGCGCACATCGGGGCCGGACTCCATCAGGCGCCCCCGGGTGCCGAATCTGGCGCTTTCCCGGCGGCGATCAGCGCTGTGCACCCCATAATTCAGACAGTTATTTCGCCGGGTTCACCAAAGACCTTCCGGTACCGCGCAAGCATCCGGTCCCAGTCCGGGAGGTTCGTCTGGGTGCCCGGCCGCTCGACGACGAAGGACGAGACCACCGCTCCCGCACGGCAGCAGTCGAGCGGGGCGTAGCCTTTCCGGAACGCGGTGAGGAACCCGGCCCGGTAGCCGTCGCCGGCTCCGGTGGGGTCGACGGCCGGGACCCTGACGGCCGGAACGTGGTGCTCCTCGCCGCCCATGCAGAGGACGCTTCCCTCGGCCCCCCGGGTCGTGACGACGATCGGGACCGAGGCGACGAGGGCGTCGCGCTCCAGCCCCAGCATGTCACACATCCGGTCCATCTCGTGGTTGTTCGAGAAGAGGATGTCGATATTTGTGAGGATGATCTCGAGCTGGTCGGGGGTGTAGCAGAGGAGGTCCTGGCCCGGGTCGAAGGAGGCGAACCTGCTCTTCTCGGCTACCCGGACGTTGAAATCGGGGTCGGCCGTCGCCATGTGGACGAAGTCAAGAGCGGGAGCCTGTGCCCGGGAGAACGCGGCGGACGCACCCCACTCAAAGAAGGTCTCCTGGTCGCCGGCGTCGTCCGTGAAGACGTACGCGGTCGCGGTCCGGGCGCCCTCGACCACGGAAAAGTCCCGCTCGACCCCGAGGCCCTGGAGCCAGCGGTCATAGTCGCTCCCCGGGAAGTCGCCGCCGACTGAGGAGACCAGCCGGCACCGCTCCCCGAGCATCGCGATCCCGGCCGCGATGTTCGCCGCCCCGCCGCCGAAGTAGACCGAGTGATCGGTGATATAAGTCGAGTTGTGCCTCCCGGGAAGGGCCGGGACCCGGAAGAGGTGATCGATGGCGGTATGCCCGACGACGGCGATCATACCTCCTGCACCTCCTGGACCTTCAGCGGCACGTCGCGCAACGCCTTCCCGACGACCGACTTTGCGATCCGGGCCGCGTGTTCGCCGGACTCCGCACGGAAGACCTTCATCTGGAGCACGAGCCCCACAAGGGCGGTGTTTGCGACCACAAGAGCGCTGTTCAGTTCACCCTCACAGTAGGGGCAGGCGATCATCCCCGCCTCGATCTCCACAAACTTCGCCGAGGGGTTGAGCCGTTTCCCCGCCTCGCTGATCGCGATGCTGACGGCGTCGTCCATGGACTTGACATCTTTAATTATCCACGCTGATTCAAGCGTAACCAGATAGTCCGGCATAATCTCTCCAATTAATAGCCTACCAGTTCTCGCGATGCGCGTGCTCTTCCACCGGCATCCGCTCTACGGGTTTGAGCGGCGGCGTTCCCCTGCCGACCGCAAGGAGCGCGATGGGGCGGACGTGCTCCGGAAGTTCGAGGACTTCGCGTACATCGTTCTCGTTGAATGCCCCGGTCCAGCACGAGTGGAGGGCCCGGGCGTGGGCAGCGAGCATCATATAGGTGCAGGCGATCGTGGCGTCCTCAAGCGCGTAGAGGATCCCCCGCTCCCCGTAGTGCGACATGGACCGGATATAGTTCGCGCAGACCACAAAAATCACCGGCGCTTCCCGGATATGCGCCTGTTCGAGGGCCGCGAGCGCAAGTTCCATCCTCACGTCCTCGTCGGTGACGACGACGACGTCCCAGGCCTCGCGGTTGCCGGCGCTCGGCGCAGTGCTCGCGCAGGCCAGGATATAGTCGATATCCTCCGGGTCGAGCGGCTCTGCGGAGTAGTCCCGGACCGACGACCGTGCTTTCAGGAAGCGAAGGAGATCAGAGGAGGTCATGCTCTTTGAGCGTATCCCACGCCGCCTGGGCTGCGGTCGTGACGGCGCTGACCCCCCTCGCTATCCGCTCCGACGCGGCGCCCAATTCCATGCTCTCGGCCAGGCTGATCCCCTCGCTGAGGTGATCAATGGCATTCTTGAACTCACGGCGTTCCGTATCGCCGTAAGCAAACTCGAGCTCCGAGCGGATGGACTGGAGCACCATCAGAAGCATCCGTTTTCCGCCGGGTTTCTCCTGGAGCGGAAACTGGATCAGGGCTGTCGTCAGCTGCGACCCGACGATCAGCTCGGATTTCGCCCGTTCGGCAAACTGGTAGGTCCTGACGGCGGTTTTGAGATCCATACCACATACTGGAACTCGCAACTATAAAAAGTATTGAAAGAGAAGAGAGGGACAGCTTATCTCGATTTCTGCTTGGTCCCGAGAGCCGAAACCTTCGCGCGCCGGATGCTCCGGCGTACCCGCACGTCCATCGTGGGGGTGCCTCCCCCTCTGCCGCCGCGCCCGCCACGTCCGCCGCGTCCGCCGCGTCCGCCGCGCCGCTGGTCCTGCCCTTCCCTGCTCGCTCGTTTCCTGATATCCGCCGCAGGCTTGAACCGCTGGTTCGGGCCGGGTTTCTTCACTTCGCCTTCACTTGCAGGGACGAGCCGTATCTGCCCCTTTACGCCCTTAACCTGGGCCCACTGGACACTTCCTGTCTTTCCCATGGATAAAACTCCTTTACAATTATGAGCGGGCCCGCTGATAAAAGTAACCCGGGGCCCTGCCGCGGCGGGACAGGCCCGGGCTCGCGCGAGCGGCGGATATCAGGAGAGGAGGCGCTTGAGCTCGCGCCGGAGGGTTTCGCTGACGACCCTGCCGTCGACGCTCCCCCGGACCTCCTGCATGACGACGCCCATCAGGGGGCCGAGCGCACCCATGCCCTTCTCGCGGGCGAACGCCTCGCGCTCGGTCACGACCCGGCGCACGATCGATTCCACGTCCGCCTGCGAGACAGCGGGCGCCATCTTCTCGATGGCCGCATCCACCCGCTCACGGGGTGTTCCGGGGCACTCGCCCGCGGTCCGCGCGAGTTCGGTGAGAAGGTCCGGGATCGCCTCTTTCGCGGCCCGGCCGGCCTCCACGGCGGAGAGGAGGGCGAGGATCTCATCCTCGCTCACCCGGTCGACGGCGACGCCGCCGCGGGCGAGCTCCCGGCAGGTGGCAAGAAGCGTCCGGGCCGCGATGGTGGGGCGGACGCCGGCGGCGACGGCCGCTTCAAACGTCGGCAACCGCTCGGAGAATGCCACCTGCCGGGCCAGCGCCTCGTCAAGCCCGAACTCCCGGACGAACCGCTCCGCCCGGTCGGTGAGGAGTTCGGGCACCGCGATGCTCTCCCAGAGGGCCTCGCCGATCGCGACGGGGAAGATATCGGTCTCGGGGTACATCCGGGCGGCTCCCGGGAGAGGGCGCATGTAGGCGGAACTCCCTTCCTCAAGCATCTTCCGGGTCTCCTCGGGCACGCCGGAGAGCGCCATCCCGGCGCGGATCATCACCTGTTCGGCCGCACAACCGGCCCGCTCCCGGCTCGCCGCCACGATGACGACGCAGTCCTCATCGCGGGCGCCGACGAACTCGCGGAGGCGCGCCACCTCTTCTGCGGTGACGCCGTAGGCGGGGAGCTCGTCGGTGTGGAAGATGCCGCCGACGCCGCACTTCTTCGCATAGTCGGACATCTCGCTCCCGAGGCGCCTCCCGGGCTGGATATCCTGCCCGACGAGCCCCGCAAACCCCGAGAGCCGGATCGCGAGGATGGATTTCGCCTTCTTCAGGATGGAGGACTTCGTCCCGGCAAAGAGGGCGGTGACGTCGACGACGGTATGGTCCACCCGGGCGCTGCGTTTCACGAGTTCGTCGCGGATGGCGAGGAGATTGACCTGCCGCTCAACCTCGCGCCTGACCACCTCGGCGATGAGGTCGAGTTCCTGGACGCCCTTGATCTCGACCCGTG
The DNA here is from genome assembly GCF_913757945.1 of Methanoculleus sp. 10. Classification (NCBI taxonomy): domain Archaea; kingdom Methanobacteriati; phylum Methanobacteriota; class Methanomicrobia; order Methanomicrobiales; family Methanomicrobiaceae; genus Methanoculleus; species Methanoculleus sp. 10. The sequence continues at coordinate 50,003 of NZ_CAJYDP010000008.1, read as the reverse complement.
CGCCGCCCGCGATGGAGACGTTGATGTCCTGCCGGATCGTCCCGAGGCCCCGCTTCACCCTGCCGGTCGACCGGAGCACCATCCCGATATACTTGGCGACCCGCTGGACGGCCTCGGGGGTGTGCATGCAGGGGGCGGTGGTGATCTCGACGAGCGGGATACCGAGACGGTCAAGGGAGAACGTCTCGCCCTCCACCCGCTGCGCCGCCTCCTCCTCCAGGCAGATCGTCTCGATCCGGCATCCGTCCGGGAGGGAGCCGGAGAGCGCGACGAGTGCCGTCCGCTGGAACCCGCTGGTGTTCGAGCCGTCGACGACAAGTTTTCGCATCGTGTGGACCTGCTCGACGGGGGTCATGCCGAGCATCTTTGCGATCGTGAGGCAGACATCGAGCGCCTCGGGGTTCATCGGCGCCGGGGGCTCCTCGTCGTGCTCCGCGAGGCAGACCGTGTCGTAGGTGTAGTAGCAGAACTTCCGGACGAGTTTCATCTCCTCCTCGGCCGCACGGTCGATCTCCCCGAGTTCGCTCTCCGTCGCCCGGAGGTAGCGGTAGAACTCCCCGGTCCGGTCGGCGGTATCCCGGAGGGTGGTGGGGCACCGGCAGAAGAGTTTCTCGGCGGTGTCGAGCTGCTGGTGGATCTCGATCCCGGCCTTGAGGCCGAGTTCTTTATAGTCCATTCAGATCGACCTCCGCCGGATCTCGCCCGCGAGATCGGTCTGCATGAGCACGCCTGCCCGTTCGGGGTCCGGTTCGTTCCCGAGCACCCACATCAGTTTCACGAGCGCCACTTCGGGGAGCATATCCTCGCCCTCGATGACGCCGATCGAGAGGAGGTCTCTCCCCGTGTTGTAGACCCGGTCGCAGACCCTCCCGTGCAGGCACTGCGACGTCATGACGACGGTCGTTCCGTCGTCGATCATACCCCGGAGTTTTGGGATCCAGTCCGTCGAGACGTGCCCAAGGCCGGTCCCGGCAAGGACGAGGCCCGCGTAGCCCTCGAAGGCGTCGAGGACGCCGGAAGGCATACCGGGGTGGAAATGGAGAAGAGCGCAGTGCTCCTCGAGCGCATCGCGGAGTTCGGGCTCCTCGGCGCCCCGGCGCACTGCCTCGTCCGAGAGGGTGACCGTGAGCGAGGGGTAGTCGACGTAGCCGAGCGGGGCCATCCCCATGCTCTGGAAGGCGTCGCGCCGGGAGGTGTGCATCTTCCGGACCCTCGTCGCCCGGTGGACGGCGCACCGGTCGTCGTTCGTTGTCGCGTGCATCACCACCGCCACCTCGCCGAGGTTGCCGGCCGCGACGGCGGCGCTGCAGAGGGTGTTCATGGCGTTGTCGGAGCTCGGGCGGTCGGCGGACCGCTGTGACCCGACGAAGACGACCGGCACGGGAGTCCTGAGCATGAACCTGACCGCCGCGGCCGAGCTTGCCATCGTGTCGGTGCCGTGGGTGACGATGACGCCGGACGTGCCGTGCCGGATCTCGTCGTAGGCCGCCCGGGCCAGTTCCTGCCAGATCGCCGGGCGCATGTTCTCAGAGAGGATGCTTGCCACCTGGCGATCGCGGTAGCGGGCGATGTCCCCGAGTTCCGGGATCGCCCGCAGGATGTCGCTTGCCGAGAACTGGCTCGTCACCGCCCCGGTCCGGTAGTCGACCCTGCTTGCGATCGTCCCGCCGGTGGATATGATGGAGAGTTCCGGGAGGCTGGTGTCCTGGATGACGACCCCGGCGCCCGCCGGCGGTTGCGGGGCCGCGCGCCCGACCCACTCGATCTTCTCCGGGGATGTCCCGATGTTGTAGCCGTTTTCCAGCTTGATGACGGCCATCCCGTCCCGTTCGGTGATGTAGGTGCCGGTGAGCGCAGCCCCGCCGTTCGCGTACCGCACCCGGTCTCCGGCCTTCGGTGTTTCCATTATAGTATCAGCCTCCGTGATTCAGTTATCAGGTCTTCAAAAGCGCGGGAGAGCGCCGTTTCCGTCTCCTCCGCCCATGCCCTGTCCCGGGCGAGGAGTTCCTTCTGCTCCGCGAGCTGCACCGCGACCGCTGCGGGCGCCGGGCCGCCGATGATCGTTCGCACCGCAATGGCGTGACGCGGGTCGAGGACGGCGGCGATCCGCTCCTCCGTCACCCCGAGGTCGATGACCGAGATGCCGGCCGCTTCCCGTGCGGCCCCCTCGAGCGTCGCGAGGTCGAGCGAACCGTGCCGCACCGCCCGACCGACGATCCGGTGGGCGGTGCGGAACGCGAGCCCGTAGTCCCGGACGAGGACGTCGGCAAGTTCCGTCGCGGTGGAGAACCCTCTGCCCGCTTCGGCCGCCATCCGTTCGGTATTGAAGGCCGCGGTGCCGATCATGCCGGATAACAGCGGGATGCTCTGCCGGGCCGCCTCCACGCCCCGCCAGAGGTGCGGGGTCAGTTCCTGGAGGTCGCGGTTGTAACTCATGGGGAGGCCCTTCGTGATCGTGATCGCCGCGACGAGCGAACCTGCGACAGATCCGGCCTTCGCCCGCATGATCTCGGCGACGTCCGGGTTCTTCTTCTGGGGCATGATCGAGGAGGAGGAGCAGTAGGCGTCATCGAGCTGGATGAACCCGACGAACGCGGTGCTCCAGAGGACCAGCTCCTCGCAGAGCCGGCTTGCCGTCGTCATCGAGACCGCTACTCCGGCAAGCACCTCGATCGCGAAGTCCCGGGCGGCGACCGCGTCCATGCTGTTTGCCGCCGGGCGGGAGAAGCCGAGAAGCCGGGCGGTGTAGTCGCGGTCGAGGGGAAAGCCGGTCGAGGCGAACGCCGCCGAACCGAGGGGGGATACGTCCACCCGGGCGTAGGCCTCCCGGAGCCGGGCCGTATCCCGGGAGAAGGCCTGCTCGTAGGCGAGGAGGTAGTGGGCGAGCGTCGTGGGCTGGGCGTGCTGGAGGTGGGTGAAACCCGGCATCACCGTCTCCGTGTGCCGGGCAGCGGTGTCGAGGAGGGTCGCCCTGAGATCGGCGAGCGACCGCACGAGGGCGATGATCTCCTGTTTCAACCGGATTCTGACGCAGGTCGCAACCTCGTCGTTCCGGGACCGGCCCATGTGGAGGCGGCCGCCGAAGTCCTCCCCGACCCGGTCGATGAGGTAGGCCTCCTTCCCGGCGTGGATATCCTCGAAATGCTCGTCGAACGCCTCCTCCGGGAGGCCGTGGTCGTAGAGGTCGAGGAGCGCCGCCATCAGCGCACGGGCCGGGGCTTCGTCGATGATCCCCTGCCGCGAGAGGCCGAGGAGGTGCGCCATGTCCACAAGGAGGTCCGCCTCCGCTATCCAGCGGTCGGCGTCCATCGAGGCAAGAAAATGCTCGAGGTCGGCCGAACGTTCGCCGGCGAGACGGCCCTGCCGAATCTGATCCGAACGCATTCTATCAACAGTCCTGTCTGTACCGTTTGGCCCTGGAAGAGATTAAAACCACGCACGGATGGGATGGATGCTCTGGATGTTCTCCGGTTCACCCCGGGCAGTGGACCGTGGTGGGTATCGCAATGGAGGGGTCTCCCCGCGCACGGCACCCATCATGACCGCGACGTCAACACGGCGATCAATAATCAAGAAGTTCGCCTTGCAAGATCAGAATCTTGTCGGGGTAGCAGGTGCGGAACGCACCGTTGTGCCTGTGGACTTGCCTCAATAGAGGAAGGATGAAGCAGGAAGCCCCGCCCTGAAGGGCGGGGTAGTTCACTTATCTTTAACTTGAGATTTGAGAACTATGTATCCAAGTGCAGTAATGGCCTTTTCGACATCCCCAACTGATATTTTTTCAGCATCAAAGTCAAATTTGACTTTGCTTGAGGTAAACAGCACCTTTACACTTTCCTTATCCACACCGACCAAAGATTTTGTTGCTTTTTCAATCTTCTGGACACATGATGGGCAAGTCAATGTTTCTAATTGAATCGTTGCTTTTTGCATTTTCATCTCTCCTTATTCTAATATCATAATTTGAAACGGAGAAGCCGCATTCCGTTTAAAATTACGACTAATATGCTTGCTTCGTGTACTAGCATCGCTATCGACATGTTCATCCATTCACTTAAAAATACACTTGCAAGCAGGACCAACACAACTCCTACTGCGATAACAATATTTTGGTGCATATTAGCAGCTGTTGCTTTTGTTAAACCCAGTGCATGTGGCAAGCGACTAAAATCCGAATTCATCAGGACGACATCCGAGGTCTCAATTGCGACATCTGTGCCGCTTCCCATAGCAATTCCGATTTGTGCCAGAGCGAGGGATGGGCTATCATTTACTCCGTCTCCAACGAACGCGACTATATGACCTTTAGTTTTTAACTCTTCAATATATTTCGACTTATCTCCCGGTAACATATGTCCGTGCGCTTCTGTCAGCCCCAGTTCACGCGCCACCAGATCAACTGTCCCCTGGTTGTCTCCCGAAAGAACTACCAGATTTTTAACGCCTAATTTCTTTAATTTTTGAAGGTCTTCTTTTACACCCGGACGAATCTGGTCACGGATACCCATCAGTGCTTTTAATTCACTATCGACGGATATTAAAACAAGTGAGTTTCCATTCTTTTCGAATCGGGCAATATCTGCACGGGCCTTTTCAGCTAAATGAACATTCTCCCGCTCCATGAGCGTAACGTTGCCTACCGCAACCCTATGTCCATCGATGTAAGCGATAATTCCGGCGCCTTTTACAACATCTGTTTGTTCTATTGGATATGATTTTATAGCTCCGATGTGTTCTACAATTGCGTTGGCTAAGGGATGGTCTGATTCTTTTTCAACGCTTGCAAGGTAAGCTAATACCTCTCCAACGCTGTCTGCGTAAAATTCTTTGTCTGCTACTTTAGGATTGCCTGTTGTTAATGTACCCGTTTTGTCAAATACGATTGTATCAACCTTGCTAAAATCGCCAATAACTTCACTGCCTTTTAAAAGAACGCCGTGCCGTGCTCCGTTGCCAATGCCCGCTACGTTTGAAACAGGTACACCGATAACCAGTGCGCCGGGGCATCCCAAAACTAATAATGTAATGGCCAGTTCAATATCTCGTGAAAATAACCATACGATAATGGCGAGCCCTAAAACTGCCGGGGTGTAGTATTTAGAAAATCTGTCAATGAAGCGTTCCGCTTCGGATTTTGAATCCTGCGCTTCTTCAACTAACTCTATAATTCTACCGAAAGTAGTATCTTCACCTACACGGTCGGCAACAATTTGAAGCGTTCCATTTTCCAGAATCGTTCCGGCATATACGCCTGAATCTTTCTTTTTGCCAACCGGGACAGACTCGCCGGTGATACTTGCCTCATTAATGTGACCTTCTCCTGACAGAACGGTTCCATCAACAGGAATTTTCGCGCCAGTTTTCACCAGTAAAATATCGCCTACGTCAACATCATCTACTTTTACTTCTTCAAATTCACCATTGTCCATCTGTTTTAAAGCGCTTTCCGGCGCCATTTCCGTTAACTCTTTTATGGCCGAACGCGTCTTGTTCAATGTCCGCTGTTCCAGAAAAGCGCCAAACAAGAATAAGAAGGTGACAATGGCAGATTCTTCAAAATTCTTAAGGAGAAATGCCCCGATAACCGCGATGGTAACTAAAACATCAATACTGACGACTTTAACCTTCAGTGCTTGATAGGCCTGGATTGCAATAGGCGCAACCCCTAAAATTGAGGCGATAGCCAGGGACCAAATGGCTACGATCTCATTTTTAAAACCCAGTTCACTGGTAAACCCGAAAACGATTAAAACGGCGCTAATCAATGTTATATGATTTTTCTTGCTCAGTATAAACCTCTGCAAAACGCTCACCGTCTTCTCAGTATTATAATGATTTAAGCACAATATGCCCTATCTATCTCGGCCAACATACTGTAAACAGCCTCATAACTTTCGCACACATCTCCCGGAACTGTGTAAGTATCCGTAATCTCCCGCAGTTTGGCAAATTCTTCGTTTAATTCAGGTTTATTTGAACCTGCTTCTTTTGTTTTCTCAATGATTGTATCAAACAATTCGCGAACTTCATGAAATTCCGGGTGATTACCTCCATGAACTCTTGCTACAATCGGCACATACTGCTTCAATGTCCGGACATGCTTTTTCATTGCCTCGTTAAATGTTAAGTTATTTGTCATTTTTTCTCCCTCCTGTTTTTACAGATTGATTGTTTCTGGTAACCATCCCGGGCATCTTACTTATGTACTGTGAATTATGTACTGTTGATTATTAAGTAAGAGGTTGTCCTAAATGGATCTCCGGACCTTCGATACGCCCTTATTAGAGCGCTGATTTCCCAGATAGCTGCCATCTGAACTATATCCTGGGCAAAGATGACGAAACAGCTTTCCATTGGGTATCGCCATTGGGGGGGGGGTGTCCCGGTAGAGGCATTTGGGGACGACCTCACCCGGCAAAGTGCGCCTCCGCCTCCACATTACTTTGCACTTATTTCTCCAATAGGGAAAAATATCGAACAAAATTTAATACTATAGTATAATTATACTACCAATTTTCGACACTACTATATACCGACAGCGTGATGATTACTCACTATACAGTAACTCATATGGATGGAGAGACTCATGAGATCATTTACCGCAATTCTCCTGGCCGTGGCCCTGGTCGCGGCGTTTGCGTGCATCGCCGGGTGCACGGGCACCAGCACCGACGACGTGACGCACCTCTCGATCGGCTACCAGCCGAGCACCCACCAGATCGCCCACATGACCGCGATGGAGAAAGGGTGGTGGAAAGACGACCTCGCCCCCCTCGGCATCACGAAAGTGACCGACTACCAGTTCGGCACCGGCGCGCCCGAGATGCAGGCGATGCTTGCCGGGGACCTCGATATCGCCTACGTCGGTTCCGCCCCGTTCATCACGGCCGTGAGCAATAACGGACTTGACGCAAAGATCGTTGCGGCGGTACAGACGCAAGGGTCCGACCTCGTGCTCAGGAACGAGATCCCCTACTCGACCCCCGCCGACCTCGTGGGCAAAAAGATCGCCACCTTCCCGCCGGGAACGATCCAGGACACCATCTTCCGGACCTGGCTTGAGGAGAACGGCGTCGACCCCGCAAAGGTCACCATCGTCGCCATGGACCCCGGTGCGGCTACCACCGCCATCTCCGCGGGCCAGGTCGACGGCGTCTTCCTGCCCCACCCGTCCCCGGCCATCATCGAGGCAGAGGGCACGGGAAGGACCGTCGTGCAGTCGGGCGAGATGCTGAAAGATCACGCCTGCTGTGTCCTCGTTGCGAGCGGCTCCTTGATCCGCGAACACCCCGAGATCGTCGAGCAGATCGTCCGGACCCACATCAAGGCGACGGAGTACAACCTCGAACACCAGGACGAGGCCGCGTCCATCTACGCAAAGAAGACCGGACAGAATGTCGAGACCGTGAAGGCGTCGTTCCGGGACTGGGACGGCACCTGGACCGCCGACCCGCGGGTCATCACGTCGTCGGTCGTGGAGTACACGAACCTCCAGTACGAACTCGGCTACATCAACAAGCACCTCACCGAGGACGACCTCTTTGACCTCTCGTTCTACGAGAAGGCCCGGGCATAACCCGGGACCAGACCTCTTTTTCCTCCAAAAGTATCTTTTACGGCGATGCCGATGAAGTACTGAAGAACATCCCGGGCGGACCGGTCGGCGGTTCCCCCGGCAGCAATACCTTCGAGCAGCGGAACAGAGACATGAACCGACAGACACAGAAACGACTACTCGGCATCGCAGCGCTCGTTACCGCGGCGGTGATCTGGCAGATCATAGCCGAATACGTGGTAGGACGATCGTTCATCCTCCCGAGCGTCACCGACGTCGCCGGCGCCTTCGCAGACCTCCTCACCTCCGGCACCCTCCTCGCCGATATCGCAGTAAGCCTTGAACATTTCGGGATCGGGCTCCTTGCGGCGTTCCTCCTCGGCGTCCCCATCGGGATCATCATGGGATGGTTCCGGGTGGCGGACTACCTCCTCGACCCGATCATCGAGATCCTCCGCCCCATCCCGCCGCTCGCCTGGATTCCCTTCGCCATCATCTGGTTCGGGCTCACCACCCAGGCGGCGGGGTTCGTCATCTTCGCGGGAGCCTTCTTCCCGATCCTGACCGCGACCTACTCCGGGTTCCGCGACGTCCCGAAGGTCTTTGTCGAGGCGGGGAAGGTGCTCGGGTGCGACACCTCGTTTGAGCTGATCCGCTACGTCGCCCTCCCCGCCGCCGTCCCGGCGATAGCCTCCGGGATCAGGATCGCGATGGGCGTCGGGTGGATGTGCCTCGTGGCCGCCGAGATGTTCGGCGTATCGAGTTACGGCCTCGGCTACCAGCTCTGGCACAACTACTACCTCCACCAGATGCCCAACGTCGTCGTCTACATGCTGATCCTTGGCTTTGCGGGCCTCATCATCGACCGCATCTTCCGGAACTACGTGGACGGGCAGCTCCTCCGGTGGCGGGCAGGGGAGGTGGCCTGATATGAGCGGTGTTTCAATACAGGGCCTCGGCAAAGCCTTCCAAAAGGAGGACGGCACCGCCACGCAGGCACTTTCAGGCGTCGACCTTGAGATCCGGGACGAAGAGTTCGTCTGCCTCGTCGGGCCGTCGGGGTGCGGGAAGACGACACTCTTACGGATCATCGCGGGGCTTGAGACCGCGACCACCGGGAAGGTGACCGTCGACGGCCGCCCGGTCACCGGCCCGGACCCGAAGCGGGGGATGGTCTTTCAGGAGTACTCCCTCTTCCCCTGGCGGCGGGTGATCGACAACGTCGCCTTCGGCCTCGAGATGAAGGGCGTCGCAAAGGAGGAGCGCCGGAAGACAGCCGATCGTTACATCGAGATGGTCGGCCTCTCCCAGTTCCGGGACGCCTACCCCTACGAACTCTCCGGCGGGATGCGGCAGCGCGTGGCGATAGCCCGGGCGCTCGCAAACGATCCTGACGTCCTCCTCATGGACGAACCGTTCGGGGCGCTGGACGCCCAGACCCGGAACCGGATGCAGAGAGAACTCCTCTCCCTCTGGGATGAGACGAAACAGACGATCGTCTTCGTCACCCACAGCGTCGACGAGGCGGTCTACCTCTCCGATCGGATCATCGTCCTCTCTCCAAGGCCAGGGACGGTCCGGGAGGTCATCGAGATCCCCTGGTCGCGGCCGCGGGACCGCACCAGCGCCGACTTTGCGGAGGTCCGCCGGCGGGTGCTTGACATGATCAACGAGACCGGAAACGCCCAGTAAGGTTTATTAAAGGAAATCCCCATTTTATAAAGCACCCATAGATCGGCAGGAGTTTTTAACGATGGTACGAAAACCAGCGAAGATGTACAGGAATCTCGCAAAGAAAGCATATACACGCAGGGAATACATGGGCGGCGTGCCGGGCAGCAAGATCGTGCAGTACGATATGGGCAACCTCAACCAGGACTTCCCGGTCGAGCTCTCCATCGTCGTCGAGGAGACCTGCCAGATACGCCACACGGCTCTTGAGGCCGCCCGTATCGGCATCAACCGGCAGCTCTTGAAAGAGGTCGGGAGGGCAAACTATCACTTAAAGATCCGGACCTTCCCGCACCACGTTCTCCGTGAGAACAAGCAGGCAACCGGCGCAGGAGCGGATCGTGTCTCGGAAGGCATGCGTCTCGCCTTCGGGAAGGCCGTCGGCACCGCGGCGCGGGTCCAGAGCGGCCAGAAGGTCTTCTCCGTCTGGACGACCCCCCAGTACGCTGAGAAGGCGAAGGCCTCCCTCCGGCGCGGCATCTACAAGATCCCGACCCCCGCACGGATCGTCGAAGAACGGGCAGCGGAAGCGTAGACCTGCACAACGCCCCATCCTTTTTGCGAGGAGCAACCCGCAGAGGGCAGATTCGATACCGGCGGGAATATAGGTATTTATAGCCTCTTCCCACCAGTAATAATGATGGTTCATCCGGCAGATTCGAAGCTCTCGTGCGCGCTCGCCAACGCCACAGAAAGAGCTCTTGCAGAGGCTGAGATCCGGCTCCCCACGGACGTCCTCGCGGCGATCCGGAGGGCGGCCGCGGTCGAGAGGAACGAGGTCGCCCGGCGGGAACTCGGCCATATCCTCGAGAACATCGCACTCGCCGAAGATCTGCAGGTGCCGATCTGCCAGGATACCGGCGTGCCGGTGGTCTACCTCACCCTGCCTCCTGATATCGGGCTCTCGCCCTCGATCTTTCTCGGAGTGCGGGAAGGGGTGCGCCGGGCGACGGCCACAATTCCGCTCCGCCCGAACGTCGTGGATCCAGTCACCCGGGAGAACACCGGGGACAACACCGGCGCCGAGATGCCCGCCGTCCACGTGGCGCCCGGCGACCGGCTCACGGTGACCGTGCTCCCGAAGGGCGCGGGCTCCGAGAACGCATCGAGGATCGGGATGCTCCTCCCCTCGCAGGCGGCGGAGATCCCCCGATTTGTCGCGGAGACGATGCTCATCGCGGGCGGAAGGCCCTGCCCGCCGGTCTTCCTCGGCGTCGGGATCGGCGGGACGTTCGACGTGGCGGCTGCGCTTGCAAAGGAGGCCCTGCTCCTCCCGGTCGACACCATGGACGACTACGAGCAGGAACTCTGCGACGCGGTGAACGCCCTCGGCATCGGGCCGATGGGCCTTGGGGGCGATACGACGGCGCTCGCGGTGAAGGTGAAGCGGGCGGACTGCCACACCGCATCCCTCCCGGTGGCGGTGAACGTCCAGTGCTGGGCCTGCCGCCGGGCGACCGTGGAGGTCAAACGATGATGCACCTTGCGACACCGCTCGGCGACGAGGTCCTCTCGCTCCGGGCAGGCGACCAGGTCACCCTCTCCGGGACGATCTACACCGCCCGCGACGAGGCCCATCTCCGGATGATGAAGGAAGGCATCCCCTTCGATCCCAGGGGCGCCGTGGTCTACCACTGTGGCCCGGTGGTGCAGGAGAGTCGGCTCGTCGTCGCCGGACCCACCACGTCCGCGCGGATGAACGCGCTCACGGGATTCCTCATCGACGCGGGCGTCCGCGCCCTCATCGGCAAAGGCGGGATGGGGCCGGAGGTGGTCAGGCAACTCCGGGGGCGCGCCGTCTACCTCGCGCTCACGGGCGGGTGCGCCGCCCTCGCCGCCGCCCGCATGAACCTCTCAGGCGTCTATTTTGAAGACCTCGGCATGGCCGAGGCGGTCTGGGTCATCGAGGCCGATCACCTGCCGCTGACGGTCGGGATCGACGCCCACGGCGGTGATCTCTTCGAGACAGTACGCGAGAAAGCGAAAACACAATTTCACAAGCGCTTCAATACTAGATAGGATACCGTCTCATGAAACTCGTCATCGATGAAAGCCGCTGCAAAGGGTGCAACCTCTGCGTGCTGGTCTGCCCCTACGGGATCTTTCGGGAAGGGACGGAACTCAACAGCCGGGGGATCGTCTCCCCGGTCCTCGACCGCCCCGAGCGGTGCACGAACTGCAGGCTGCAAGCCCTCTACGGGCGGATGCTCTGCGGAGTCTGCCACATGATCTGCCCCGACCAGGCGATCGCCTGGGTCGCGGAGAGACCGTTTGAGCCGCACCGGGTGGAGGTGGAGTTTTGAGCAGAGTTGAGTTCATGCAGGGGAATGCCGCCTGCGCGGAGGGCGCGCTCGCCGCCGGGTGCCGGTTCTTCGGCGGCTACCCGATCACGCCGTCGACCGAGATCGCCGAGACCATGGCCCGGAGGCTCCCGAAGGCCGGCGGGGTCTTCATATCCATGGAAGACGAACTCGCGAGCATCGCCGCGGTGATCGGCGCCGCCTGGACGGGAGTCCGGGCCATGACCGCGACAAGCGGCCCGGGGTTTTCGCTGATGATGGAGAACATCGGCTACGCGGCCATGACCGAGACGCCGTGCGTCATCGTCAACGTCCAGCGGGGCGGTCCGAGCACTGGCCAGCCGACGCGGGCGGCGCAGGGCGATATGCTCCAGTGCCGGTTCGGGTCGCACGGCGACTACAGCATCATCGCGCTCACCCCGAACTCCGTCCAGGAGATGTTCGACCTGACGGTGAAGGCGTTTAACCTCGCCGACCGGTTCAGGGTTCCCACCTTCCTGATGACCGACGAGATCGTCGGCCACATGCGGGAGCGGGTGACCATCCCGGACTCGGTCGAGGTCACCCCCCGTCACCCGCTCGCTGAAGGGAGCCTCCCGTTCGAGGCCGGCGACGACGGCGTCCCGGGGTTTGCACCCTTCGGCTCGGGGCGATCGGTCCACGTGACCGGGCTCACCCACGATGAGCGGGGCTACCCGGACACGACCGATCCCGCAGCGCACGACCGGCTGGTGCAGAGACTCGTCGCCAAGGTCGAGTCGGCCCGCCGCGATATCGCCGACTACGAGGTCGTAAACCCCGATGCCAGGACGGTCTTTGTCGCCTACGGCCCCCCGTCCCGGACGGTCGAGCAGGTGATGCGCGACCACCCCGACGAATCTGTCGGCCACCTCCGGCTCAGGGTCGTCTGGCCGTTCCCGGAGTTCGCTCTCGAGGAGTTCCCGAACGCGAAAACCTTTCTCGTGCCGGAACTGAACATGGGCCAGATGGTGCGGGAAGTAGAGCGCCACGTCGACCGGCCGGTCGTCTTGATCCCGAAGATCGGGGGAGAACTCCACACCCCCGCCGAACTCGTGCGGGCCCTGGAGGTGCACCGATGATCGCGCCCGACTGGTTCAGGGAAGACCGCCTGCCCCACATCTACTGCACCGGGTGCGGCAACGGGACGGTCATCAACTGCACCCTCGCCGCGGTGGAGGAGATGGGCTGGAAGCGGGACGAGACGGTCTTCGTCTCCGGGATCGGGTGCTCTTCCCGCGCTCCCGGCTACATCCTCACCGACTCGCTGCACACCACCCACGGACGGGCGCTCGCGTTCGCCACCGGGGTGAAGATGGCGCGGCCCGACTTCAACGTCGTCGTCTTCACAGGCGACGGAGACCTTGCCGCCATCGGCGGCAACCACTTCATCCACGCCTGCCGCCGGAACGTGGACATGACCGTCGTCTGCATGAACAACCATATCTACGGCATGACCGGCGGCCAGGGGAGCCCGACCACCCCACCGGGAGCCATATCGACGACGACGCCCTACGGGGCGAGCGAACCGGCCTTCGACCTCGCGGAACTCGCTGTCGCCGCCGGCGCAAACTACGTCGCCCGCTGGACGTCCTACCACGTCAAGGAGCTCACGAAGGCCGTCGCGGCCGGGATGCAGACGCCGGGGCTTGCCTTTATCGAGGTGAGGACCCAGTGCCCGACAAACTACGGCCGCCACAACAAACTCCGGAGCGTCCCGGCCATGATCGAGCACCTCCGGAGCCACGCGATGCTTGTCGAGAAGCGCGACCGCCTGGTCCGGGAAGGAAGGCCGGTCCCGGAGGACACCTTCACCGTCGGGGAACTGGTCCGGCGGAACCGGCCGGCGATGGGAGTGAGACGATGAGGCACGAAGTCAGGTTCTCGGGATACGGCGGACAGGGGATCATCCTCTCCGCGGTCATCCTCGGGCGGGCGGCGGCGCTCTACGACGGGAAGTATGCCGTCCAGACACAGGTCTACGGCCCGGAGGCCCGGGGCGGGGCCTCGATGGGGCAGGTGGTGATCGACGATGCGCCGATCCTCTATCCCGAGGTGACCGACCCCGACATCTACGTCATCATGTCCCAGCAGGGGTTTGAGAAGTACGGGGTCCGGGCCCGACCGGACGCGGTCATGCTCCTCGATACCGACCTCGTCCGGTCCCGCCCGGGCTGCCGCTACTGTGAGGTCCCGGCGACGGCGGAAGCAAAAGGCGTCCTCGGCCGGGAGATTGTTGCAAACATCGTGATGATCGGCGCCCTCGTGACCGCAACCGGGGTCGTGAGCAGGGAGGCGATCGAGCGTGCGGTGCTCGACAGCGTCCCAAAGGGCACCGAGAACCTGAACTCAAAAGCATTGAAACGCGGATTTGAACTCGGAGAGCGAGCGTGTAATTTATGAAACTACTGGAATACGAGGCAAAACAGATCTTTTCAAAGTACGGCATTCCGGTCCCGAAGGGGGCACTCATACGGGCGCCCGAAGAGGTCGCGGCACACCTGCCGGAACTCGGCGGCGCCGTGGTGCTGAAAGCGCAGGTGGACGTCGGCGGCCGGGGGAAGGCCGGCGGCGTCCTCTTCGCTGAAGGCGCGACGGCGGTCGTGACCGCCCGGGATCTCTTTGCGCGGGAGATCAAGGGTGTCCCAGTCAGGGAGATCCTCGTCGAGGAGCGCCTGGCGATCGAGCACGAGTACTACGTCAGCATCGCCATCGACCGGTCGAGCCGGCAGCCGGTGGTCCTCTTTGCCGACGCCGGCGGCGTGGAGATCGAGAACGCGGCGCAGGCTGATGAGTCCGCCGTGAGGAGGGTCGTCGTATCGCCGCTCCTCCGCGAGATCCCGCCGTTTTTGATGCGCGAACTCCTCGGCGGGGCCCCAAAAGAACTCGCCCCCGTCATCAACAGCCTCTACCGCGCGTTCCAGCAGAAAGACGCCATGCTTGCTGAGATCAACCCGCTCGTGACGACGCCGCGGGGGGTCTACGCGGCGGACGCGAAACTCATCATCGATGACAACGCCCTCGCCCGCCAGGGGATAGCGGTCAACCGCGACCTCTCGGAGCGCGAGCGCGAGGCCGAGAAGCACGGGTTCTCCTACGTGGAACTGGACGGGACCATCGGGGTCATCGGGAACGGCGCCGGGCTCACGATGTCGACGCTCGACCTCATCGAGTACTACCGCGGCCGGGCGGCGAACTTCCTCGACGTCGGCGGCGGCGCCGACCAGGAGCGCGTGATGCACGCCGTCCGGCTCGTCGCGAGCATGCCCGGGGTAGCGGTGATCGTGGTCAACCTCCTCGGGGGCATCACCCGGTGCGACGAGGTGGCGAAGGGTATCATCGCCGCCGATGTTTTGCCGACGGTCATCGTCCGGATGGCCGGGACGAACGAGGAGGAAGGGCGGCGGCTGCTCGCCGAGAACGGCTACCGAATGCTTGAGAGCATGGATGCGGCCGTCCGGGCGGCGATGGGGGTCGCATCATGATCTACGGAGACAAAACCCTCGGGGTGATCGTCCAGAACATCACCGGCAGGCAGGGAAGGTTCCACACGGAACTGATGAACGCCTACGCGCGCGAGGTCGGCGGCCGGGGCGTCGTCGCCGGGGTCGCGCCCGGAAAGGGCGGGCAGGAAGTCCACGGCGTGCCGGTCTATAACACCGTAAAGGAGGCGCTCCGGGAGCACGACGCGACCGCAAGCGTCGTCTTCGTCCCGGCGGCGCACGCGCTCGACTCGATCATGGAGGCGGCGCACGCCGGGATCGGGCTTTGTGTCGTCATCACCGAGCACATCCCGGTCCATGACGCCATGTTGGCAGTCGCCTACGCGAAACTCCACGACTGCACGGTCATCGGCCCGAACTGCCCCGGGCTTCTCTCGCCGGGAGAGTGCAAACTCGGCATCATGCCGGCCCACCTTGCCGCCCGCGGAGAGGTCGGCGTCGTCTCCCGGAGCGGCACCCTCACCTACGAGGTGGTCGACGAACTCACCCGCGCCGGCATCGGCCAGAGCACGGTGGTCGGGATCGGCGGCGATCCCGTGATCGGCCAGACGTTCGTGGACGTGCTCGCGCGGTTCGAGGACGACCCCCGGACAAAGGCCGTCGTCGTCATCGGCGAGGTGGGCGGCAACCTCGAAGAGGAGGGGGTCCGGTCGACCAGCCTCCCGGTCGTCACCTACATCGCCGGCGTGAGCGCGCCCCCTGAAAAAAGGATGGGCCACGCGGGTGCGATCATCGAGGGCGGCGAGGGCGACGCACGATCCAAGGTGCGGCGCCTTGCCGCCCTCGGGATCCCGGTCGCGTCCCGGCCCTCGGAGATACCGGGGCTGATCCGCGAGGTGTTATGAACAGTGACTTGATGCTCGCCACCGCCTGTGAGGTGGCGGCGAAGATCGGCGCACGGGCGGTCGTCTCGTTCGTCGACCCGATACCGATTCCCCCGGGCGTGCCCTCGGTCCCGATCATCCGGGTGCAGGAACTGCAACTCGACGTCTTGAAAGACCTCACCATGCACGACATCCTGGAGGTGAGCGAGCGGCATATGCTGGATGCCGCCGTCCACCTCTATCTCCGGCGGAACCTGGAGAACGGCATCGTCGTCGGCGTCTTTCCCCACGCCGTCATCATCTACGACATCGAAGAGGGGAAGAACTTCATCAACCTCAAGGACTTCTCCGACATCGTCCCCCGCGAGGTGCTCCATGCGGCTCTCTCGCTCGCCCTCGAGATCGCGGTCGAGGGGAGGGAAGGAAGGGCCATCGGGACCGCGTTCATCATCGGGGACCCGGAGGAGATCTTCCGGCACTCCCATCAGGCGATCCTCAACCCCTACCAGGGGCAGCCCGCCGCCCTCCGGGACATCAAGAACAAGGACAACTGGGAGAGCGTCAAAGAGTTCGCCCAGCTCGACGGCGTCTTCGTCATCGACAAGAGCGGCGAGGTGCGGTCGGCGGGGCGCTACCTTGACGTCACCGGGCGGGGTATCTCTCTTCCCGGGGGCCTCGGGGGGAGGCACCGCGCAACCGCGTCCATCACACACGAGATCCCGGTCATCGGCATCACGGTCTCCGAGAGCGGGGGCATGGTGCGCATCTTCAGGGACGGCAACTGCAAGATCGGCATCCGTTCCGACATCCGTGTCCGTAGTGACGGTTAGAAATGGTTATATGAATTGCAATCATTTCTCTTATCATACTTTAGAACTACGGTGGATTTGATGACCAGGAACATCAGCGTAGAAGGGCTTGACCAGATCCCGATCGAGAGACAACGGATAGAACTGGTGGAGAGGAAGTGCCTCGGGCACCCGGATAGCCTCGCGGACGGTATTGCGGAGTCGATCAGCCAGGCGCTCAGCAGGTCGTACCTCGAGGAGTGCGGCAGCGTCCTGCACCACAACACCGACCAGGGCGAGGTCGTCGCGGGGGAGTCGCTCCCGAAGTTCGGCGGCGGCCGGATCACGAAACCGATCTATTTCCTCATATCGGGTCGGGCCACGAAGACCTTCAACGGCGTGAACATTCCCGCCGACGCGATCGCCGTCGAGGCGGCACGGAATTACATCAAAAAGATCCTCCCCACCCTCAACATGGACCGCGACGTCATCGTCGACTGCCGGATGGGGAAGGGATCGACCGACCTGCAGGACGTCTTCCGGTCCTGTTCGGGGAAGGTCCCGCGGGCGAACGACACGTCGTTCGGTGTCGGGCACGCGCCGTTCAGCGAGGCGGAGAGCATCGTTAAAGGCGTCGCCGCGTACCTTGACGATACGCTCCGCCCGAAGTATCCCGTCATCGGCCAGGACTGCAAGATCATGTGCCTGCGCGACGGCGATGCCATCACCCTCACGGTTGCGATGGCGTTCGTGGACCGCTACTGCCCGGGCATCGCCGAGTATATCGAGCAGAAGAACGTCCTGACCGAGCAGATCGCGGCGGTCGCACAGCGGTTCACGAACCGGAGGATCAATGTCGCGATCAATACCGCCGACGATCTCGACGCCGGGAGCGTCTTCCTGACGGTCTCGGGGACGTCGGCCGAGATGGGCGACGACGGTTCCGTCGGCCGCGGCAACCGCGCGAACGGGCTGATCACCCCGAACCGCCCCATGAGCATGGAGGCGACGAGCGGGAAGAACCCGATCAACCACATCGGTAAGATCTATAACCTCCTCGCGACCCGGATCGCACAGGACTGCGTCGCGGAGGTCGACGGCATCGAGGAGATGTATGTCCGTATCCTCTCCCAGATCGGCCACCCGATCGATGAGCCCCACGTTGCGAGCGCCCAGATTCTCACGAAACCAGGCACAACCATCAAGTCGATCAAACCCGATATTGAGGGGATCATCGACGAGTGGCTGGAGAAGACCACCACCATCACCGAGAAGGTCATCAGGGGAGAACTCTCCACCTTCTGATCTTTCAGTCCGGAGTTGTCGCACCTCATGAGCAGATCACCATTCAGGCAACAGGATCCCGGGCTCGTCCGTCTTGCCATCCCGAACAAAGGCAGGATCGCCGGGCCCGTCAACGAACTGATCGAGAAGAGCGGCCTCCATCTGGTCGACGGCGGAGAGCGGAGGCTCATCACCCGGACTCATGATCCGAACGTGGAGATCCTCTTCGCCCGCCCGATCGACATCCCGGAGTACGTGGCGAGCGGCGTTGCCGACCTCGGTATTACCGGGAGGGATATGGTCATGGAGCGGGGCTCGGCGGTCGAGCAGGTACTCGACCTCCAGATCGGCAGGGCGACGCTCGTCGTCGCCGTGCCGGAGGAGTCCGATGTCAAAACCGTCGCCGACCTCGACGGGACGAAGGTGGCGACCGAGTTCCCGGCGATCACCCGCTCGTTCTTCGCGGAGCACGGAGTCACCGTGACGGTGGTGACCGTCGGGGGGGCGTGCGAGGCGACGCCGCACCTCGGGATCGCCGACGCCATCGTCGACCTCTCCTCTTCGGGGACGACGCTGCGGACGAACCATCTCCGGGTCATCGACGAGGTTCTCACATCGACGACGGTCCTGGTGGTAAACCCTGCCGCCCTCGCGGTGAAAAGGGAGAAGATCGACGAGATCGTCCTTGCCCTCGAGAGCGTCATCCGCGCGAAAGGGCAGTGTTACCTGATGATGAACGTCCACAGAAGCGCCCTTCAGGACGTGAGAAAGGTGCTGCCCGGCCTCTCCGGCCCGACGGTGATGGATGTGGCATCCGACGAGAACCTGGTCGCCGTTCACGCCGTCGTGAAAGAAGAGCGGGTCTACCAGCTGATCAACCAGTTAAAGCGGGCGGGCGCAAAAGACATATTAGTCATGCCCATCGAACGGATCATACGCTGAGAGCATGGAGATCTATCCCGCAGTCGATATCCTGGACGGCCGGTGCGTGCAGCTCGTGCAGGGCCGGCCTGAGGCGGCGACGGTCTACGGCGACCCGGCCGCCTGGGCGCACCGGTGGCTTGAGGAAGGAGCGGACGGCATCCACATCGTCAACCTCGACGGGGCGTTTGGCCGGGCGCAGAAGAACGCCGACCTGATCCGGAGGTTCATCAGGGAGACGAACGCCTTCGTCGAGCTCGGCGGGGGGATCAGGAGCGTCGGGGACGCCGCCGGGTGGCTCGATACCGGGGTCGACCGGGTGATCCTCTCGACCCTGGCGGTCCGGGAACCGGAGACGGTCCAGGCGCTTGCCGGGGAGTTCGGGAGCGCCCGGGTCATGGCGGGGATCGATGCCCGGGGAGGCGAGGTGATGATCGAGGGGTGGGAGCGCCCGGCGGGGAGTTACCTCGCCTGGGCGGAGCGGTTCGAGAGTCTCGGCGCAGGATCGCTTCTCTACACGAACGTGGACGTAGAGGGGCTCCAGCAGGGGATCGCGCTTACGCCCGTGACGGACCTTCTCTGCCGGGTGAAGGTCCCGGTCGTCATATCGGGAGGTATATCGAGCGCCGAAGACGTGAGGGTGCTCTGTGAGGCCGGAGCGGCGGGCGCGGTGCTCGGGTCGGCCCTCTATGCCGGGAAGGTCCGGCTTTCGGATGTCCTGGGGGCGGCGCATGCGGAGGAGTGAGGTCTGCCGGACGACACAGGAGACCGATATCAGACTCTCCCTCGACCTCGACGGGACCGGGGCCGGGACCATCGATACCGGGATACCGTTCTTCGACCACATGCTCACGTCGTTTGCCCGGCATGGTCGGATGGACCTCACCGTCCGGGCGGCGGGGGACATCGCGGTGGATGCCCACCACACCATCGAGGATATCGGCATCGTCCTCGGGACGGCCCTTGCGGAGGCGGTCGGCGACGGGCGGGGGATCACCCGGTTTGCCGACGCTGCGGTCCCGATGGACGAGGCGCTCGCCCGGGTGGCGCTCGACGTGGGCGGGCGGGGGTATCTCGTCTTCGAGGGCGGTTTCTCGCCGGCGGGACCGGGGGGCATCCCGGGCGACCTCATCGAGCACTTCTTCTACAGCCTCTGCAACCATGCCGGGATCACCGCGCACATCGCGGTCGCGGGCAGGAACGACCACCATATCTGTGAGGCGGCGTTCAAGGCGTTCGCCCGGGCGCTCCGGGCGGCCGTGGCGATCGACCCGGCAGCGGGCGGCGACGTGCCGAGCACCAAGGGGACGCTCTGAGCCGGGGGGGCGGCCCGGGGCGTAGCCCCGCAGGGTGGCCTCGCGCGGGAACATTCGCCGGCGTCCTTCTTCCCGGCGCTGCGTGAGAATACGTCGTCATATCTGTTGTGGCGATTCGCGATAGCCGGCGGTTTCACCGGCCCCACGGCTTTCCATCGGCAGCGCCCGGGCACTGCCCCGGTTCGGGGGGGCGGGGCAGGGAGGCTAAAGGCCGGCCGGGGCCGGATCGACAAGAAACAAGGTGTTTGGAGAGCTGGAGACAGGGGGGAACAAGTTCCCCCCCCGTCGGCCCTCCCCGTGGCGATATCCACCACGGTCCAGTGCATGGGGCGAGTCGGGGAAAGAGCCAGGCACGGGCTTGCCACCCCGGCCGTCCAGGAAACGACTATCAACGTTGCTCCCGGGCACGGCTTCCCGCCGGCTATCGTCATGACTGCCCCTGCCCCCGGGGGGCGGAGCAGTGCCGAAGGCGCGGGCGGGGTGGGATGCCGGAGAGGAGTATGGGTATCCCCTGCGGGGTGGGGACTACCAGGGAGAGCATATAGATAATCCCCGCAGAGGTCCGGCCGCCCGACCCTGTTCCTAATTCTGCTGCCGGCGGTAGACGATGTGCTCGAGCACGAGAACTGTTATGATGCCCACCACGAAACCGTTCGCGATCAGGGGGCGGACCGTTGCCGGGAGCCCTGCAGCGACTGCCGGGGGCAGGAACGCCACCACGGTCCCGAGGAGGAGGGGGATCCCGACGATCAGCCCTTCGTCGAACGTCCGGACCGCGCTGCTCTCCTGGCCGAGCATGAGCCCCGCCGCAATCTGGGCGGCCATGACGTAGGCGAGGACGACGCCGATGACCGGCCCCGGGATGCTGCCGAGATACCCGATGGTAAGGGGCGATGCGGCCATGAGCGCGAGCGCGACGCCGGCCGGGACCAGGGCGAACCGGGACGCGCACCCGGTGGCGGCGATAACCCCGGGGCTCAGGGAGAAGTTCACCGGGCCGATCACTCCCGTGAGGCCTGCCGCGGCGTTGCCGAGACCGGTGACGGTCATCCCGCGGTTTACGCGCTCGCTCATCTTATCTGCTTTCAGGAGGCCGCCCACCGACTGGATGGACCCGAGGTCGTTTGTGGCGAGCGCGAGGTAGCAGATCAGGAATGCTGCAAGGATCCCGGCTCCGGGCACAGCGAGCGGCGCGAGCAGGTCTCCGGGGAACGCAAAGAGGGCGGTACCTGCGGGAGGCAGGGGGACCGCACCGAAGAGGGCGATGTAGGCCGGGGTGCCGAGGATGATCGCCCAGAGCGCCAGGGTTGATTTCCAGATCCCTTTCAGGAGGCCGTTTGCGATGAAGAGGACGAGGGCGAATGCAAGGGCGAAGAGGAAGGTATGCGTCGCCGGGACCGTGCCGCTGCCATCGGTGATCAGGTTGAGGATGATGGGGGCGAGGGTGAACGCGATGAGCATGAGGACGACCGCGATCACGCGGGGCGTAAAGAGGTTCTTGAGGTGCCTGAAGAGGCCGACTGCCGCGAGCCCGGCAAGGAGGAGCCCGCCGACGAGTACCGATGCATTGATCGCGCCGAACCCCGCATCAAGACTTGCGAGGACACCGATCAGGAGCACCGTTGCCGGGCCGATCACCAGGGGGAGTTTGTGGCCCAGGTATAACTGCACGAGCAGCACCAGGGCGGTGAGGAGGAAGAGTTTCTGGAGGTAGGGGATGGCTGACCCCCCGTAGAGGCCGGCCACCACCTTGCCGATGATGAGGATGGCAGGCACGCTCACCGCAAGCCACTGCAGGCCGAAGATGAGGAGGGACGCTGGTTCTGGTCGGTCATCGATACCATAGGTGAATTCCATTGTAACAACTCCTGGCGGAACTGCCGGCCCGGGAGCGGGGCCCGGAAGGGCGTTCCGGCCTATATTGAGTCTTTTTTGTCCCGGGGTCTATAACAATTCCCATTCTGGCGAGAGGAGGGCCGATCGGGGCGAAGGGGGCGAGTTCTCCCCATTCTTCACCGTATAAGGGCAGGCCCGGGATACTGCCGCACGGCCATTCTCATCGAAAACCGGTGGTTTGATGCCCGCGGCCGGAAAATAGTCTTCATGGTTTCACCCGGTCATGCGGTTGGACTCTGTATCAACTCCGGCACCGCGCGGAGGCGGCGGGCATGAACGCCGTCGAGGTCCGGGGGCTCTCGCGGTCCTTCGACGGCCGCGATATCCTCAGCGACGTCTCGTTCACCGTCGGGCACGGGGAGGTCTTCGGCTACCTCGGCCCGAATGGGGCCGGGAAGACCACCACCATCCGGGTCCTGCTCGGTCTGCTCACTCCCGGCGCGGGCGAGGTCCGGGTTCTTGGAAGAGACCTTGCCGTCGACGACGACGCGCGCCGGAGGGTCGGGGTGCTCTTCGAGAACAACGGTCTTGCCGACCGGATGAGCGCCGCCGGCAACCTTACCTACTACGCCGGGCTCTACGGCGTCGACGATCCGGCGGAGAGGATCGACGAACTCCTCACGCTTGTCGATCTTGCCGATCGAAAGGACGACCTGGTCGGGACGTTCTCGACCGGGATGAAGAGGAAACTCGGTATCGCCCGGGCCATCCTCCACCGCCCCGAGGTCGTCTTCCTCGACGAGCCCTCATCAGGTCTCGATCCCGGCGCGCAGAGGATGGTGCGTGACCTCATCCTCGAACTCTCCCGCCGGGAGGAGATGACGGTCTTTCTGAACTCCCACCACCTCGACGAGGTCCAGCGCATCTGCTCGACGGTCGCTATCCTTGCGGGAGGGAGGATCCGGGCCTTCGATACGGTGGCGCACCTCACCGCGGCCTCCGATCGCCCGACTGTGACGGTCGCCCTCTCCGGCCGGGACGACCGCGCCCGTGCGTGCGAGGTCGCGCGAGCGCTCCCGTTCGTTGTGGGGTGCGACGCGGACGGCGACACCCTTCACTGTACCCTTGCCGAACCCGGCGCGACCCCGGACCTCGTCGGGGCGCTCGTCGGCGCCAACTTCCGGATCGAGGAGGTCCGCCGATCATCAAGGTCGCTTGAGGAGATCTACCTGGAACACGTCGGCCGGGCGGAGGGCGGTCCATGAGCACGTTTCGCGTCATCGCTGTCCGCGAGATGAGGCTCGCCCTCCGGAACCGGAGCATCCTCATCACCGCAATCATCTTTGCCGTCTGGTTTCCGGTCATGTCGGCCGTCGGGATCGCCGCGGCCGCCGGAGGGGATGCTGCGGCCGTTGCGGGCGGCATCGCCGCGATCACCCTCCCGGTCGGGGTCTTCATGGGCTACATCTTCTGCGCCGATGCCTTCCTCCGTGAAAAGCGGGACGGCACCATCGAGACGCTCCTCTGCGCCCCGATTTCGCTCCGCCGCCTCTGGGAGGGGAAGGCCGCCGGGGTCGCCGTCCCGGCCTACCTGATGACCCTCGTCTCGGCTGCTGTGACTGCCGCCACGGTCGCGGGCCTCACCGGGGCTCCCGTCGCCGCCGAGCCCCTGCTCCTCGTCCACCTCGCGATCGTCGTCCCGGTCTGGATCGCCGCCGCGGCCGGGCTCATCGGCGCGGCCCAGCTCGCGCTCGGGATGCGGGAGAACCAGATCCTCGGGTTCGCCCTCATCTTCGGGTTCATATTCCTGGTCGCCGGGCTGCAGCAGGCAGTACCCGGCGGGCCGGGCATCTCGGCGGCGACGGAGGCGGTCCTCGCAGCTATCGGGGCAGCGCTCCTTGCCCTTGCCCGTTTTATCGCCGGGAAGGTGACCAAGGAGCGGATCGTCAGGACGATCCCGTGAGGTGAGAGTGGGAGAGCGGCGGGTGCCGAAACCGGGCGGGCAGCGCCCGATCGGCGATCGCGCTGCCCCGGATAGGGGGGCCGGAGGATTACAGTTGAGGGTGCATCTTCCTGCCCTCGCCCGAACCGATGTATGATATACCGGTAGGGCAAGTGTGCACCCATGATGCAGGAGGAGCACGACCTCCCAAACCGGATCCTTCGTGCTCTCCGGTTCCGGCCGAAGGGCATGACCATCACCGAGGTGGCGAAGCAGCTCGGCGTCACCCGGAGCCCGGTCTCAAAACACCTTGAGATCCTTCAGATCGCCGGCAAAGTCGACGTCCGCAATATCGGGAACGCGAAACTCTATTCCCTCGCCCAGCGTGTCCCGATCTCCGCCTTTCTCTGCTTCACGAAGAACCTGATCCTGATCCTCGATAACGAGCAGCGGATCGTCCAGGTCAACGACCAGTGCCTCAAGCACCTCCGGCAATCGAAAGAGGACCTGATCGGCCGGACCATCCGCGAGGCCGCCCTCCCCGTCGTCTCCACCCCGGAGGCACTCGCGGTGATCGAGGGGCTCGAACGGGAGCAGGTGATCGCCGATATCCGCTACGCGCGGGATGACGGGGAGTTCTTCTATCAGATGCAGGCGATCCCGACGACGTTCGAGGACGGGGAGAAGGGGTGCACCCTCGTCCTTGAGGACATCACCGAGCGGAAGCGCTACGTCAGTGATATGGAATTCCTCGCGCGGACTGGTCGGGACTTCAGGGATATGGATGTGACTGACGACATCTACCAGTACGTTGCACAGGAATTATACACTCTTGCTCCGGGATTCCTGGTCTGGGTCGGCATCATCGATGAGTCGGACCAGATACTCGTTCTAAAAAGCGTCGTCGGAAACCCTGTTGCCATCGCGGTCACGGAGCAGTTCGTAGGAATGAAGGTGGAGGGGATGGCGTTTCCTATCACGAAAGCTGATACGGCAGAGCTCATCCGTCACTTGAAACTTGTCAAGGCCCCTCCCCTCTACAGGCTCATGCACATGGAGGTCCCTGAGGAGAACTGCCAGCAGGTTGAGGAGGCTGCAGGGGGCATCGACACCTACCTGATGGGCCTCGTCTCCAGGGGGAGAATCGTGGGAGATGTCGGGATAAGCATTCAGGCGGGCACTGAACTGCCGAACCGGGGACTCATAGAGGCATTCGTCAGACAGGCTGCAATCGCAATCGATAGAAAGATCGCCGACGACAGACTCAGGCAGAGCCTCGCGCGCGAACAGGAGCAGGTCCGGAACCTGTTGTTCCTCTCCCGGACTGCGATGGATTTCATCGAGATGGACGATTCCGTCGACATCTATCACTACATCGGAGATCGTCTCCATGATCTCACTCCCGGCAGCATCATCTTTGTCTGCACTCTGGACGCAGAGCAGCGGGAGATCAGGTTCAGGGCGGTCGTGGGAGACAGAGAGCAGATTGATCGCCTGCAGGGTGTTATCGGGACTGAGCTTATCGGCATACCTTTTCCTCTCAGTGAGATGCTCTTATCGGGCTCTGGCGTATCCACGGACAGGATCTTTGAGAGCCCTTCACTCTATGATACTTTCTTTCACCAGATCCCCGGAGAGCGCTGTGTGCAGGCCGAGACAGAACTCGGGCTCGGCAGGGGGTTTGGGAGGAACTTCTCCTGCAGGGAGGGTATCTCGGGGTGCATGATGATTAAACTCACCCGACCGGGTGATCTCGCAAACCGGGAAGTCATTGAGGCGTTCGCCAATCAGGCCTCTGTCGCCCTGTTGCGCCGCCGTGCAAGAGCGAACCTCCTCCAGAGCGAGCGACGATTCCGGGATATCATCGATTTCTCACCGTTTGCCGCTGCGATCATCGATTCGGACGGCCGCTATACCTATATCAACCGGGCGTTCACCGACCTCTTCGGGTATACGCTCGAGGATATCTCCACCGGAAAGAACTGGTTCCGGCTGGCGTTCCCCGACGAGACGCAGCGCCGCGAAGCGATCGCCGCCTGGAAGACCGACCGGGAGCAGGCCGGCCCCGGCCGGCCCCGCCCGCGGACGTTCTCCATCCGGTGCAGGGACGGGGAGGAGAAGGTGATCCGCTTCTCGCCCGTCGAGATCTCCGACGGGACGCAGTACGTTACCTACGAGGACGTCACCGAGGAGCGCCGGGTCTACGGGATGCTGGTGGGTGAGATAGCCGGGTTGCGAAAAAAGTGATTATCTTCCGGCGTCCCGCACCTGCCGGAAAAGGTTGCTGCCGGCCCTTCTATAGCGTCTCGCTCCCGTAGAGGTACGGTCTGAGGACCTCCGGGATCGTGACCGACCCGTCCTCGTTCTGGTAGTTCTCGAGGATCGCCCGGATCGCGCGCGACGTCGCGATCGCGGTGCTGTTCAGGGTATGCACGTAGCGTTTCGACGTGAACTCGGTCGGATCGCGCACCTTGATGTTCAACCTGACCGCCTGGTAGGCCGTGCAGTTCGAGCACGAGACCGCTTCGCGGTAGCGCTCCTCGCGCGGCATCCAGACCTCGAGGTCGTATTTCTTTGCGGCGACGGTCCCGATATCCCCCGTGCAGATCGAGACGATCCGGTAGGGGAGGCCGAGCCGCTGGAAGACCTCCTCGGCGTTCGCGAGCAGCTCCTCGTGGAGGTCCCATGACTGCTCCGGTGTGCTGTAGATGAACTGCTCCACCTTGTGGAACTGGTGGACCCGGAAGAGTCCCTTCGTATCGATCCCGTGCGCCCCGATCTCGCGGCGGAAGCACGGGCTCAAGCCTGCAAGACGGAGCGGCAGGTCCTTCTCCTCGAAGATCTCGTCACTGTACATCGCGGCCATCGGGTGCTCGCTCGTCGCGATGAGATACTCGTCCTCGTCTTCGATCTTATACATGACGTTCTCGAAGTCGGCAAGGTCGGTCACGCCCTCGTATGCGGCCCGGTTCATCATGTACGGCGGGATGATCGGGGTGTAGCCGCGCTCGACGAGAAGGTCCATCGCAAACCGCTGGAGCGCCATATCGAGCAGGGCGAGCCTGCCTTTCAGGAAATAAAACCCGGACCCGGCGATCTTCGCCGCGCGTTCGAAGTCGGCCCAGTCCCGCTCGACGGCGAGCGCGCCGTGGTTCTCCAGGTCGAACGTCGGGATTCTGGGTTCGCCCCACCGCTTGATCTCAACGTTCTCGGTATCGTCCTTGCCGACGGGCACGCTCTCGTGCAGGATGTTCGGGAGCCGCATCAGGCGGCACCTCACCGCTTCGGTGAGTGCATCGCGCTCCGTCTCCGCCTCTTTGACCCGTGCGGGAAGGTCCGCCGCCTCGGCAAGGAGCCCTGCAATATCGTTCCCGGCCTTCCTCGCCTGGCTGATCTCGCGGGATATAACGTTTCTCCGGTTGCGCAGGTCGCCGATCGCCACGGTGAGTTCCCGGGCCCTCCTGTCCATCTCCAGCACCTCGTCGACCCAGGCGAGCTTCCCGGTATCTCCTCTCTTGGTGAGGTCTGCCCTGACGATCTCGGGGTGCGCACGAACGAACTTCAACTCAAGCATGCTGTCTCTCTGTAGTACTTCGCCACGACGGTATATGGTCGTGTTGCCCTTCTGCGAGAACTGAGTGCAGGCGACCCCGGGGCAGAACGCCCGGGATCGCACCATGCCTCCCCGGCCCGAAACCTACTCTTATAATTCCCGGTGCGCTAACTCATTGAGCATGGAAAAGAACCAGAAGATCATCCTGATGGTGGGCGGCCTCATCACGCTTGGGCTGCTCTTCATCGACGTCTTCTTCGCCCTCATCGCACTGGTCTTCGTGCTCGTCCTCCTGATGAGTTTCCACATCATGGGAGAGACCGGCAGCTACCCGCTCGTCACCGCAGACCTCTCGGCGGATGCCCGGGAGGTCGTCGTCACCAACACGGGCACCGCAGCGGCGCAGAACATCCATGTCGCCCTCGTTCCGATCAACATCGAGTTCGATATCCCATCGCTCGAACCGGACGAAGAGTCCGGCTTTGGCCTTCCGTCCATGATATCCGAGGCAAAAGCGGTCGTGACCTACGAGAACGCCGCCGGCCGGAAGCACACACGCTCGTATCCGCTCACGGCGCTCACGGCCGGGCGCGACCCGACGGAACCGATGTTCCCGCTCTTTGACCAGCGGTGAGAGGGCGGGGTGAGGGGCGCCCGGGCTCCTTGCCGGGCACCCTGCCGGCGCCGGCGATAATCGCGAAGAAAAGGGGTTTTCAGGAAGCGAGATAATCGAGCGTCCGCGCGAGTGCGGCCATCAGTTCCTCCTCTTTCCCGGCATACTCGTAGAGCGCCCGGTAGAGCATGACGGCAAGGTCGTAGCCGTAGACGTCGAACGCCTCTTCCGGCGTCATGGGGGCGAGGTATGAGTCGATCCGGATCTCGGTGGTCGTGTACATCACTTCGAAGAAGTTCCCATCCTCACCGAGGACGCATATCTGGGTATCGACGGGTCTCGTCGGATCGTCGGGGCGATACGGAAGCGGATCGGTCTTGCCGAGGACGATCATCTTCTTCTCGTAATACTCCTGCTCATAAAGCTCCCCGGAGGCCTCTCTCTTTGCGCGCCGGAGCATATCGAGGCCGATCCGCCCCACGACCGGCGCCGTATCGGCGGCCATCCGCGCAAGGAGGGCCCCTGCATTCTCCTGAACCTTCGAGGCCGACTCTTCCTTCTTCGCCTGCAGCTCCCCGAGGGTCTCGAGGAGCCGGGCGTATCCCTCTTCGATGATCGGATCCATGTGTTCACCTAACTCTTGCGTACGCCGGCATAAGCGCACCGGTTTATCGCCTGACGCGCTCCACGCGAGGCAGTACTTCGCTCATTTTGACACCTGGCAACGATGCGATCTCGCGCGTTGTCACGAAGGAAGTTGCAAGTACTCAGGCACCGGGCTTCGCGAACTTCCGCGGCAACGCGCGAGCTACCTGGTGCGGATAGCGATAGAGCCTCACGCGTTGAGCACGAAGCCCCGAAGAAAAGTCAGCAGTTTGACCTCCCGAGGGTCTCCCTCAAAACGTTAGCGAAGTACTGCAGTAGGGGGATACTCATACGCGATCTCCGGCATCCCCACCCCTCCCCGGGGCGGGGGCAGTCATGGCGATATCCGGGGATGAGCCGTGCCCGGGAGCGCCCCTCGCGCCGGTTTCCCGGAGGGGCAGGTGAGGTGCAGGGGTAGCCCGGACCCGGTTCTTCCTCGGGATCTCCCCGTGGAGTGGACCGTGGTGGCTATCGCCACGGCGGTAGGGGACCGGGGAGGGAGTCTTCCCCCTCCCCGGGCAAAACCGACACCCAAACGTTCCTTTCTGCAAGCTCCCCACCCCGCCGGCCTCCTCCCCGATTCTCATGGTGGGGGCGGGGGCAGTTCTCGAGGGTCCTGGTATGTGGGGCGAACCGCCATACCACCCGCACAGCCTACGCGTCAACGCACGATAAATTTCAGATGATATGATGCACTAAATCCTCTGCCGCCGCCCGCTCGCGTCGCGCGCGTAGCGCCCGAACTCGCTCCCGAGCAGGACGTCGCCGGAAAAGACCGGCCCGTCCCTGCAGACCCGGAGACCGTGCGGGTCGGTGCAGCACGAGCCGCAGAGGCCGACCCCGCACTTCATGTAGCGGTGCAGGGAGAACTGACCCCGCTCCGCGCACCCCTCCCGGTCGAGGACGGCGAGCACCGAGGCCATCATGACCTCGGGCCCGCAGACGCAGATGTGGGCAAAGTCGGCAAGGTCCACCCTCGATAAGAGCCCGGTCACGAACCCGTGGTGGCCGGCCGTGCCGTCGTCAGTCGCGACCATCAATGTCGCCGATTTCTGTATCCGGTCAGCAAAGAGGAGTTCTGAGGCCGTGCGGGCACCGAGGAGGAAGGTGTCCACCTGCCCGGCCGCGACGAGCGGCAGCAGCGGGGAGGCGCCGACACCGCCGGCGACAGCAAGCGTCCTCCCTGAGACTGAAAAACCGTTCCCGTAGGGGCCCCGGATCCCGATCCGGTCGCCTTCCTGCATCGCAAAGAGGGCGGCGGTCGCGTCCCCGGCTTTGAGGACGGTGATCGAGGACGGGGAGGAGAGGGCCATCGGGATCTCGTCGACGCCCGGCACCCAGACCATCACGAACTGGCCCGGCCGGAAAGCGATCTCGCGGTTGAAGACGAACGTCCTGATCGACGGCGTCTCGGGGATGATCTCTTTTATCGTAACCCCGAGAGGCATCTGCTCATCCATGGGCGCACCCCACGATATCGCGTGCGTCAATGCCATCATGGCTGTAGAGGTCCCGTGCGATCGCGGAGAAGACGCTGATGTCATCGATGACGGCGCTCCCGATCTCGACGGCGCTCGCACCCGCCATCATCATCTCGACGACGTTGTCGGCGGTGGAGATGCCGCCGCACCCGACGATTGGGATGGAACACGCTTCGTAGAGATCGTAGACGCACCGGACGGCGACCGGAAAGATCGCCTTCCCCGAGAGCCCGCCGAAGCGGTTCCCGAGCACCGGCCGGCGGAGGGACGTCGATATCCGCATCGCCTTCACCGTGTTGATCGCGACGATCGCGTCCGCCCCGCCGCGCTCCGCGGCTGCTCCGATCTCGGCGATATCGGCGACGTTCGGGGTGAGTTTCACCCAGGTCGGGACCCCGAGGGAGGCTGCCGCCCTCGTGCACTCCTCCACGAGAGCCGGATCGCTCCCGATCGCCGCCCCGTAGCCCTCCGCATGGGGGCAGGAGAGGTTCAGTTCGAACCCGGAGACCTTACCGGCGAACCATCCGGCGACCGTCCGGAACTCCTCCGGCGTTCCTCCGAAGATGCTCGCGACCACCGGTTCGCCTGCGAGGACGGCCAGTTCGTCCACGAACGCGGCCGACGGGTTCGGCAGCCCCATGGCATTGATGATGCCGCCGTCGACGACGATCAGGCAGGGTCCGGGATGCCCCTCTTTCGGGCTTGGGCCGATGGATTTTGTGACCACGCCGCCTGCACCGTTCGCGAGGATACGGGCAAGCGACGCCCCGGTGGTCCCGAGGATGCCAGCCGCAAGCATGAGGTGGTTCTTCAGCCGGATGCCCCCGACATCGACAGGGCCTGGATAAAGCGCAACCATTGAAAAAAGGTGGGAGTGAGGTATTATTATACCCTCGCGCCAAGTATAATAAAGAAGGAATATGTGCTCCGCCCGCCGGAGCCCGGATACCGGAACGGAAGACAGCAAGGTGCCCTTTCTCCCTGCCGGACCGTTATCCTCCGTGCAGCAGGGCCGTTCACGCGCACAGTCTTTTACCGCTATCCAGACACAGGACCGATACCATGACCTCGCTCGCAATATCTGGTGTAGGAAAGGTGGGGGGCGAGACGGCATTTCTCTCCGCCGCGCTCGGTCTCGCCGATGAGATCATCCTCTATGACGCATATGACCCGATCCTCCGGGCCCAGGTACTCGACCTGCAGCACACGGGTATCGACGTTACGGTCTCCACCGATACGGCGGCAATGCGGGACGCCGACATCTTCATCTTTGCAGCAGGCACTCCGAGAACGCCTGACATCAAGACCCGGGCGGACCTCCTGGAGGCCAACATCCCCGTGGTGAAGCGGTGCAGTGAGCATCTCCAGGACTTTTCAGGGGTCGTCATAACCATCACGAACCCCATGGACGCAAACAACTACGCCCTCTGGAGAATGATGGGGATCGAACGGGAACGGTGCATCGGGTTCGGCGGCCAGCTCGACAGCGCCCGCTTTGCTTGCCTCCTCCGCGAGGCGGGGATCCCGGGGCCCGCCTGGGTGCTCGGCGAGCACGGCGAGCACCAGGTGCCGCTCTTCTCGAAGGCCGGCACGTATGTCGATACCGGGGAGCGGGAAGCACTCCTCTCCCGGATGCGGGGAGCAAGCATGGAGGTGATCCGCGGAAAGGGCGGTACGGTCTTTGGCCCCGCATACCACATCGTCATGCTGATACGGGCAATTCTTGAGGACCGGCGCGAGACGCTCTCCTGCTCATGCGTGCTCGACGGCGAGTACGGCCTCTCCGGCTGCTCACTCGGCGTCCCGGCCCGGATCGGCCGTGAGGGTATCCTCGGTATCGAGGAATGGAACCTCGACCCGTGGGAGGCGGCGAAGATGGCAGAGGCGGGAGCATTCGTGCAGGGCCTCTGCAGGAGGTTTGATGACTGATCCGGCACCGGAGTCCCGTATCACTATCCCGGCTACTCTGGACGATTTCGGCAAGGTCCGGATCGGCATCCACCAGGTGGAGTACAGCGTCGGCGTCGATATCCCGGTTATCCACATCTTTGGCCGGGATGCCACCGGGAGGGCTGTTCAGGTCAACGTGACCGGTTTCCGGCCCTACTTCTACGTGCCCGCCGGGCTGGTGAACGGCCCTTCCCTCCCAAAAGAGGTTGACGTTGAACCCGGCACGACCTACCGCTCCATCCGCGGCGAGCCTCTCCGGCGGCTCTACACCCGGCGCCCCGGCGACGTCCGCGCTGTTCGTGACGCTTTTGGGCAGCACTACGAGGCCGACATCCCGTTCACCACCCGGTTCATGATCGACTGCGGCCTTACCGCCGGTGTTGAGATCCCGGCCGGTAGCGGTGAACCGCTCGGCGGCACCGTCGAGATCGAGTACGACGAACTCGCGCCGGCCGAGGTCAAAGCTCCCGCCCGGACCTGCATCATGGATATCGAGTGCGTGGACGAGCAGGGGTTCCCCGAACCCGAACAGGACCCGATCATCTGCGTCACCTGCTGGGACTCGTTCGACGGGGATTATACGACGCTCCTCTGGCAGCCCGGGGGAGCCCCGGGCGATGCGCCCGAACTCCGCATCAACGAGCGGCACCGGGTCGTCCGGTACCCTGACGAGGTCTCGATGCTCCGGGGGCTCATCGCCTACGTGAGGGAACGCGACCCGGACATCCTCTCGGGCTGGAACTTCGTGGAGTTCGACATCCCCTATATCCTGAAACGGATGGCGGCGCTCAACCTCCGCAGCGAGGACCTCGCGCGCCTCCCCGGCCAGACGGAGAGGAACGCCGTCCGCGGGAGATCGATCTTCGACCTCCTCGGTGCCTACCGGAAGATGCATCAGGCCCAGAAAGAGTCCTACCGGCTCGATGCGGTCGCCGAGGAGGAACTCGGGGAGACGAAGGTCCGCTACAGCGGGACGATCACGGCGCTCTGGCGGTCCGACCCGGCGCGGCTCGTGGCGTACAACTACCGTGACGTCGAGCTCTGCGTCGGGATCGATCAGAAGAACAACATCATCGAGTTCTACCGGGAGATCGCCCGGTACGTCGGGTGCCCGCTCGACCGGACGCTGAACTCCTCAAACGTCATCGACATTTACGTCCTCCGGAAGGCGTCGGGCAGGTTCGTCCTCCCCTCGAAGGGTCTCGCCGCCGGCGACGAGTTCGAGGGGGCGATCGTCTTTGAGCCCGCGACGGGCCTCCGGGAGAACGTGGTGGTCCTCGACTTAAAATCGCTCTACCCGATGGCGATGATGACGATCAACGCATCGCCTGAGACGAAGAACCCTGACGGCGAACTGCGGGCCCCGAACGGCGTCCGGTTCTCCCGGGAGCCGGACGGGTTAACAAGGAGCATCCTCTCGGAACTCCTCGTGGAGCGGGACGAGCGCAAGCGCCTCCGCAACCGGTATCCCTTCGGGTCGCCGGAGTACGTCCTCTACGACCTCCAGCAGAACGTGCTGAAGGTGATCATGAACTCCTACTACGGAGTCTCGGGCTACACCCGGTTCAGGCTTTACGACCGCGAGATCGGTTCGGCCGTCACGTCGGTCGGGCGGGCGATCATCAGGCACACCCGCGACGTCATCACCGGTCTTGGCTACACGGTCCTCTACGGCGACACCGACTCCTGCATGGTCGAGGTCCCGCCGGGGAGCCTTGAGGAGACGACCGCAAAGGCAAAGGCGATCGAGTCCCGCCTGAACGCGAGTTACAGCGACTTCGCGAAGAGCGAACTTAACGCCGATACACACTACTTCTCCATCAAGTTCGAGAAGGTCTACCGCCGCTTCTTCCAGGCCGGCAAGAAGAAGCGCTACGCCGGGCACCTGGTCTGGAAGGAGGGGAAAGACGTCGACGAGGTCGACGTCGTCGGGTTCGAGATCCGGCGGAGCGACTCCCCCCAGATCACGCGCGAAGTGCAGCGTGACGTCATCGAGATGATCCTCCGCGGTGATGCGTTCGAGGACGTGCAGGCATACCTGCGCGACGTCATCAGGAAGTACCGCCGCGGGGAGTACTCCCTCGATGAGGCCGGTATTCCCGGCGGGATCGGGAAGAACCTCGATAGTTACGAGAACGACGACGCCCATATCCGGGGCGCCAAGTATTCAAACGAATACCTCGGGACCGACTTCAAGCGGGGCAGCAAACCAAAACGTGTCTACATAAAGACCGTCACCGCGAAGTACCCGCGGACGGACGTGGTCTGCTTCGAGTACGCCGACCAGGTGCCGCCGGAGTTCGTCGTCGACTGGGAGACGATGCTTGAAAAGACGCTCAAAGGCCCCATCTCGAGGATTATCGAGCCGCTCGGGTGGGACTGGCACGACGTCGACCCGTCGCGGACGACGCTCTTTGATTTTGGGATGTAAGAAAAGTTTTGAGGGTGCTCGGCTTACGCCAAGCCCCTCTTCGCGCGCTCTTCCTGGATAAAGGCACTGCGTTCGATATTCTTCGACCAGGCGATGCGGCCGCCGACGATCTGCCAGTTGCCCATCTCGAGGATCTCGATCCCCTCAGGAACCCGGGAGACGTTCGCCCCGCCGGGCACGACAAGGACCGCCTTATCGACGCTGATGTTATTTGCGGCAAGCGCCCGGGACTGATCCAGGAGTTCCTCGACGGCCTCCTTCGGGACCGCAGGGGCCATCTTCACGCTCACGACCACCCGCTCAGTCCTGCCGGCGATCCGGCGGGAGAGCACACACTCCGGCTGCACACTGCCGTAGGTGGGATACCATGCAAACTGCCACCCTTCCTGGGGGGAGAACCGCCGGGCGAGGGCCTTCTTGACATCAAGATACGTAGAATCCTTTATGCCACCCATATCAATATCCTCTGCTTTACTGTATGGTCACGGTCGAATATAAGTATTATAGTTCTTCTCTTCCCGGTGTTCCCGCACGCACCCGGGGCGATCGCCGGCGGGTTTTCCCCCTCCCAGGCCGGTGCCGGAACAGCGGGCGCAAAAGCCGAACCGGACGGCGAACCGGAATACCCCGGAGGAACACTTTTATCCTACCACCGGTACTATGCGCCGGGGTTTGTTAGTATGGCAGAGGCAACACAGACAGAGACCGGAGTTGTAGAGGCGTACGAGAGGCTGGCGCGCGAGGTGCTGGATCGGCCCGAGAGTATCCCGAGCGCCATCCACAATCTCCTCCTGAAACTGGCCGAGACGCATCCCGGGGCGGTCTACTGGATCGTCCGGAAGTTTTATCAGGAGTACCTCCGGCTCTATGTCTCGGATACCGGGTACATCGGTATCGCGGACAGATACGAGCCGGACCTGATGTACCCGGGCGATATCAACCTCTATATGGTGCCCGAGAGCCCGCAACCGAGTGATGTGGTCCAGATCACCTTCACCGATAAGAATGAGGTGAGCGTCTATGTCATCCACGGCCGGGTTCTCAGGTGCAACGAGGACCGGTCGATCCAGGTCGAGGATACCAGCACCGGGGAGGACTACCGGGTCGTCGACTGGAACATCCTCGGAAAACTGGTCAAGGTCATCCCGTTCGGGTCCGCCGAGTGGCAGGAGCTCTTTCCGGCGTCCGGCATCCCGAAGGAGTGGCTCGTGACGTCGGTTGAGGAGAACATCCGTTCGCTCCAGGAGTCGGATGTCCGCGGGAAGGACGAGGCGATCTCGGAACTCAAGCGCCGCCTTCAGGAGCTGGTGTAGCAGGCGGAGATTCGCGACGCCCTTTTTGCTGCTGGAGAGGTCCTATGGGGTGAAGGGGGCCCTTCCGGGCCGCCTTCACGACCGGTTTCTTCCCCGCACGAACCTTTTTGAGGGGGAGCGATCTCTCCTCCCCCATGAAACACCTTGTAGTGATCATCCTTGTCCTGCTGCTCATCCCGTCAGGAGCCCAGGCGCTGACCTTCCTCGGCGGGGACCAGCCGCGGATCGAGGCCCCCATCCCCGACGACGTGATAGCGTCGGGCGGGTCCGTGACCGTCAGCGCCCCGGTCGACAGCCTGACGGTCGCCGGGGGCATGGTGACGGTGGACGCGCCGGTCCGGGGCGACGTCATCGCCGCGGGAGGCACCCTGAT
The DNA here is from genome assembly GCF_913757945.1 of Methanoculleus sp. 10. NCBI lineage: Archaea > Methanobacteriati > Methanobacteriota > Methanomicrobia > Methanomicrobiales > Methanomicrobiaceae > Methanoculleus > Methanoculleus sp. 10. The sequence continues at coordinate 13,626 of NZ_CAJYDP010000008.1, read as the reverse complement.
CATCAACGGCGATGTCGGCGGGAAGGTGCTCGCCGCCGGGGGCGATATCGAGGTGAACGGAAACGCGACAAACGTCCTCATCGCCGGGGGCACGGTCCGGATCGGAAGAGATGCGGTCATCCTGCGGGACGCGGTGATCAGCGCAGGGGATGCCACGAACGAGGGAGTGGTCCTGCGTAACCTCACCGTCTCGGCCGGCACCTTCAATAACACCGGCACGGCCGGGAACGTGACGTTCGAGGAGGCGCAGGAACCGGCGCTGCCGCTGCCCGGCATCTTCTCGGTGCTTGCCGCGATCGGGTTCCTCATCCTCGGCCTCCTCCTCATCAGGTTCCTTCCCGGCCCGTTCTCGGCGGTGGTCCGGGAGGTCGAGAGGAGCCCGATCGTCCTCACGGTTCTCGGGTTTATTGCGATCATCGCAACGGCGATCGTCCTCCTGATCGTCGCCGTCACCGTCATTGGAATCCCCATCGCGCTCGTCGGGGGGCTGCTCTTCATCGTCGCCCTGATGATATCGTCGCTCTTTGTCGCATACGCCCTCGGGGACGCCATCACCTCACGGGCGGGGTGGACACCGGGGCGCATGGGGATATTCGTCCTCGGGTTTGTGATCCTGCAGATCCTCTTCTTCATACCGCTGCTTGGGACGATCGTCCAGATCGTCGCCGTCAGCCTCGGCTACGGCGGGCTGCTCTACGCGCTCAGGGGCGCCTGCCCGTTCCGCGCAGGCGGGGAGGCGGCGTAATCCCTTTTTCAGCCGGGGATCTTTCAGGGCGGGTCGGCGGGGATCCGGCGCCTCCCTCCTGTCCCGGGAGCCGTGGGGTCTTACCGGTGATGGCACCGGGCGGGGGGCTGGCTGTTCTCACTGTAGCAGCTATCGCAACCGGGGAAGGGGACCTATGCGGCCTCTGTCCCGGCCCCGTTCCCCGCCGGGCATTCGACCGGCTCTACCCGGGTCCCCGGCAGGACCACGAGGTTGTACGCGCCGTGGTCCTTGTTGAAGCGGACGAGGACCCCATAGAGCTGGACTATCTCACCGTAAGCGATATCCCGGAGCGCGTCGCGGTTCGGGCCGCGGAGGGTCGCGGGGATCACGGCGTAGACCGGGTCTCCTGGCGTTCCGTCGCAGACCTTGTAGACCTTCGTCCGGTCATCGCCGAGGTTTCCCGACATCAGCGCGGCGACGGCGTTGATCGTTCGATCGACGTGCCGGCGGAGGTGGGAGAAGCGGGCGAACTTCGCCCCTGACGGGACCCGGTAGGCGTGCTGCACCAGTGCATCCTTCCGCAGGAGCGCTGAAGAGTACTTGATATCGACGTTCATGAACCGGTAGCCATCTTTCCCCTCTGCGAGCCGCTCCATCAGCCGGGTCGGCCGGATGTCGCCCTTCTGCTCGAAGGTCCAGCACCGCGCGGGGTTGCAGGCGGTGCCCCAGATGAACGAGCAGGGGCTGTGGATGGTAAGCCCCCGGTCGGCGATCGCGCGGACGGTCTGTCTCATCGCGGTCGCGTTCGCGAGGTCGGCGGGCTCCACGACGACGATCGTCCCGTCAGGTGCGAGCCGTCCGGCAAGAGCGACAACAAGATCGGCACGCTGCTCGATCTCCATGTGACGGAGTTCACCGAGCACGTTCGAGAAGACCATAAGATCAATCCGGTCGGGCAGGGACCTGCCCGTGATCTCCCCGATATCCCCTCTGATGGGTTTTTCTACCCGTACCGTGTTTCCTTGCTCCGCGGCTGCGGCCGGGACGAGGGCGTTGTACGCCTCGATATGCTCCTGTGATCGTTCGACGGCGTAGACCTCCGCCGACCCGCTCCCGATCCTCCCGAGGAGGTCGATGACGGCGAGCGGCACGACCCCCGGCCCGGTGCCGAGATCGAGGATGCGCATGTTGGGTTTTGCGAGCCCCTGGTTGATGACCTGCCAGAAGATGTGCTCGAACTGCACCAGGTAGACGGGCGCGTGGTAGGCGAGGTAGCCGAGGACCTGGTAGGCCTTCCGGTAACTCACCCGCTGTTCCTTCCAGTACCTGCTCTTCTGGACAAGGATGGCGTTCGCCATCCGGTCGAGGACGGCAGGGTCGTCCCACGGCTTCCCCGTCTTCCTTACTATGTAGGACTCGACCAGCCGCTGGATGTAGCCGGGCACTTCAGGGTTCCGGAAGAACGCGAGCTGGCGCTCGCGCCCGGCATCATCGACCGTGAGGCACCCGGCTCCCCGGCGGATGATCACGTAGTCGTCGCCGGAAGGCCTGAGGGTGAGGCCGAGGGTATCGAGGTGCGGGCGGATCTCCCCGGCGAGGTGTTCGGGTGACTGCCCGGTTCCGAGGTCTTTTTGCAGTTCAGAGAGCCGGAACTCCGGCTTTGCGCCCGCCCGGCGTTCCAGCGCTGCAACGATATCCCGCTCGCTCATGCCGTATCAGGTCGGCAGGGTGGGTAATACAGGTTGCGGACGGCGGGCCGGGAAAGCCCCGGCGGGCTCCCTCATCAGGGTGTGCTGCGACTCCGCTCTCCCGCCTCCCGCCCAAGCCGGAAGGCCGCGGCGTTGATCTCGACGGTCTTTCTCGGGACGCACCGCCGCACTGCCTCTTCGAGGGTCTCGGGCCGGAGCGGAATGTCCCGGGACGCGGCCCCGAGCATGACGATGTTCTGCGAGAGGATGCTCCCCGCTTCCTCCGCGAGGCCTGCCGCGTCGATGCGAGCAACGTCGAGATCGGCAAGCGCGGCAAGGATGCTCTCTTCGTCGGGCACATTCAGGTTCTGCTGGTAGACCGACGTGGGGACGACGAGGTGCCGGTTCACCACGAGCCTTCCTTTGGCCGGGAGATAGTGGCGGTAGCGGAGGGCCTCGAGGAGGTCGAAGGCGATCAGGAGGTCGGCCGTCCCCGGCACGACCAGGGGCCCGAACTTCCCGTCGATGCGGATATGGCTCTCCACCGACCCCCCGCGCTGCGCCATGCCGTGGGTCTCGGCGCTCCGGACGGTCCGGTTCTCGATGATGCACGCCTCCCCGAGGACGTTCGAGGCGAGGACAGTTCCCTGGCCGCCGATCCCGACGATCAGGATATCAAACGAGGGTTTCATTGCCGTCCCTCCATGCCGATCGCACCCGATGGGCATATGTCCGCGCAGACGCCGCACCCGGCGCAGAGGTCGGTGATCGTCGCGTTCTTCGCGGAAAATGCGATCGCCGGACAGCCGAACGACCGACAGGCGCCGCAGCCGGTGCACCGCTCCGGGTCGACCGCGTAGGCCTTGCGCCGGATCCCGCTCCTCCGCGCGGTGATGACGCAGGGCTGCTTTGCGATAATGACGCGGACACCCTTGCGCTCCTTTGCCCGGCGGAAGGTGTCGAGGAGCACCGGCAGGTCGTAGGGGTCGACGGTCTCGACCCAGGAGACCCCGCACGACCGGCAGATCGCCTCAAGCGATATGGGGGTGCTCTCCTCCCCGGTTGCGGTCACTCCGGTGTTGGGGTTCGGCTGATGGCCGGTCATGGCGGTGATCCGGTTGTCGAGGATGACAACGACCATATCAGCGCCGTTGTAGACGGCGTTTAAGAGCCCCGGTATCCCGGTATGGAGGAACGTCGAGTCGCCGATGGTGCAGATCACCGGGTGCACCTCCCCTGACCGTGCGATGCCGCTCCCGACGGTGATCGAGGCGCCCATGCAGATGGTGGTATCCACCGCCCCGAGCTGGAGGCCGAGGGTGTAGCACCCGATGTCGCTTGGGAAGATGCCGTCGCGGAAGACCTTGCGCATCGCGTAGAACGTCGGCCGGTGCATGCACCCGGCGCAGAGGATCGGCGGTCGGGGCGGCACCCCACCGACCGGTGCGGCCGCCGGGAAGGCCGCCGTGGGGGCGATGCCCGCCTCAAGCATGGCGGCGGCGACGGTTGCCGGGGTGAACTCTCCCTCGTACGGCACCGTGCCGGTCATCTTCCCGAAGACCTCCGTCTTCGTCGCCGCCTGGCGGACTGCCTCCTCGACGACCGGAGCGAGCTCCTCGACGACGAGGACCTTCTCGTGCCGGTCGACGAAGGCCGCCAGCCACTCCTCGTCGATGGGGTAGGCCCCGATTACTGCGAGCGAGACGTCGTCGGGGATCACTTCCCGGACGTAGGCGGCCGCGACGCCGCTCGTGACGACGGCGATCCGGCCCCGGATGGTGTGGCGGTTGTAGCCGAGTTCGACGAGCCTCTGTTTGAGCGCCTGCTGCTTCTCGTTCAGTTTCTTGTGGAGCACCCGTGTGTGCGCGGGGATGACCACGTACTGCCGGGGATCGCGGCAAAAGACAGCGGTCCGGTGTCCGGTGCCGACCTCTCCGATCTCGACGTCACTCTTTGAGTGACAGATCCGGGTGGTGGGCCGGAAGATCACCGGAAGACCGAACTCCTCGGAGAGGGCGAAGGCGTCCCGCATCATATCGTGCGCCTCCTGGACCGATGCCGGGTCGAGGCAGGGGAGCCGGGCAAAGTGCGCGTAGCGCCGGGTGTCCTGCTCGTTCTGGGAACTGTGCGCAAAGGGGTCGTCTGCGGAGAGGATGACAAACCCGCCGGTCACCCCGGTGTATGCGCTCGTCATCAGGGGATCGGCCGCCACGTTCAGCCCGACGTGCTTCATGGTGCAGAGTGCCCGGAGGCCGCACCATGCAGCGGCGAGCGCGTTCTCGAAGGCGACCTTCTCGTTTGTGGACCACTCCACGGTGAAGGGACGCTCCTCCTGCGCCCGGAGGATGTCGATCACCTCTGAGGACGGCGTTCCCGGGTAGCCGCTGGCAAAATCGATGTTTGCCTCAAGGCTTGCGTGGGCGATGCCTTCATTCCCGAGTAAGTATCGTACAGCCATTGTTCAACTCAACTGTACTTCTATTATCGGTTTTCAACATAGCGCTTTGGATATAAGCCAAAACAATTAAGTGCTATGATAGCGGATATTGTAAGGTAGTCCTATTGGGCCCGTAGCATAGCCGGTGGTGCACCCGGCTGATAACCGGGAGGTCATGCGTTCGAATCGCATCGGGCCCATCGTTCTTTTCATTAAAGCACGCTGTATCCCGTTGTATCTCATCGCTGCCGCTCTTCATGCCGCTTTTCGTTGTAACTCCGGTTTTACGTCGGGTTCTCAAAAAAGAATGGTGAAGCGTGAGCGCACCTGTTTGGCCCGGTGGACCGTTGTATCCGACATCTCATGTGCACCGTTGCCGCTCACCTTGCCGTGAAGAGCACGAAGGGGTGGTGTGAACGGTCGGGTGCCGCGGTTCACTCCTGCACCGCCCCTCACCACGCGGTACCCTCACCGGAAGAGAGTGCTGCCCGGAGTTCGCACTCCACGGAAGGCCGTGCCAGGGGGGCACTCCCGGACACGGCTCATCCCGCGGGCGGGGCGGGGTCGACGAGAAGTAAGGAATTTAGGGGTTGGAGACAGGGGGGATGATTCCCCTCCCCGTCGGCCCTCCCCAATGAGGATATCCGCCACGGTCCACTGCAAGGCGAGACCCCGGAGAGGAACCGGATCCAGGCTTGCTCTCCCCTGCCCCTCCGGGAAACCGGCGCGAGGGGCGCTTCCGGGCACGGATTCCCACCGGATATCGCAAGCACTGCCCCTGCCCCCGGGAGGGGGCGGGGAGGAGCGCGCAGCGCGGGAGGGGTGGGGGTTGCCAAAGGATGGGTGTGAGTATCCCTCCAGGAGACCGGCGGGCAAAGGCCGGGAGGGGTGGGGAACATCGGAGGCCCCTCCCCGGTCCCCCCCGTAGGCGTATCTGCACGGTCCACTGCCAGATCCCGGAGAAGACCCGGATCCGTGGCGACAGCCGCCACGGTCCGCTCCATGGGAAAAATCCGGATCCGGTACCTTTCCCCATCAGGGCGCGGGCACCGGGCAGCATCCGGGAATACAGAACCAACACGGGGTTGCCGGAGAGGAATGTATGGCCCACCCCGGGGATGCCGGAGAGCGACGTATGAGTATCCCCCTGCAGGGAGGCCGGGAGGGTATTGCCCCCAGGACGGCGTATCGTCCTGCAGAGCCTCTCTTTGTACACCGCATCCATTTTATCGTGCTCCCGGCATAACCTGCCTGGAAACGAAGATAGAGGTGTCTGACGCCCACCGCCGGCATAAGCGCCCGGTGTGCACCGCGGCGGGATGCCCGCGAGACGCCGAACCCCTCTAGAGAAAGGCTTCACCGCCGGGACGGACCCACGGACCCAGGAAGGGGGTCTCTCGGACCCCCGGTAAAGAGAAGAGAAAGCAGCCGGGTTACGCGGACTTGACCGCGAGCTCGACATCTTCAGCCTTGATCGTCTTGCGTCCCGCGTGCTGGGCAAGCCTGTTGGCTTCCTTGGTCAGCTCGGCGATATACGCCTCAGCCTTCACGACAAGTGCAGCAGCAGCATCGCTGCCGACCCTCTCAGCACCATTCTTCTTTGCGATCCGAACAACCGCAGCAATAGGTAGATCTGCCATAATCAAATTTCACCTCTAAAAAGAGGTGTATGAGTTAATATTTAAACATTTCGGGATTATTTCGAAAATTTGCGTTTCTCTTTCCTATCGGCGATGCTTATGGGCAGGGCATCCCGATACCCGGCATAAAATTGTGGCGATTGAAAAAGCGTTGGAAATTGGTTATTTCCTGAAGAGGAGGCGTCATTCAGGATTTCCGGGATTCCGCTAACGATTTCGCGAGCAATATAGCATTCGTATAATCTGGTGAGGCGCGCGACGTATCCACGAAAATTTTATCGATATTTACCACCGGGGCACCATGTCCGACCCCGGATCCAAGGAACGTGAGTGTACGAAAGATCAGGTTACCCGAGATCCCGTCGGGAGCGACGACCATCCCGTATCGCCTCACCGCCTCCTCGATCAGGATCTCGGTATGCTCTGCCCCGGTCAGGCGGGCGACAAGCTCGGCGTCCGCCATCGTCCGGTCGACGGCCGGGTGCCGCCCGAGGTCCCCAAGCCTCCCGCCCGAGAGGACAGCAACCCCCCCGGCAAGCCCGAAACTCCTGGCGATCTGGCGACCGCGTTCGACGAACCGGACCTTCTCAGCGACCGTCCAGCCCTCATCGACCCCGACCGGGGCGAGGAGAAAGAGGTGCCCGTCGGCGGTCTCGAGGAGAGCGATCCGCTCCAGGTGGTCGACACCTGCAGCCCCCTTGAGGGCCGCGAGCGTGGAAGATGCCGGCAGGGTGCCCCTGACGGCGGCGTCGATCTCGCCGGCGGCGAGAGCCTGGATGAGAGCGATCTGCGGTTGCTCCGCCTCAACGACCCTAACCCCTTCTCCAAACGAGCCGGCAGTTCCCGGGCAGGAAAAAAGAGTGAGATCAACCTCCCGGCCGACCGCCCGGACGGTCGCAAGGATCCTCTCGTCAGGGGATGCCGCACCAAGTCCGACCGCTACCGGCGGCATACATCCCCTTCAGTGAAGATCTGCATGATGCCGTCCTGGTCCAGGTCAAAGACCTGCGTCTCCCGTCCCAGGTACCTGACGGTCAGCCTCCGGCTCCCGTTCACCTCCCCGATAGGAGCCGCGGTGATGCCGACACCGGCAAACCGGCGGCAGACCTCCTCCACGTTCTCCTCCTTCACGGTCAGGATGAACCCCATGCCGGGATACATGCGTACCCACTGCTCGAAGGAGAGGTCAAGGGCGGAGAGATCCGGCCGGGGTATCGCCTCAAGGTCGACCACCGCGCCCTTCTCGCTCACCTCAAGGAGCATCCCGAGCGTCCCGATGACACCCGGGTTGCTGATGTCCTTGCCGGCCGTCACCAGGCGCTCTTTCCCGAGTTCCTCCATCACCCGGATCTGGGCCCGCACCACCTCCGCCGGTTTCATCGTGACGGAGTCCCAGTTGAAACAGCACGACGGGTGAACCCGGCCGTCGAGATCGATCGCCGCGACCACCCGGTCACCCTCCTCTGCCGTATCCGAGAAGATGATCTGGTCCATCCGAGCCGTCCCGAGGATCGCCACATCCACGACGCTGTACGGCGTCTCAGGGTGCAGGTGCCCGCCCACGATCGGGACGCCGAACTGAGCGGATGCGGCAACCATGCCCCGGGTCACGTCGTCGCGGATCGTGTCGTTCGTGACGGAGAGGATATCGACCATCGCAACGGGCTTCCCCCCCATAGCGGCGATATCGTGAACGTTCACGAGCACCGCACAGTACCCTGCCCAGAACGGATCCGCCTCCATGAGCTTGCTCCAGATACCGTCTGCCGCAAGCAACAGCGCATCCTCTCCGTTATGCCGGATGACCGCGGCGTCTTCGCCGAACGAGGCGACGACATCGGGGCTCTCGATCCGGAGGGACCGGACCATATCCCCGATTGCCCGCTTCCGGGTAACGCCTTCATATTCCCTGACGGCCTGTGCTACCGTATCTGTGGAGCAATCTTTCACCACAAGAACACCAACACTCCACTTTTCTTTATGGTATTCTGCCTCATCAGAGATAATGTATTTGATTCACCAGTAATATGCACTCTGCTCCAGGAACCGATAGCCGGCAGCACAGCACACCCGGTCTGGATCAGGGAGAGGCCTCCCGCAGGTATTCTGCCATGAAACGGCAGCCCCCCGCCGCGTCATCCCGGAACGATATGCCCTTCTCCGGGGTTGTATTTTTGATGCACCGCGTCGTATAGATCTTTATGGACTGGGCGGAGAAGTACAGGCCGCAGCATCTTCAGGACGTTGTGGGGAACGCCGGCGCCGTCAGGCAGATGTACGAGTGGGCGCGGGACTGGTCGCGGCAGAAGAAACCGCTCGTCCTGTACGGGAAACCCGGTATCGGCAAGACCTCAAGCGCGTACGCCCTTGCAAACGACATGAACTGGGAGGTGGTGGAACTGAACGCCTCCGACCAGCGGACGAAACCGGCCCTCGAGCGGGTGGCGGGTTCCGGGTCGACCACGGCCACCCTTTCCGGCGCGAGCCAAAAACTCATCCTGCTCGACGAGGCCGACAACCTGCACGGGCAGGCTGACCGGGGCGGGGCGAAGGCGATCGTGGAGATCATCGCGGCGTCAAGGCAGCCCATCATCCTGATAGCAAACGACTACTACTCCCTCTCGCGAGACCTCAAAGCGGCCACGGAGCCGGTGCAGTTCCGGGCGCTCCAGGCCCGCTCGATCGTCCCCCGTCTTCGCCACATCTGTGCCGCAGAGGGCGTGGCGTGCGACCCCGCCGCACTCGACGATATCGCCGAACGCGCCGGCGGCGATATGCGGGCGGCGGTGAACATGCTCTACGCCGCGGCTATCGGGAAGGAGCGCCTCGCGGCGGGCGACGTCCACACCTCCGCAAAGGACGAGCGGTCCACCATCTTCGAGCTCGTCGGTGGGGTCTTTAAGGGGCGGGGAGACGCCGACCTGCTCCGCATGGCGGTGGAGGTCGAAGATACCCCCGACACCATCGAGCAGTGGCTCGAAGGAAATATCGATTATATCCCCGATCTCGCCTCCCGCGCGAAGGGCTATGCCTGCCTTGCAAGGGCGGACGAGTATATCGGCCGGACGTTCCGGCGGCAGTACTACACCCTCTGGCGATACGCAAGCGCGGTGATGCTCCTTGGCGTCGCCGATGCCGCCGGCGGGCGCGGCGTCCGCGGCCGCATCATGCCCCCTTCGCGCTGGCAGAAGATGGGGGCATCAAAGAAGCAGAAGACGGTCCGGGCGGGCCTGACGCGGAAGCTCAGCGAGATGACGCATATCCCGGAGGATGCCCTCCGCGAAGACTTCTTCACCGTGATCGGCATCCTCGTTGAGCAGGACCCGAAAGGCTACGTCCGCGAGTTCGGACTCGACGCCGACGAACTGAACCTCTTCATCCATGATAAGGCCCGTGCCGCAAAGATCGTCAAAGACGTGGCAAAAGAAGGGAAGGCAAAAGAGAAGAAGGTGTCCGGGAAAGAGAAGGCGTCCGACAGGAAAACCCAGAACGACGATCCTCCCGAAGAGACGCGCCGGGACCTCCCGCAGGGCCAGGCGACGCTCTTTTAAGGGCAGCGGCGGTGGTAGCGGTGGAGGAGGACCGGGCCGCAGTCCACGACATCGCCGCCGTCCTCGTAGATCTCGCACCCCAGGTGGTAGACCAGGAGGTCGCAGTTGGTCCGGGAAGCAAGCGCGATCAGCGGCGGGACCATCTCCACGCCGGGGCGCACGGCGTAGATCAGGTCCGCGCCCGCGTATAGCCTGTGGTCGGGCTCGAAGATATCGTCGGTCACCACGGTGAGTCCGTCGTGGCGGATGCCGGGCCTGATGTCGGTGCAGAGCATAAGGCCGCCGGCGGCCGCGATCACGCGTGCGGCGTCGGGGTTGTTGCCGATGCCCACTTCCACGGCGCGCCGGTAGCGGCCGGCGATATACTCCCCGATACCCCGTTCAATACGTTTATAGTGACGCATTACCCAGAGATTAGACAATGGGCATCAATATTCTTTGGGACCGGCAGGCTCCGGAAGGCATCGAGCTCCCGGTCGCCCGGATGATCGAGATGATCCTCGGGAGGGAGGCCGGGTTCGTCGAGTACCCGCTCCTCATCGACGGCTACGACAGGAACCGCAACCAGCACGATGCTCAAAAGATCCTGGACCGCCTGCAGGACACCCTCACTCGCAGGTACGAGGTTGCCGGCCCCCTGCTCCTCGTCACCTCCCGCGACCTCTACGTCAACGGGTGCGACTTCGTCTTCGGTCTCGCGAGGCCGGCAAGCGGCGTCGCCGTCGTCTCGACCGCCCGCCTCGGGAACAGCTACTACGGCAGGACGCCGGACGATGCCGACCTGATCGACCGGACCGCAAAAGAGGGAGCGCACGAGGTCGGGCACCTCCTCGGGCTCGGGCACTGCGAAAACCCCGAGTGCGTCATGTTCCGGCCGCGGACGCTGGACGAACTGGACCGGAAGAAGAAGATGCTCTGTCCGGCCTGCAGGGAAGCAGCGGGTTCCGGGCGGGAGGGGTGAGGGCAACCTCCCGGCCTGGAGTCGGCAACTCCTGCCGGGGACGCCTCATGGTGTTCCGGGAGAGAGCCCGGCAGGGCCGGACGGGCAAAGTATTAAACGAAAGTTCCGGAAAACGTAAAGGTGAATTACAATGGGATACTCTTCTTCCTTGATCCAGCGAAAGTTCAAAGACATCGTCGGGCGGCGCTACGAGGCGGTCCTCAAGGATTACAGCGAGTTTCTGCTGACCGACGAGGAGATGCTCGTCCCGGAAGTCCGGTCGATCCTGATCCCGCTCGACCTCTTCGTCCATGATATCACCGACGAGGCGATCGAGGTGCTCTCCGCCTATAACGCCACCATAACGCTTGCCTACATCACCGACGCTGGAGTGATCGAACTCCTCGAGCAGGCGCTCAACCATGCATCGACGGAAGAGTTCCGGGCAAAGAAGGAAGAGTACGGTCGGGAACTTCTCGACCGGACCACGGCAAAGCTCAAAGGCCATGGTTTCCCGGTCCAGACGCGGATGTTTATCGGGCATAAAGGCGACGACGTCGTCCGGATGGCGAAGAACCACGACATGGTCGCGCTCTGCCGGCGTTATGCCGACGGCGAGTCGACCGACGTCTCGGTCAGCCCGATCGTCCTGCGCATCTGCCAGCGGGTGGAGACCCCGGCGCTCATCTACTGACGGGTGCATCAATGGATACTGTTGCGCTGATCGCCGTAGCGGTCTTTCTCTTCACCTACGCACTCATCATCGACGAGCGGATCCACCGGGCGGTCGCCGCCATGCTCGGGGCGGCGATCGTCGTCTTCCTCGGGGTCGTCCCCTGGGAGGCGCTCCTGGAACACGTCGACTTCGGGACGATCTTCCTGCTCCTCGGGATGATGATCATCGTCAATACCGCCCGGGGGAGCGGCCTCTTCGAGTTTATCGCGATAAGGACGGCAAAACTCGCGAACGGGAGCCCGATCCGGGTCCTCGTCCTCTTTGCGCTCGTGACCGCAGTGGTGAGCGCGTTCCTCGATAATGTCACCACCGTCCTCCTTCTCACCCCGATGCTCCTCTACGTCGCGAGGGTGATGAAACTCAACCCCGTCCCCTTTCTGGTCACGGAGATCTTTGCCTCGAACATCGGCGGGGCGGCGACGCTCATCGGCGACCCCCCAAACATCATGATCGCCTCCTCTGCCGGGCTGACGTTCAACGAGTTCCTGATCCATCTTGCCCCCATCATGGTCGTCGATATGGCGATCCTCCTCCTGATGATGTACCTCATCTACGGCCGGTCGATGAAAGTGAACGCCGATGAGCGCAGGGAGATGGTCCGGACGCTCAATAATCTGGACGAACGGGCGGCAATCACAGATCGGGCGCTCTTCCGGAAGTCGGTGACTGTCATTGCGTTTGTGGTCCTCCTCTTCTTTATCCACGATCGCATCGGTGAGATCCTGCATATCTTCCTGCCGTTCGTCGACCCGGCGATGGGGCTTGAGCCTGCGGAGGTGGCCCTCATCGGGGCGGCGATCCTCCTCTTCTGGAGCCGGCAGTCCCCTGAGGAGATCTTTGAGAAGATCGAGTGGCCGGCCCTCTTCTTCTTCGGCGGCCTCTTCGTCATCGTCGGCGCCCTTGTCGAGACCGGCGTCATCGCGAGCATCGCCGCGGTCATGGTCGAGAACGTCGGGTCGACTGGCGAAGCGATGTTCATCGTGACCTGGTTTGCCGCGATCGCCTCGGCGATCGTTGACAACATTCCCCTGACCGCGGCGATGATCCCGCTCATCCACGACCTCGGGGCGACGATGGATGTCTACCCGCTCTGGTGGTCGCTTGCCCTCGGCGCCTGCCTCGGCGGGAACGGTACCGCCATCGGGGCATCGGCAAACGTCGTCGTTATCGGTATCGCCGAGCGCGAGGGGATCGGCATCACCTTCATCGATTTCCTGAAAGTGGGGATGCTGGTGCTCTTCGTGACGGTGGGGGTAGGGTTTGGGATGCTCTGGCTGACATTTGGGATGTGAACGACATGAAGATTCTCGTGCTGATCGATGGTTCGAAGTGGAGTCAGAAAGCGGCTCTCCACGCAAGTGAGGTGGCGAAGCGGAAGAATGCCGAGGTGGTCCTCTTCTCGGTGCTGGACATTGCGGAGGCCAAAGCGATGGCGTTCAACTTCTGTGCCCAGAGTGGCATCTGCGACAGGCTGAGAGATTATGAGAGCCGGATCTGGGCGGATATGCACAAGAGCACCGAGGATGACCTCGCCGGCATCCTCTCCCGCTATACGGGGGAGAAGGTCCGATGCTCGTCGAAGATCGTCGAGGGTCGCGTCAGGGACGAGGTCGTCAGAGAGGCGAACTCCGGCGAATACGGGCTGGTCGTCATGGGGGCTTTCGGCAAGAGCGGGAAGACCCGGATCGGCGCCCTGCTCGAAGACATCGGTGGTGCAATCAGGTCGCCGCTGCTCGTCGTCCGTTAGACCTCTTTTTTGGCCCGGTCACCCCGCACGAAGGGTGACGGTATGAGGCCGCCGGATCCACGGGGTTCGGGTTCTTCGCGAAGGCGGTCGGGCAGGGGATGCAGGAGAGGAACGTAAGGGTACCTACCTCCGGGGAGGGGGGCGAGCTCCCTCCCCGGTCCCCATTCCCCGTGGCAATAGC